>NZ_DASWTE010000093.1:0-9807 GCF_036402295.1 Phenylobacterium sp.
GCTGTTCGACGACGTCGGCATGCGTCTGCGCGACCTGTCCTTCGACGACGACTTCCTCGAGACGCCCGTCGAGACCCTGATCCAGCGCCTCTCCGACGAGATCGGCCTGGGCGAGGACCCCGAAGCCGACACGGACGACGCTCCGCCGCCGCCGGTCGACCCACCGGCGCCGATTGCGGTGTCCGCCGCGCCGCCGCCCGACCTGCCGCCCGAGCCCGAGCCGCCGCCGGAAGTCCTGGCCGAGCCGCCGCCGGACCTGCCGCCACCTCCAGAGCCTGCGCCACAGCCCTACATCCCGCCCTGGGAACGCCTCGCCCCCGGCGAGCGCATGCCGGGCGGATCTGGCTGGTAGTCTAGGCGTCCGGTTCGCCGGGCGCGGCGTCTGCGCGCGACCTAAGCGCTGACGCCCGCCGCCTCCACCGCCTTCAGCTTGCGCCACACCGTCATGCGGGAGACGCCGAGGCGCCGCGCGATCTCGACGGGGCCGACGCCGGCGCGCTGGAGGGCGAAGATCTCGTGGGCGGCGGCGGCCGGGCGGCGGCGGCGATGGCCGGCGGGCTCGAGGTCCGCGACCGCCTCCAGCACGGCGCGCAGCGTGCGGCCGGTGGCGCCTTGGCTGGAGAGCTCGGGTTCCAGGACGCAGAGGCTGGCGCCGCGGGCCTCGAGCCGCTCGAGCGCGTCGAGCAGGCCGCGGCCGGTGAGGGCCAGCCGGTCCAGGCGGGTGACCACCAGCTGGTCGCCCGCGCCGATGAAGTTGAGGATGGAGCTCAGCGTGTGGCCGCCGGAGTGCGGCTCCTCCGCCCTGACCACCTGGCAGCCGGCGGCCTTCAGGACGGCGGTGTCCTCGTGCGCGGTCGCATCCCGCAGCCGAACGTAGCCGATCTTGAGCATCCCCATCGCCCGCCTTCGAAAACTCAACGCCGAACGATGGCTAAGGTCCCAAAAGCCGGCGATCTCGCCAAGATGGTGCGAGGTTAAATCTAAGCAATGAAGTAGGTCCGACCCGGCTTGATTGGGGCGAAAGTGTGTCGACTTGGGCCTGATTACGCCGCCCTTGTAGAAAAACTCTCCGCCGAGCGCCGCAGGATGAACTCGAGGTCCACCGTCCGGCCGACCTCGAAGCCGTACTCGCCGACCTTGGAGAAGCCGTGGCGCTCGTAGAAGCGTTGGGCGCCGTAGTTCTCGGACCAGACGCCGATCCACACGTCGCGCGGGCCATCCCGCAGCAGCCAGTCCATCACCTTGCCGAACAGGGCCCGGCCGAGGCCGCCGCCCTGGTGGTCCTTCAGGAAGTAGATCCGCTTGAGCTCGCCGCAAGCGGGCGTCACGTCGCCGTGGGGCAGGCCGCAGGGGCCGGCCAGGGCGTAGCCGATGGCCTGGCCGCGGGCCTCCACGAGCCAAGACGCCTTCGCCGGATCGGCCAGGTCGGCGCGGGTGCGTTCGATCCCGTAGGCGTCGGCCAGGAAAGTCTCCAGGTCCGCCGGCGGATAGAGGTGCGCGAAGGTCTCGCGGAAGGTCTGGGCCCCCAGGGCCGACAGGGTTTCGGCGTCGGCGGGACCGGCGCGGCGGATCACGGGTTCAGTCATGGGCGGGCGGAAAACTTGCGTTAGGATGAGGTATGACCGTCGCGCTCTACACCCATCTCGACATGTTCGACCACCGTCCGGGCGACCGGCACCCGGAAAGCCCGGAGCGCCTGCGTTCGGTCGTGGACGCGCTGGAGGACGCCACGCTGGACCTGGCGCCGAACGATGCGCCGTTCGTCGAGGAGGCCGACTTGCTGGCGGTCCACGACCGCGCCTATCTGGACCAGATCGCCCGCGTGGCGCCGCGCGAAGGACGCGTGCACCTGGACCCGGACACCTCGATGTCGTCGGGCAGCCTGACGGCGGCGCGGCGCGCGGCGGGCGCGGTGGTGACGGCGGTACGCGACGTCGCCGCCGGCCGGGCCCAGCGCGCGTTCTGCGCCGTGCGGCCGCCGGGGCACCACGCCGAGCCGGGCGCGTCGATGGGCTTCTGCATCTACTCCAACGTCGCGGTGGCGGCGCACGCGGCCCAGAAGGCGGGCCTCGGCAAGGTGGCGGTGGTCGACTTCGACATCCATCACGGCAACGGCACGCAGGCGGCCCTCGGCGGGCGGCCCGGCATGTTCTTCGCCTCGATCCAGTCGTGGCCGATGTGGCCGGGCACGGGCCATCCGTCCGAGCCCGTCCCGGACAACATCGTCAACGCGGTCTCGCCCGAGGGCGCGCCGGTCGAGGTCTGGAAGCGCGCCTTCGAGAGCCTGATGGATCGCGTCGACGCTTTCGCGCCCGACCTGATCATCGTCTCGGCAGGGTTCGACGCGCACAAGTGGGACCCTGTGGGCGGCGGCGGCCAGAGCCTGGAGGAGGCCGACTTCGCCTGGGCCACGCGCGCCATCGCCTCGGTGGCCAACCGCCACGCCAAGGGCCGGGTTGTGTCGTCGCTCGAGGGCGGATACGACCTCCAAGCTCTAGGCCGCTCCGCCCTCGCCCACGTGAGGGCGCTCGGCGAAGGGTGAGGGGCGGAGCGCCGGTGCGTTCTCAGGATCGATGGCCAGCGTCTTGACCGCCAAGTCTCCCAAGCCGGCCCCCCTGGCTCATGGCGCCATCGTGCTGGCCCGCCACGGCGAGCCGGCGCTGTCGCGCAAGGTGCGCCTGTCGGCCGCCGAGTACCGGGAATTCTGGGGCCGCTACGAGATCATGGGCCTGCTGCCGGGCCAGACGCCGCCCGACGCGCTACGGAACTTCGTCGTGGAGTGCGGCTCGCTGGTCTCGTCCACCCGCCTGCGGGCGATCGAGAGCGCCCAGACCCTCGCCGGGGAACGGCCGTTCGAGCGGCATGACCTCTTGATCGAAGCGCCGCTGCCGCCGCCCAACTTGCCGAAGTGGGTGAAGCTGTCGCCGAAGGTGTGGGGCTTCATGGCGCGGTTCTGGTGGTGGTTCTTCGACCACCACGAGGGGCAGGAGACCCGCAGCGAGGCCGAGGCGCGCGCCGACCGGGCCGCAGCCCTGCTGATCGGCCTGGCCGCGGGCGGCGAGAACGTCGTCGTCCTGGCGCACGGCTTCTTCAACTACATGATCGGCCGCTCGCTGAAGAAGCTGGGTTGGCGCCTCGTGCAGAGCGAGGGCTACAAGTACTGGTCGATGCGCCGCTTCGAACGCGGCTGAATGGCAGTGGATTCCGCTCAAAGCCACAGCTAGAGATCGTCCCATGTCCGAGCCCGCCGACATCGCCGCCATGACCTTCGAGCAGGCGCTCGCCGAGCTCGAGCAGATCGTGGCGCGGCTCGAATCGGGCCAGGCGCCCCTCGAGGACTCGATCCGCATGTACGAGCGCGGAGCTGCGCTGAAGGCGCACTGCGAGACGCGGCTGGAGGCCGCGCGCCTGCGGGTGGAGAAGATCGTCATGGGCGCTGGCGGCGCGGCCGGCGTCGAGCCTGCCGAGTTCAGCTGATGGACCTCGCCCGCCGTGTGGCCGAGGCGGCGGACCTCGTCACCGTGGCGCTCGATGAGCTGCTGCCGCGCGCCGAAGGCCCGGAGAGCCGCCTGACCGAAGCGATGCGCTACGCCGCGCTGGGCGAGGGCAAGCGCCTGCGCACCTTCTTCGCGCTCGAGACCGGCCGCATGTTCGACCTGGACGAGACCTACGTCCTCAGAGCCGCCTGCGCGCTGGAATGCATCCATGCCTACAGCCTGATCCACGACGATCTCCCGTGCATGGACGACGACACCATGCGCCGCGGACAGCCGACCGTGCACGTGCAGTACGACGAGATGACCGCCGTGCTGGCGGGCGATGCGCTACAGGCCGCCGCCTTCGAGATCCTGGCCCATCCCGACACCCATCCCGACGGCGGCGTCCGCGCCGAGCTGGTAACGCGGCTGGCCGTCGCGGGGGGCGCGCGCGGCATGGTGGGCGGCCAGATGATCGACATGCTGGGCGTACGCGAGGACCTGGGCGGCGTGGCCCGGATGCAGCGGCTGAAGACCGGCGCCCTGATCGCCTGCGCCTTCGAGCTGCCGCTGGTGATCGCGCATGCCCAGGACATCGAGCGGCAACCGCTGATGGCGTTCGCCCATGACCTGGGGCTCGCGTATCAGATCGTGGACGACCTGCTGGACGCCGAGGGCGACGCCGGCCTGATGGGGAAGGCGGCGGGCAAGGACGCGGCGGCCGGCAAGACCACTTTCGTCACCCTGCTGGGCGTGGATGCGGCGAAAGAGCGCCTGGGCCTGCTCAAAACCCAGACGAAATCCCATCTGGATCCGTTCGGTTCGCGGGCGGAATTCCTGCGGGCCAGCGTCGATTTCGTGCTAGAGCGCCGCCAGTAATACCCCGAGGACTGCCCGCGTTGCCTCCCGTCACCCCCCTGCTCGACACGGTCTCCTCGCCCGCCGATACGCGCAGCCTCACGATCCCTCAGCTCCGCCAGCTGGCAGACGAACTACGCGCCGAGACGATCGACGCCGTGTCGCAGACGGGCGGCCATCTGGGCGCCGGCCTGGGCGTGGTCGAGCTGACCGTGGCCCTGCATCACGTCTACGAGACGCCGGATGACATCCTGATCTGGGACGTCGGCCACCAGGCCTATCCGCACAAGATCCTGACCGGGCGGCGCGACCGCATCCGCACCCTGCGTCAGGGCGGCGGCCTGTCGGGCTTCACCAAGCGCAGCGAGAGCGCCTACGACCCGTTCGGCGCGGCGCACGCGGCCACCTCGATCTCGGCGGCGCTGGGCTTCGCAGCGGCGCGCGACGCCGAGGGCCGCGACAACAAGGTGGTGGCTGTCATCGGCGACGGCTCGATGAGCGCCGGCATGGCCTACGAAGCTATGAACAACGCTGTGGGGACGACCAAGCAGCTCACCGTCATCCTGAACGACAACGACATGTCGATCGCCCCGCCGGTGGGCGGGATGAGCGCCTACTTCGCCCGGCTGGTCTCGGGCGGCGGCTACCAGTCGCTGCGCCACCTGGGCAAGTCGGTGGCCAAGGCCTTCCCGCGGCCGATGCGCGAGGCGGCACGCAAGGCCGAGGAGTTCGCCCGCGGCATGGTCGCGGGCGGCACCTTCTTCGAGGAACTGGGCTTCTACTACGTGGGGCCGATCGACGGGCACGACATGGACGCCCTGGTCCACGTGCTGCAGAACGCCCGCAAGATCGACGACCGGCCGGTGCTGGTCCACGTGGTCACGCACAAGGGCAAGGGCTACGAGCCGGCCGAGAACGCCGCCGACAAGTACCACGGCGTGGTCAAGTTCGACGTGGTCACCGGCCAGCAGGCCAAGCCCGCCCAGCCCGGCGCGCCGCAGTACACCAAGGTGTTCGCCCAGGAGCTGATCAAGCACGCCGAGCGCGACCCGAAGATCGTGGCGATCACCGCGGCCATGCCTTCGGGCACCGGCCTCGACCTGTTCGGCCAGAAGTTCCCCGAGCGCACCTTCGACGTGGGCATCGCCGAGCAGCACGCGGTGACGTTCGCCGCGGGCCTGGCCGCCGACGGCATGAAGCCGTTCTGCGCGCTCTATTCGACCTTCCTGCAGCGCGGCTACGACCAGGTGGTCCACGACGTGGCGATCCAGGGCCTGCCGGTCCGCTTCGCCATCGACCGCGCGGGCCTCGTGGGCGCTGACGGCGCGACGCACGCGGGCTCGTTCGATATCGGCTACCTCGGCGCTTTGCCCGGCATGGTGCTCATGGGCCCGTCCGACGAGGCCGAGCTCGCCCAGGCGATCGCCACGGCCGCCGCCATCGACGATCGGCCCTCGGCGTTCCGCTATCCGCGCGGCGAAGGCACGGGCGCCCAGATCCCGCTGCTCGCCGCGCCGCTCGAGATCGGCAAGGGCCGGATCGTGCGCGAGGGCACGGCGGTGGCCATCCTGTCATTCGGCACGCGGCTGGGCGAGGCGCTGAAGGCCGCCGACCAGCTGGCCGCGCGCGGACTCTCGGCCACGGTGGCCGACGCACGGTTCGCCAAGCCGCTGGACGTCGACATGCTGCTGCGGCTGGCCCGCGAGCACGAGGCGCTGATCACGGTGGAGGAAGGCGCCGTGGGCGGCTTCGGCAGCTTCGTGCTGCACGCGCTGGCCGAGCACGGCGCGCTGGACCGCGGCCTCCGGGTACGCACGCTCACGCTGCCCGACATCTTCCAGGACCACGACAAGCCCGACGCGATGTACGCGCTGGCCGGGCTGGACGCCGACGGGATCGTACGGACCGCGCTCGCGGCCCTGGGCGTCGACAACGCCTCGGCGACGGGACGCCGGGCCTGACCGACGGCCCATCGGGGCGAAGGTCGGGGACATCGCGACCCTTGATCTGAAGCGGGCGTACGCCGCGCCGCAGGCGCTGTCGTTTGGAACCACGGATTACACGGATTGCACGGATGGGCGCCGTGCCTGGCTGGGCGCCGGGCTCGTTCTGCTCATCCGTGTAATCCGTGGTTCATTGAAGGCGCTGCGCGCCGTCAGCCGGTGTTGGGCCAGGGGACCGGGGCGCTCTCGGCGGAGTCAGGCGCCGCTGGTGGGGCGTAGAACTCGGGTTCGTCCCGGTCCCGCGGGCGGGGCGCGGGGTCGGGGAAGAAGGTGGGTTCGGGGAGGTCTTGCCAGGTCTCGGCCAGGTCTTCGGGCAGGCCCAGGCGGCGGCAGGCGTGGCGGACGTGGGTCTGCGGGTCGAGGTCGAGGAAGTCGGGCGGCTCGGACGGCCGCGCGTCGATCCTTGCGGGAAACCGCCGTTATGAGTGCTATGGTTGGGCCGTCCGGGGCGTGGCGGCTCAGGGAGGGCGGAAGGTGACGACCAGCGTCGCGCCTCAGGCGCATGTCCAGACCGATCGGATATTCTTCACCGGCATGGCGGTCGCAATGGCCGCGACGGCCTTCGTCGGCTTCGCGCCGACCTACTACCTGGCCGGGCTGAACGACGCCCCGACGCCGGTGCTCACGCCCACCGTGCACCTGCACGGCGGCCTCTGCACGGCGTGGATGCTGTTGCTCGTGACACAGACCGGTCTGATCGCCTCGGGCCGCCCCGACATCCACCGGGTCACTGGCCTGGCGGGGGTCGTGCTGGCGCTGGCGACGCTCGCCACCGGCGTCTTCGTGGCCTTGGAGAGCCAGCGACGCGTCCACACGGCCGCCAACGCCGGCACCCTGGCCGACCCGTATGTCTTCGTGATGTTCCCGCTGGCGGCGGTCGGCCTGTTCGCTCTCTACGTTGCGGCGGGCGTGGCGAACCGCAACCGTCCCGACGTCCACAAGCGGCTGATGCTGATCGCGACCATGAGCCTGCTGGGACCGGCCCTGGCGCGGATCGTCACGCGGACGACCCCTGGAATCCCGGGCGCGATCGGCGCGCTCCTGCTGGTTGACGTCTTCCTGCTCGCGCTGGTCGCCTACGACCTGCTCGTCCGGGGCCGCCTGCATCCCGCCACCCTCTGGGGCGGCGGGCTCCTGCTCGTCTCCGAGCCGCTGCGGGTCGCGATCGCCTTCACCGAGCCCTGGCAGGCCTTCGGCCGGTTGCTGATGGGCTAGGCGGCCGAAGGGCGGCCTCGCGCCGGCCGCATCAGAATGGCGAGAATTTCTCGATCAGGCTCTGGCCGGCCGGGGTCTTCTGCACGCGGCTGATGTCGCCGCGGCCGCCGTAGCTGATGCGGGCCTCGGCGATCTGGGTGTGGCGGATCGTGTTGGCCGAGGAGATGTCCTCGGGGCGCACGATGCCGGCGACGGTCAGCTGGCGCAGCTCGGCGTTGGTGCGGACCTCCTGGGTGCCCTGGATCACCATGTTGCCGTTGGGCAGGATCGCAGTGACCACCGCGGCGATCGTCAGGCTGATCTTCTCCTGGCGGTTCACCGAGCCGCCGCCGGCGTTGCTGGTGGCGGAGGCGGTCTCGATCATGTTCTCGGCTTCATAGGCGCCCGGCAGGATTTTCCCCAGGGTGGACTCCAGGCCCAGGAAATGGGGCACGCCCATCTTGGCGCCCGAGCTGCGCGAACTGGCCGAGGCGTTGGTGGTCTTGGCGCTGTCGTCGATGTCGATATTGACGGTCAGGATGTCGCCGACGCGACCGGCGCGCTGGTCGTTGAAGAAGGCGCGCGCGCCCGTGCGCCAGAGCGAGTTGGCGCTGGCCGACTGCGGCGACGGCTCGCGGGCCGAGGCCATCGGCTGGGTGATCGGCGCCATGGCCGCGGGATAACCCACCGGCGCCAGGTCGGGGCCCTTCACGGCCTCCTTCACGGTCGAGCAGGCGGCGAGCGGGGCGAGGGCGGCGAGGGCCAGGATGCGCAGGCGCATGTTTGCTTCCTTCAACGGAGCGCGACACGGGTCGAGCGGTTGAGCTTCAGCTGCTCCGCCTGGGGTCCGACCGCCGCCTGGCCCGGTCCGGTGACCACGGCCTGGACGGTCTTCTTCGACGTGACGTTCTGCACGTTGATGGTTTCGCCCACCGCGCCGCCGGACAGGGCCTTGGCCTGCAGCGCGAGCGAGACCCCACCGTTGTCGTAGGTGAGGGTTACCACTTCATTGGCCTTGATCACCTGGGGCGCGGAAACGTCGCGCGCGGCGACCGCGGCGCCGGCGCGCAGGGGGCGGCGGGCGGCCAGGCCGATCACGGCGTCGGGGTCGTTCGGCGCGTCGGCCGGGGCCAGCGCCGCCTTGCCCCAGACGAGGTCGGTGGGCTGGACGATCTCGCCGGCGGGGATCGAGCGGGCCCAGGTGAGCACGTCGACATTGCCGCGGGCGGCGACGGCCGAGCCGGAGACGGCGGGCGCGCCGCCGCTGACGACGATGGTGCGCAGGCCCTCGGCGTTGGCCCAGTCGAGGCCGGCGCGGGCCGCGGCCAGGCGCACGGCCTGGGCGTTCAGCATCACGCTGGCCTGCGGGCGGGTGGCGACGGGCGTGAGGCCGGCCTGGCCCGCGCCGTCGAAGATCTCGCCCAGGGTGACCACGCCGTCGGCGTCGACCGCGTTCATCTTCAGCGTCACCGGGACGGCGGCGAAGGCCGGAGCGGCCAGGGCGAGGGCGGCAAGGAGCGCGCCGAAGGAAGCCAGCGTCTTCATGAGCTTACGTCTTCACCTGGTTGGCGGTGGCCAGCATGTTGTCGGCGGTGGAGATGACCTTGGAATTCATCTCGTAGGCGCGCTGGGCGACGATCAGGGCGGTGATTTCGGCCACCGCGTCGACGTTCGACGCTTCGGTGTAGCCCTGGGTGAGGGTGCCGATGCCGGTGGAGCCCGGCGTGCCGGTGGTGGGCGTGCCCGAGGCCGCCGTCTCCTTGTAGAGGTTGCCGCCGAGCGCGGTCAGGCCGCCTTCGTTGACGAAGGTGGCGAGCTCGATCACGCCCACGATGCTGGGCGCTGTCTGGCCGGCCTGGAGCACCTCGACCTGGCCGGTCTTGGAGACGTTCACCTGCACCGCGTCGGGCGGGATCGTGATCGCCGGCTCGATGGTGTAGCCGTCCTGGGTGACGAGCTGGCCCTGGTCGCTGACCGAGAAGTTGCCGGCGCGGGTGTAGGCCGTCTCGCCCGAGGGCGTGAGCACCTGGAAGTAGCCGCGGCCGTCGATGGCCATGTCGTACGGGTTGTCGGTGCGGGTGAGCGAGCCCTGCGTCTGCACGCGGTAGATCGCGCCGGCCTTGACGCCCGCGCCCACCTGCACGCCCGTCGGCACGATGGTGCCCTGGTCGGACGACTGCGTCCCGGCCGCCTCGAACGTCTGGTAGAGGAGGTCCTGGAACTCGGCCCGCTGGCGCTTGAACGCCACGGTGTTCATGTTGGCGATGTTGTTCGAG
>NZ_DASWTE010000094.1:0-15619 GCF_036402295.1 Phenylobacterium sp.
GACCTGGACCTACAGCGGCACGCACACGGTCACCCAGGCCGAGATCAACAGCGGCGCCAACATCGTCAACACCGCCACCGCCGACTCCGACCAGACCGGCCCCGACGAGGACGACGCCGTCGTCACCGTGAACCAGACCCGCACCATTTCGATCGACAAGTACGTCACCCAGGTGGGCTCGGACACAACGGCGCCGTTCAATCCGGTCAGTGCGGCCGGCCAGGTGATCAACTACGGGATCGACGTCACCAACACCGGCAACATCACCCAGACCGGACTGACGGTGACGGACTCGATCGCCAGCGTCAGCCAGGTGCTCGACATCAACGGCAAGAATGTCGGCGACGCCAATACGAACGGCGCCTTCGATCCGGGCGAAACCTGGAAGTTCAGCGCCAGCTACACGGTGACGGCAGGCGATATCGACGGCAACGGCGGCGGCGACGCCGACATCGACAACACCGCCACCGCGGACACCGATCAAGCCGACTCTGTGCAGGACAGCGCGGCGGTCGCGATCTTTGCGCCGGTGACGATCACGGGGAACCCGCAGTTCAACTTCCCGAACAGCGTCGACAGCATCCAGCCCAAGCTGCAGGGGGGCACCTTCGCCGTGAACGCCGGCGGCTACATCTACTGGGATTTCTTCACGTCGAACGACAGCTTGGCGAAGCTGGCCACGTCCGGCTACTCCACCGACTACGCTGGCCTGAAGATCTCGATCCAGAAGATCTGGAACGAGGGCACGTCGACAGGTGATGCGATCTATCGTGTCTACGTGGCGAACGAGACCGGCGCGGCCATCTCGCTGAACAGCGCCCAGAAGATCGCGAGCTACACGGTCACCGCCCTCTCGACCAACAAGGGGCTGGTCGACCTGGTCAACGCCGACCCGATCATCGGCAACTTCAACAACTTCAACAATATCGAGAACGCCCTCCTGAAGGACGCCACCGACCTGTTCGAAACGAACGGTGCGGCGGCGGCATCGGGCGCCTCGATCGACCGGGTTTGGGCCAGCCTGGACGAGACGGGCACGAAGATGGACGATCCCGCGTTCAACTTCGACGCCCTGGCCGGGAACGATGCGGTCTACGGCGGCAGCAACACGACGCCGGGAGCCGCGGGCGACAACCTCGCTGGCGGCGAGGGCGCCGACCTGCTGGACGGCCGCGCCGGCAACGACAGCCTGAACGGCGGCGACGGAAACGACTACCTGTACGGCGGACTCGGCGACGACACGATCGTCGGCGGGGCCGGCAACGACTTCATCTTCGGCAGCTACGGGTCAGATCTGCTCTCGGGCGGCCCCGGCGGAGCTGGGGACCAGGACATCTTCGTGCTCCGGCTCGGTGACTTCGATGAGATCACCGACTTCAACCCGAACGAGGACAAGATCTGGCTCTGGATCGACAGCCTCGACTCGACCCCAGCCGCAGGGGCTACCGCGCTCACCGTCGATGCCAACGGGAACCTGGTCTACAACAACACCCTTGTCGGCCACATCAACGTCGCCTCGCTCAGCGCAAGCGACTACCTCGTCACCTGACGGGCGCGGCCGGTCTCAGCACATGTGCTGGGACCGGCCCCTCTCGCTCAAGTGCTGATGATCCAGCCGGCGTCCAGCGTGCCGGCGGTCACGCCGCGCAGGTCGAAGCAGTCGCCGGTGTCCCACATGAGGCAGGTTCCACCGTTGGCGCCGACGCCCACGGTCAGGGTGTGGCCGAGGTCGGTCGTGAAGGTGTCGCCGACGTCCAGCGTTCCGGTCGGGGCGTCCACGAAGGCGCCCCAGCCGTTGAACTGGATGTTGTCATGGGCCGTCGGCTTGACACTGAAGTCGGTCACGACGTCCTGACCGCCGCAGACGTCCTGGTAGGTGCGATCCAGGACGAAGGTGTCCGAGCCGGAACCTCCGGTGAGGACATCGTTGCCGCAGAAGCCGTTGATGGTGTCGTTGCCGCCCCGGCCGTCTATCTTGTCGTTGTCGGGCGTGCCGTAGATCCATTCGTTCCAAGCGCCGCCGACGATCTTCGGGTTGCTGGCTCCACCAGACATTCGTCCTTCTCCACAGTATAGCCGCCGCGTGTGCAATCGCGCCCCATCACGGCATGGTTGAATGTTTAAGCTTTACTATGGTCTGCCCGAATGCGCGTGACCCACTCCAACGGAACTCCACTGAAGATTTGGTCTGCTCAGATTTCTATTTGGAAACCGAGCATGGTTATTTTTGCGTAGGAGCGAAGCGTCGCAACACACGCCAGGAGTCACGAAGCGACTAGGGGGTCATACCCGCCCCTGAAGCAGATGGGGGGATCCGGTGGCCAAGGCGCGGGCGATCGAGGAGGCGGCCGCGAAGCGCCTGGCGAGCCGGCCGCCGACCCAGGCGCCCGCGCCCGCGCCGGAGCGCCCGGAGCTCGACGACGACTACTGGGGGTGACGTATCGCCGATCTTGAAAGCTTGCCGTGACCGCGGCCCGCCGAACCGGCTAAGCTCTCGCGGAACTTAGCTGGACGCCGAGCGCTCGATTCCCCGCATGCTGAAATCGCTTCCGAACATCCTCACCGCCTCGCGCCTGGTGATGGCGCTCTTCATGTTCGTGGCGTTCGCGGCCGCCGCGGGGGCGGTGCCCTACTACGCCAACCGCCTGGAGCCCGAGGCGCAGTTCGCGTTGCAGCGGTGGGGGGTCTACGCCTTCATAGTGGCCGCGATCACCGACTTCTTCGACGGCTGGCTGGCGCGCAAGCTCGACGCCGAGAGCGTCTGGGGCGCCATCCTCGACCCGATCGGCGACAAGGTGCTGGTTTGCGGCGCGATCCTGGGCCTGCTCTCGCTGGGGCCCCAGCCGATGGTGGTGCTGCCGGCCGGCCTCATCCTGTTCCGCGAGTTCACGGTCAGCGCGCTGCGCGAGGTGGGCGCCGGCAAGGGCGTGAAGCTGCCGGTGACCCTGCTCGCCAAGTGGAAGACGACGCTGCAGCTGGTGGCGCTGGCCATGGAGCTGATCGTGGCCGCCTGGGGCGCCTTCTCGCTCCCGGACGGCACGGCGGCGCGCGAACTGTTCGAGCTCGCCGCCCACCTGATGCTGTGGCTGGCGGCCGTGGTCACCCTGATCACCGGCTTCCAGTATTGGGAGCAGACCCGCAAGGCGCTTTCAACCTAAGATGGTCAACACTCGGCCAGGTTGACTGCAAGGCCGCCCAGGCTGGTCTCCTTGTAGACGTGGCTCATGTCTTCGCCGGTCCGCTTCATCGTGGCGATGACCTTGTCGAGGCTGACCGAGTGCTGGCCGTCGCCCAGCATGGCCAGGCGCGCCGCGTCGATGGCCTTCACCGCGCCCATGGCGTTCCGCTCGATGCAGGGGATCTGCACCAGGCCGCCGATCGGGTCGCAGGTGAGGCCCAGGTTGTGCTCCATACCGATCTCGGCGGCGTTCTCGATCTGGGCGTTGGAGGCGCCCAGGGCGGCGGCGAGGCCCGCGGCGGCCATCGAGCAGGCCACACCCACCTCGCCCTGGCAGCCCACCTCGGCGCCCGAGATGGAGGCGTTGCGCTTGTAGAGCGCGCCGATGGCGGCGGCGGTGAGCAGGAAGGTGCGCCGGCCCTGCGGCGTGCCGTGGTGGAAGCGGTCGTAGTAGCGGAGCACCGCCGGCAAAAGGCCCGCGGCGCCGTTGGTGGGGGCGGTGACGACCCGGCCGCCCGCGGCGTTCTCCTCGTTGACCGCCAGCGCCCAGAGGTTGACCCAGTCGAGCGCCCCCAGCGGGTCGGCGATGCGGCGGTCGGCGTCGGCCACCAGGCTCTTCCAGATGTCGTGGGCGCGGCGCTTCACCTTGAGGCCGCCGGGCAGGACGCCATCGGTCTTCATGCCGCGTTCGATGCAGGCGAACATGGCGTCGGCGATCTGGTCGAGGCCGGCGTCGAGCTCCGCCTGGGCGCGGACGCTGAGCTCGTTGGCGGCCATCAGGCCGGCGATGGTGAGGCCGGCCTTCTCGGCCTGGTCCAGCAGCTCGGCGCCGCTATCGAACGGGTAGGGCGTCGGCAGCGCGCGGGCGGGCGGCGTGTTCTGGGCGATCTCGTCCTCGTCGCGCACGAAGCCGCCGCCGATCGAGAAGTAGGTGCGCTCGGCCAGCGTCCAGCCGTCGGCGTCGAAGGCGGTGAAGCGCAGGGCGTTCGGATGCTGGGGCAGGCGCTCGCGGCCCGCCCACACGAGGTCGCGGGCCTCGTCGAAGGCGATCTCGTGCGCGCCGGCGAGGTTGAGCCGGCCGCGCGCGCGCACGTCGGCGACCACGCGGTCGGCCTCGTCGGGATCCAGCGACTTCGGCTCGAACCCGGCCAGGCCCAGGATCACCGCCCGGTCGGTGGCGTGGCCGCGGCCGGTCAGCGCCAGCGAGGCGTAGAGGGTGGTCTCCACCCGCGCCGTGCGGGCGACGTCCGGCCCCAACCGCTCGAGGAACCGGCCGGCGGCGGTCATCGGACCCATGGTGTGCGAACTGGAAGGGCCGACCCCCAGCTTGAAGAGGTCGAAGACGCTGACGTGCATGGGCGCTGTGTGTGGACGGCTGCGCGCCCTGACGCAAGGGCAGGGCGCGTCGCCGGTCAGGCCGGAACGGCGAGGCGCGCCAGCGCGTCCTCCAGGCTGACGTGGCCGCGGAAGCCGCCCGCGCTGGTCGCCGGCTCCTCGTGCTCGATGGCGAGCGCGAACCGGACGGCGGGATCCTGCGCGAGCCGCCGGTAGAGCCGGTCGACCGCCGGATACGCCGACCGGTCGATCGCCTGGTGGAACTCGTTCCAGCGGGCGATCCCGAAGAAGTAGGCGTCGGCGATGGTCGGCCCGTCGCCGACCAGCCAGTCGCGTCCGGCCAGCAGCGCCTCGAGCTGGGCATGCGCCCTGGCCACCTTCCGGCGGCCGCTGGGGATGAGGAACGCCTTGTCGGCCTCGCTCGCGCCTTCGACCGCCTGCCAGAGCGGGCTGAAGCCGCCGAAGTAGCTGGTGGTCAGGAACGAGAGCATCTCGTCCAGGCGCGGATCGGCCGGGTTTCCGGCGATGTGGCGCAGGATCGCGGCGCTCTGGCTGAACACCTGGCCGTCGGCGGTCATGAAGGTCGGGGTCTCGCCCAGCGGGTTCAGCCGCCGGTACGCCTCGCTCGTCACCTGATCGGGCATCTGGATGCGGCCAAGCTGGTAGGGCCGGCCCGACCATTCGAGCGCCACGATGGCGCCGAACGAGCAGCCCTCCGGCACGCCGTAGAAGAGGATGGGGGTCATGTCTCATGTTCTCCGGTCTGATGCCGGAGAGATGATCGCGTGGCCTTTGACGCAACAGAGGCTGAGTGGCAGACCAATCGTCCACGCGGGTGGACGATGAATCCCAACGACCTCCTCCTCTTCGCCCAGGCCGTGGAGCACGGCGGCTTCGCGCACGCGGCGCGCCGGCTGGGCGTGCCCAAGTCCACCGTCAGCAAGCGGGTGGCCGCGCTGGAGGCCGCGCTCGGCGCGCGGCTGATCCACCGCACCTCGCGCAGCTTCGTGCTCACCGACGTGGGCCGCGACGTCTACGAACACGCCCGTGCGGCGCTGATCGAGGTCGAGGGCGCGGAAGCCGCCGTCCGCCGCCGCCAGGTCGAGCCCAGCGGGACCGTGCGCATCACCGCCTCGATCCCGACCGTGCAGATGGAACTGGCGCCGCGGCTGCCGGCGCTGGCGGCTGCGCACCCGAAGCTCCGACTGGTCGTGCACGCCACCGACCGCTTCGTGGACATCGTGCAGGAGGGCTTCGACATCGCGATCCGCAGCCACTTCGGGCCCTTGCCCGACTCGGGCCTGGTTGCACGACGGCTGCGGGCCGAGCCGTTCGTGCTGGTCGCCGCACGGGACTACCTCGCCGCGCGCGGGACGCCGGTCGGGCCTGGGGACCTCGAGAACCATTCCGCGATCCTGGGGGCCCTGAACCAGACGTCCTGGCGACTGCGCCACGTCGACGGGCGCGAGGGGACGGTGACGCCACAGCCCCGGATGGTCGCCGACGAGTCCACGGTGATCCTGGAGGCGGCCGCGGCGGGCCTGGGCGTCGCCGTGCTGCCCGAGCCGTTCGTCCGCGCCGCGATCGCCGCGGGCCGCCTCGTCCGCGTCCTCTCCGACTGGACCGCCGGCGAAGTCACCACGACGATCCTGACGCCGCACCGAAGGGGCCAGCTGCCGGCGGTGCGGGCGGTGGTGGAGTTCCTGGCGGACGGCTAGGGCGTCGTCTCGATGAAGCTGGACCGGCCGCTGATGGCCGCCCACCAAGCTTCGAGGCGCGGGTGGCGGGCCACCATAGCGGCGCCTTCGGGCGTGCGGCGGAAGAGGGCGAACATCGGGGCCGCGTGGAGGTCCGCGAGGGTGAGCACGTCGCCGGCGAGCCAAGGGCCGTCGGCCAGCGCCGCTAGCGCCGCGAGGCAGGTCTCGGCCTTGGGCAGCAGGCGGGCGATGCGAGCCTCGTCGGACGCGCGGCCGCGGGCGGGCGCCTCGATGCGCTCGACATAGATGCCCCAGACCAGGTCCGGGTAGACGTGGCCGTCCTGTATGCCGATCGCCTGGGTCATGCGGGCGCGGGCCTTCGGGTCGGCCGGCTGCAACGGCGGGCCGTCGAACGTCTCGTCCACGTAGCGGGTAATGGCGCCGGTCTCGTAGAGCGCAAAGCCGTCGTGCTCGAACGCCGGGATCTTGCCGAACGGCTGGCGGGCCAGGTGCTCCGCCGGCGGCCCGCCCGGCGCGAAGACGTCCACCGCGACGAGGTCGTAGTCCACGCCCTTCTCCGCCAGCGCCATCCGGCAGGCGCGGACGTAGACGCTGTAGGCGGCGCCGTAGAGGGTGGGTTGCGCCACCCTTCAGCTCATCGGGTTCGCTGGCGGGGGCGGTTCCGGCAGCGGGATCCATTCGTCGTGGTCGGCGTCGGGGAGCTTCATGCGGCCGGCGCGCCAGTCGGCCTTGGCTTGCTCGAGCCGGTCCTTGGACGAGGAGACGAAGTTCCACTCGATGAAGCGGGGCCCGAGCGGCTCGCCGCCCAGGAGCATCACGACGGCGTCGGTCTGGGCGGTGAAGGTGATGGCGTCGCCGGGCGCGAAGACCGCCATCTGGCCAGCCGAGAGTGTGCGGCCGTCGACCTCGACGCTGCCCTGGGCCACGTACGCGGCGCGCTCGGGATACTCGGCGGGCAGCTGGGCCTGGGCGCCGGCGTCGAGGCGCCAGTGGACGTAGAACATCGGCGAGTGGGTCGCGACCTTCGCCGCGGCGCCGAAGGCCTTGCCGGCGATCAGGCGGGCCCACATGCCGCCGCCCTCGTAGGTGGGCAGGTCGTCGGGGCCGTGGTTCGCGAAGCTCGGGGCCATCTCCTCCAGCTCGGTCGGCAGCGCCACCCAGGCCTGGATGCCGTGCATGCGGCCGCCGGTCCGGCGCAGGGTGTCGAACCGCTCGGAGTGGGTGATGCCGGAGCCGGCGGTCATCCAGTTCACCTCGCCGGGGTGGATCGGCTGGATGGCGCCCACCGAGTCGCGGTGGGTGATCTCGCCGTCGAACAGGTAGGTGACGGTGGAGAGGCCGATGTGCGGGTGCGGCCGGACGTCGACGGTCTTCGGGAAGCCGGCCTCGAAGTCGACCGGGCCCATGTGGTCGAAGAACACGAACGGCCCGACCATCCGGCGCTTGGCGTAGGGCAGCACCCGGCCGACCTCGAACCCGCCGAGGTCCTTGCGGCGCTGGTCGATGACGAGGTCGATCATGGCGGGACTCCCTGACTGAAGGAGGTCAGGGATGCGCCGGGAGCTTGACGAGAGCAACCGTGGCCGGGCCGGGATCGGTCTCGTTGCGCTTCCCGTCGGTCCAGCCGGCCCATTGGCTGCCGGTGACCACGGCGACGCCGTCCGGGCTGGCGGCGGCCAGGGCGACGTCGCGGAGGGGGGCGCCCTTCAGCAGGGTCTCGGAGGCTTCGAGGCGGTTGCAGTCGGCGCTGATCTTCAGGCGCAAGAGGCGGTAGGGCTGGGCGCCGTTGTAGGTGGCGATCACGTCGAGGTGGTCGCGGGTTCCGAGTGCTGCGAGGCCGTCCAGGCCGGCGACCTTCGGGCCGGTGACCTTCAGCGGCCGGCTTTCGCCGCCGGCCAGCTCCACGCGGTGCAGGCCGGTGGCGTAGTCTGAGACCACCATGACGTCGAGCGGGCAGAGCACCATCCCCTGGGCCGAGGCGACGCCCTTCGGCCGGGAGACGAGCTCCAGGCGCGTCATGCCCGGCGCGAAGGTCCAGATCGCGCCCGTGCCGCCATCGGAGGCGTAGACCGCGCCGGCTGGATCCACGACCACGTCGCCGAACTGCATGGCCTCGCCGAGCGGGGCCGGGTAGCGGGCGAGGATGGCGCCGTCGGCGAGGGCGACCTTGAGCAGGCCGGTGCGCGCCTCGCCCGAACCGCCGGGCAGGCCCGCGCCCCAGGACTCGGCGGCCCAGAGCACGCCGCGGGGTGGGTCGACGGCGATGCCGAAGATCGCGCCGGTGGTCGGATCGGGCTGGAGGAACGGGACGAACTTGCCGGCTTCGACGCGGAAGATGGTCTTGGCGGCGACGGCGGAGACGAACCAGCGGCCGTCGTGGTGGGTGACGCCCTCAATCAGGAGATCGCGGCGCTCGTCCTGGGCGAGGAGAGTGACGGGTGGGTCGGCGGCGTGGGCCGGCACGGCGAGGAGGAGCGTCAGGAAGGCGAGATGGCGCACGGTGATTCTTCCCCCAAGCATCACCATCGATTGTCATCCCGGTCTTGGCCTGCGGCGAAACCGGGATGACAACCGTTGTTTGGGTTACCCCTGCGCGCTCACGTAGGGGCTCACCAGCCCCAGCGGGGCGGCGGTGGTGTTCTTCACCGAGCGGATGACGATGCGGCTCTCGATGTTGGAGACCAGGCCCAGCGACAGGATCTTGTCGCGCAGGAAGTCGTCGAAGGCGTGCATGTCGCGAGTGACGATGCGCAGCTCGTAGTCGGCCGCGCCGGTGACCGTGGCGCACTGGACCACCTCGGCCAGCTTGGTGATGGAGGTCTCGAACGAGTCGAGGTTGTCCTTGGTGGGCAGCGACAGCTTGACGGTGCAGTAGACCTCGAAGCCCAGGCCCAGTTTGTCCCGGTCCAGGATGGTCACGCGGCGCTGGATGACGCCCGCATCCTCCAGCCGCTTGATGCGCCGCCAGCACGGGCTGGACGACAATCCGACGCGATCGGCGATCTCGGCGACCGACAGTCCGGCGTCGTGCTGGATCAAATCCAGGATCTTGGCATCGACGGCGTCGAGGGCCTCGGACAACTTTTCCTCCTGTTACCGACACGAGAGCATATTGTTCTTGCCCCGGAACCACTGCCCGGGGGCATGCTTTTGGCAAGCAATTGCGGCGCTCTTATATGATCTTGCGAGGAGTCTGGGGAGGCCCGAAAGGATAAAAATTGCGATGCGCCACCAAGAAGTGACGCTCGACGACAAATTTCTGCTCACGGACGGTCGGGTCTTCATCACCGGCGTCCAGACGCTCCTCCGCGTCCTGATGGACCAGCACCGGCTGGACCGCGCGGCGGGGCTGAACACGGCAGGTTTCGTTTCGGGTTACCGCGGCTCGCCCCTGGGCGGGCTGGACCAGCAGGCTGGGCGCGCGAGCAAATACCTGAAGACCGCCGAGGTGGTGTTCAAGGAAGGCCTCAACGAGGACCTGGCCGCCACCGCCGTCTGGGGCAGCCAGCAGGCGAACCTGTTCCCCGGCGCCCGCTACGACGGCGTGTTCGGCATGTGGTACGGCAAGGCCCCTGGCGTGGACCGCACGGGCGACGTCTTCAAGCACGCCAACTTCGCCGGCGTGCACCCCAAGGGGGGCGTCCTGGCCGTGGCCGGCGACGACCACACTTGCAAGTCCTCCACCTTGCCGTCGCAGTCGGAATACGCCTTCCAGGACTTCGAGATGCCGGTGCTGTCGCCGGCCGACGTACAGGAGGTGCTGGACTACGGCCTGATGGGCTACGCGCTCAGCCGCTTCTCCGGCCTCTGGGTGGGCATGATCGCGCTGGCCGACACCATGGACTCGGGCGCGACGATCGACGTCTCGCTGTCGCGCCACCGGTTCGTGACGCCGGAGAACTTCCGCATTCCGCAGGGCGGGCTGGGCATCCGGCTCAAGGACCAGCCGCTCGACAAGGAGCGGCGCCTCCGCACCCAGAAGATCCCCGCTGCGCTGGCCTTCGCGCGCGCCAACCACATCGACCGGGTGATGCTGGGCGCGTCGCGGCCGCGCCTGGGCATCGTCTGCCAAGGCCAGGCCTATAAGGACGTGATCGAGGCCTTCGCGGCTATGGGCATAACCCAGCCCGAGGCCGCGCGCCTGGGCGTGGCGATCTACAAGGTGGGCATGCCCTGGCCGCTCGAGCCTGTGGGGCTGCGGGCGTTT
This sequence comes from Phenylobacterium sp., assembly GCF_036402295.1. Lineage (GTDB taxonomy): Bacteria > Pseudomonadota > Alphaproteobacteria > Caulobacterales > Caulobacteraceae > Phenylobacterium. Next base: position 10,439 of record NZ_DASWTE010000094.1, read on the forward strand.
GCGGCCGGCCTCGAGACCCTGATGGTGATCGAGCACAAGCGGCCGCTGATCGAGGTGCAAGCGCGCGCGGCGCTCTACGACCTGCCGGCGCAGGCGCGGCCGACGATCATCGGCAAGACCGACGAGAAGGGCGCGCCGCTGCTCTCGGAGCTGACCTCGCTCAGCGTGGCCGAGATCGCGCTGGCCATCGCCGACCGGCTGCCGGCCGGCGGCCACATGGACCGGGTGTACGACTACCTGAACCGCGTCTCGGCCGCCTCGATGGCCGCCGTCACGCTGTCGGCGGACCAGCAGAGGAAGCCGTTCTTCTGCTCGGGCTGCCCGCACAACTCCTCGACCCGCCTGCCGGAAGGCAGCCGCGCGCTGGCCGGCATCGGCTGCCACTACATGGCCAGCTTCAACGACCCGTCGACCGACCTGAACAGCCACATGGGCGGCGAGGGGCTGTCGTGGGTGGGGGCTTCGCCCTTCACCGACGAGAAGCACGTGTTCGTGAACCTCGGCGACGGCACCTACAACCACTCGGGCTCGCTCGCGATCCGCGCCGCCGTCGCGGCCGGGGCGAACATGACCTACAAGCTCTTGTTCAACGACGCCGTCGCCATGACCGGCGGCCAGGCGGCCGAGAGCGGCTTCACCGTGCCGCAGATCACCCGCCAGCTCGCGGCGGAAGGCGTGCAGAAGGTGGTGGTCGTGGCAGCCGAGCCCGAGCGCTACCGGACGGTCACCGACCTCGCGCCTGGCGTAGAAGTGCGGCCGCGCCTCGAGCTGATGAAGGTGCAGCGCGAGCTGCGCGACACCCCCGGCGTGACGGTGCTGATCTACGACCAGGTCTGCGCCACCGAGAAGCGGCGCCGTCGCAAGCGCGGCAAGATGGCCGCCGCCCCGATGCGGGTGATGATCAATCCGCTGGTCTGCGAGGGCTGTGGCGACTGCTCCAAGACGTCGCACTGCGTGTCGGTGGAGCCGCTGAACACGGCGTTCGGGCGCAAGCGCAAGATCAACCAGTCGACCTGCAACCAGGACTACTCGTGCCTGGACGGCTTCTGCCCGTCGTTCATCACGCTGGAGGGCGCCGAGAACGCGCACCGCGAGGCGATGCCGGCGCTGACCGCCGACGCCACCCCGCTGCCGCAGTTCGAGGCGCTGCACGGCGTCCGCAACATCGTCTTCACGGGCGTGGGCGGCACGGGCGTCACGACGGTGGCCTCAATCCTGGCCATGGCCGCCCACGTGGACGGCCGCGCGGCCTCAGTGGTGGACATGACCGGCTTGGCCCAGAAGGGCGGCGCGGTGTTCAGCCACGTGCGTATCGGCGAGACCGAGACCACCACCATCGGCGGCCGGGTGCCGGCGGCCAGCGCCAACGTGCTGATCGCCTGCGACCTGCTCTCGGCGGCGGGCCCGGACGCGCTGGCGCTCTACGCCAAGGACCGGACGGTGGCCGTCGGCAACGCCGACTTCGCGCCGACCGCCGACTTCGTCACGGACCGCGACGTGCGCTTCGACGCCGACGAGCAGGGCAAGCGGATCGCCGCAGCGGTGAAGAGCTATGACGCCGCCCCGGCCAGCCACCTGGCCGAGAGCAACCTGGGCGACGCGATCTACGCCAACATGATCATGCTGGGCTTCGCCTGGCAGAAGGGTGTGGTCCCGGTGTCGAGCCGCGCGCTCTACCGCGCGATCCGGCTGAACGGGGTGGAGGCGGAAGCCAACCTGCAGGCCTTCGAGCTGGGCCGGAAGGCGGCGTTCGACCCGTCCGCCCGCGGCAAGCGCGAGGACGACGTCCCGACGCCGGAGACCATGCCGCTGGACGAGCTGATCGCCCACCGGGTGAAGGAGCTGACGGCGTACCAGAACAAGGCCTACGCCGACCGTTATCTCGCCAAGGTGGAGGCGGTGCGGAAGGCCGAGGCGCCGCTGGGCTCCGAGGCGCTGACGCGGGCCGTGGCGGTCAGCCTCTACAAGCTGATGGCCTACAAGGACGAGTACGAGGTCGCGCGCCTCTACTCCGACGGCCGCTTCGCCCAGTATCGCAGCGAGACCTTCAAGGGCGGCAAGGCGAAGGTGTGGCTCAGCCCGCCGCTGCTGGCCCGCAAGGGTCCGGACGGCAAGCCCCGCAAGATGGCCTTCTCGCCCTGGATGCTCGACCTGGTGTTCCCGACGCTGGCGAAGCTGAAGGGTCTGCGCGGCGGTCCACTCGACATCTTCGGCAAGACCGAGGAGCGGAAGATGGAGCGCGGCCTGGTCCGGGACTTCGAGGCCGACGTGGACAAGCTGGTCGCGGGGCTTGGCAAGGACCGCCTGGCCGTCGCCACCCAGATCGCCACCGTCCCGCAGCAGATCCGCGGTTTCGGCCACGTGAAGGAGGCCTCGCTGGGCCCGGCCAAGGCCGAAGCCAAGCGGCTTTGGAAGCAGTGGGACGCGGTCGGGGCGAAGGAGCCGGCGGAGGCGTAGTTCCTCCCACCAACCCGTGTCATCCCGGTTTCGCCGCAGGCGAAGACCGAGACCCATAAGCGTCGATCTCCCCGGAGCGACCACGGTGTCGAGGCCGTGCGCTTCCTGCAGCATCGACGCTTATGGGGCCCGGTCTTTCGCTCCGCGAAAACCGGGATGACAAATGGGGGGTGGGCCTTCAGCGTGTCTCACCGACACCGCCGGAGGCTCTCATGGACTGGCCCGCCGTCACCGCCGACTTGGAGCAGCTGCTGAAGCTGCGCACGATCCCGTTCGGGATGAAGCTCTACGAGGCCCGCGCCGACATGGAGGCCGTGCCGCGCATCCGCAGGCCGCAGCATGTCCACACCCTGGACCAACTGGTCGGCCAGGCGGCGCGGCTGGGCTGGACGGTGGGGGTGACCGCCGAGGACCTGGTGGGCTCGCAGTGCCGCGCGGTCGTGGGCCTGGGCGCCGCCAAGACGCCCGAGTGGCAGTCGGGCAAGCACATGACCGGCGTCTGGTTCGAGACCGTCGAGGACGCCACCGCGCACCAGGCGGCGATGCACTGCGTGCCGGACGGCCAGTACGAGGCGCTGGCGATCGGGCCGCTGGCGGCGGGCAAGATCGCCGACTTCGACATCGCGCTCTTCTACGCGACGCCCGGGGCGATGATGTACTTCATCAACGGGCTGCAGTGGTCGGGCTACAAGAAGTTCGACTGGGGCGTGGTGGGCGAGAGCGCCTGCGCCGACAGCTGGGGTCGGGCGCTGACCAAGCGCGAGCCCAGCCTCTCGATCCCCTGCTTCGCCGAGCGCCGCTACGGCGGGGTGCTGGACGACGAGATGCTGATGGCGACGCCGGGCGAGTACCTGGTGAAGGCTATCGCCGGCATGAAGGCGCTCTCGAAGAACGGCTTCCGCTACCCCTTCCCGCAGTACGGCGTGCAGCAGGACGTGCGGGAGGGGATGTCGGTGAGCTACGGGCCCTAGTCGCGGTCCGGCGCGCCGAGCGGGAAGTAGGAGCGGTACTTGCGCGCTTCTTCCACGGCGCGCGCGAAGGACGGGCGTTGGAGCAGGCGCGTGCGGTAGGCGCGCAAATTGGGGAATTGGTCGCCGATCTGGTGGACCCAGTCGGCGTAGAAGAGCGACGGCGCGGCGGCGCAGTCGGCCAGGGTGAAGGCCTCCCCCGCCGCCCAGGTGCGGCCCGCAAGCCGCGGCTCAAGCCAGGCATAGGCCTTGTCGAGGGCCGTGCGGGCGTCGTCCATCGACTCGGCGCGCCGGGCGGGATCCTCGGTGCGGATCGCGGTGAACACCGGCCCCTGCATGGCGCTCATCACGTAGTTGTCGAAGAAGCGGTCGAGGAACCGGACCTCCAGCGCCGCGTCGGGATCGGTCGGGATCAGGCGGACCGGCCCCGGATGGTGCAAGCCCAGGTGCTCGATGATGATGCTGGACTCGATGACGGTCCGCTCGCCGTCCACCAGCACCGGGAAGCGCCCGATCGGCCAGAGCGCCGCCAGCTCCTCGCCCGCGCCTTCGTCCTCAAGGTGGCGATAGGCGAAGGCGACGTCATTCTCCCAGAATGCGATCAGCACCTTCTGGCAGTAGGACGAGAACGGGTGGGCATAGAGCGTCAGCGACATCGAAAGCGGCCCTAACTAATTGCAATATGCAATCAGTTAACGCGATCGATCCGGCATTGCAAGCGGGGCCGGGGCCCTGCGCGGTCTAGCCGAGCAGGGCGCGGATCACCTCGGACACCAGGCCGGTCTCGGTCCGGACCAGGTAGGCGTCCTCGCCGTAGAGCACCCAGCGATAGCCGGCCGGCGGCGTGCGCAGGCGGTACCGGGCGGGCTCGTAGATGATGTATTGGCGGTCGTTGATGTAGGCGGTCGGCATGCGCTCGCCCACGCCGTAGAGCTTCTTGGCCTGGCCGGGCGGCATGCCGTGCGGATGGCGCTTCCGCCCAGGTTCGCTGACCGCATAGGAAGGCCGGTCGCGTTCGTAGTAGCGGCGGTCGTAACGGCGCTCCTCCTCGACGTACGCCGGGCGGCGCTCATAGGTGCGGCGCGGTTCGTCGGCGTAGATCGGGCTGCGGTCGTCGACGTAGGCGGGCTGCGTGCGGCGGGTCGTCGTCGTGCTGGGCGCGGGCGAGCGGGCGTCGGACTTCTGCATCTGGCAGCCCACGTACGAGCCGGTCGCGGCCCCGGCGGTGGCGCCGATGATCGTGCCGGCCTGCTGATCCTTGCGGACGACGTTGTTGCCGATGACGCCGCCCAGGACCCCGCCGATCACGGCCCCGGCGATCTGCTTGTTGCCGGACGCGTCGCAGCCGATCACGCCGCCGGCGACTTCGCCGGCCTGGACGGCGGCGGGCATGGCCAGGGCGACGACAGCGGTCGCGCCGAGGATCAGGGGCTTCAAGATCATGGGTCACCTCGTGCAGCGGCCGCGCGATTGCGGAATGCGACCGTGCCCGAGGCTGCCAGCGACGTCCTTTACGGCGGCTTCGTCGGAATGGTTATTTCAGGCTGCGGGCCGCACGACGACGTCGACGCCGCCGTCCGACCGCTCGGTGACCGTCAGGTCCGCGCCCGGCGCCACCTCTCCCAGATCCAGCTCCTCGCGCGGCGTGATCAGCCAGGTGCGGCGGCCGGCCATCGCCAGCACGAGCTTTCCCGTCCCCCAGGTAACGGCGGCCCGGCCTTTCAGCGCCGCGTACATCGGATTGCGCCGCCAGGCC
>NZ_DASWTE010000095.1:0-1655 GCF_036402295.1 Phenylobacterium sp.
GGCGGTTTCGTAGAGGGTGAAGAAGGTTTCGCCGACGGCGATGAGGCCTTTGGCGTCGAGGTGGAGCTGGTCGGGCTGGCGGGGGAATCGGGTGCGGTCGGCGGTGTCGAAGCTGTCGGTGTTGGCGGTCTCGCGGTCGACCTCGGCCTGGGCGCGGCCGACGTCCTGGGCATAGCGGCCGCCCACGGCCACGTGGCTCCAGGCGACGTAGCCCTGCGCGTCGCGCATCCAGCGGTCGCGGACGGCGTCGAGATAGGCGCGGAAGTTCGCGCGGTAGGCCTGGGCCGCGGCGCGGTCGTGGGCGTCTGCTTCGCCCTGGCTGATGAAGACGGCGTCGGGGCGCTTGCCCAGCACCTTGGAGGCCGCGTCGATGCGGCCCTGGGCGCGGTCGAACATTTCGCCGCGGCTCTTCGGGCTCCAGTCGAGGTACGGGTTGAGGTCCTGCGCGAGGCTGGTGTCGCCGGCCGAGGTCTTGACGATGTAGAGTGGCCGGTCGGGATGGGCGGCGCGGAAGCGCATGGCGAACGCCACCTCCGGGCCCCACGAGTAGGCGTTGGTGTTGACGGTCGGCTGCATCACCTCGAAGCGCGAGGCGCGGTTGTTCCAGACGAAGGTCTGCGGGTCGGCGTGCCAGCCCGTGGCCGTGAGCGTGGCGAGGCTCATGGCGTAGCCCACCATGTTGGACTGGCCGGCGAAGGCGACGAAGGCGGGCGTCATGCGGGCGTAGCTTACGGCCCCTTGCGCCGGCGGCCGCGCATCTTGCGCATCTCCTCGGCCTTCTCGTGGCGGACCTCGGTCTTCAGCCGCTTCACGGCCTCGCGGTCGACGGTCTCGCCCTCGGGGGTGATCATCTCGTTGGCGAACTCCAGGTCCAGCATCTTCAGGCGCTTGACCTCGTCGCGCAGGCGGGCGGCCTCCTCGAACTCCAGGTTGGCGGCGGCTTCGCGCATGCGGGCTTCCAGGTCCTTGAGCGTGGTCTTGAAGTTATCGCCCATGAACGGCTTGCCGCCCTCGGCGACGCCGGCCGGGACGGTGACCCGGTCCTTCTCGTAGGGGCTGGCGAGGATGTCCTTGATCGAGGATTTGATGCTCTCGGGCGTGATGCCGTGCTCGAGGTTGTACTGCTCCTGCTTCTCGCGGCGGCGCTTGGTCTCGGCCATGGCCCGTTCCATCGAGCCGGTGACGCTGTCGGCGTAGAGGATGACGCGGCCGTCGACGTTCCGGGCCGCGCGGCCGATGGTCTGGATCAGCGAGGTCTCCGAGCGCAGGAAGCCCTCCTTGTCGGCGTCCAGGATGGCCACCAGGCCGCACTCGGGGATGTCGAGGCCCTCGCGCAGCAGGTTGATGCCGACCAGCACGTCGAAGGCGCCGAGCCGCAGGTCCCGGATGATCTCGATGCGCTCGAGCGTGTCGACGTCCGAGTGCAGGTAGCGCACGCGCAGGCCCTGCTCGTGCATGTATTCGGTGAGGTCCTCGGCCATCTTCTTGGTGAGGACGGTGATGAGGGCGCGGTAGCCCTGCTGGGTCACCTGGCGGACCTGGTCGATGACGTCGTCCACCTGGCTGAAGCCGCCCTTGGTGACGGGCTTCACCTCGACCGGCGGGTCGATCAGGCCGGTGGGGCGGATCACCTGCTCGGCGAAGACGCCGCCGGT
>NZ_DASWTE010000096.1:0-4826 GCF_036402295.1 Phenylobacterium sp.
CGAGCAGACGCTGCGCAACGAGTTCATGTCGAACCTGGCGCGCACCTCCAAGCGCGACAGCCACGAGATGATGGCCGACATCTTCAACGCCTTCGACCGCCAGACCGAGACCCGCTTCATCACCGCCCTGGAAGAGCGCAATCGCGAGGCGGCCGAGCGCATCCGGGCCCTGATGTTCGTGTTCGAGGACCTGTCCAAGCTGGACCCGGGCGGCGTGCAGACCCTGCTGCGCGGCGTCGAGAAGGATCAGCTGGGGCTGGCCATGAAGGGCGCATCCGACAGCCTGCGCGAGATGTTCTTCTCCAACATGTCCGAGCGCGCCGCCAAGATCATGCGCGAGGACATGGAGAGCATGGGCCCCGTGCGCCTGCGCGACGTCGACCAGGCGCAGATGGCCATCGTCCAGATCGCCAAGGACCTCGCCAACAAGGGCGAGATCATGCTGGCCGGCTCCTCCTCCGACGATGAGCTGATCTACTGATGTCCGAAGCCCACACCAGATTCTCGTTCGACACCGAGTTCGACACCAAGGGCGGCGTGGCCTTCCAGGCGCAGCGCCCCAAGCGCCTGTTCCCGGTGGAGGAAGTCGAACAGCTGCGCGAGGCGGCCCGAGCCGAAGGCGAGCGCGCCGCCCTGGCCAGCATCGCCGCCCAGCAGGCGACTGCGCTCGGCCAGATCGCGGCGGCCTGCGCCCAGGCCCTGCCGCGCCTCGCCGAGGTGGCCCACGAGCACCGGCAGGGCTCCGCTGCGCTCGCCCTCGCCTGCGCCCGCGCGATCGCCGACGCGGCGCTCGACAAGTTCCCCGAAGCGCCCGTGCAGGCCGCCCTCGCCTCGCTGGCTCGCGAGATCGACGCCCAGCCGCGGCTGGTCGTGTCGGCCGACCCGGCCCTGGCCGCCCAGCTGCAGGGCGTTCTCGAGGACGCCGCGCGCGGCCTCGGCTTCGAGGGGGCCGTGGTCGTCAAACCCGACGGGGCCTTCGGGCCTCACGCCTTCACCCTCGATTTCGGCGACGGCCAGGCGGCCTACGACCCTGCCCAGGCCGCCGACCGCGTGACGGAGGCCCTCGAGGCCGCGCTCGCAGCCGAAGGCCTCCACGCCGAACCCCTGATCCCCGGCTCAGAAAGCTAGACCCATGGCGGAAGACGACCTGAAACTCGACGAGTTCGCGCCCGACACCGACGCCGACAGCGTGCTGGCGAACCTGCTCGGCGAGGAGCGCACCGCCGGCGACCTCGCCCCGGTCTTCGACGTGCCCGTGGCCATCTCGGCCGTGCTCGGCCGCTCGTCGATGTCGGTGGCCCAGCTGCTGCAGCTCAGCCAGGGCTCGGTGCTGGAGCTGGACCGCAAGGTCGGCGAGGCGATCGACATCTACGTGAACAACCGCCTGGTGGCGCGCGGCGAGGTCGTCATCGTCGACGAGCGCCTGGGCGTGACCATGACGGAAATCATCAAGGACGGCGACGCCCAGGTCTGAACCTGAGCGTGCGAAGGAGTTACGAAGATGCGGCTTCTGGTCGTCGGTAAACTGAGCGGACAGCTCGCCACCGCCGTGAAGATGGCGATGAGCGCGGGGGCCAAGGTCTCCCACGTGGAGACCATCGAGGCGGCGACCCACGCCCTGCGCTCGGGCCAGGGCGCCGACCTACTCATGGTGGACTACGACCTCGACATCGCCGGCCTGATCGCCGCGAACGAGGCCGAGCGGATCCGGGCGCCGGTGGTGGCCTGCGGCATCGCTGCCGACCCCAAGCGCGCCGCCGACGCCATCCGCGCCGGGGCCAAGGAGTTCATCCCCCTGCCGCCGGAGGCCGAACTGATCGCGGCAGTGCTTTCCGCCGTCAGCGACGACAACCGCCCGATGGTGGTGCGCGACCCGTCGATGCAGCAGGTGATCCAGCTCGCCGACCAGGTGGCGGCCTCCGATGCCTCCATCCTCATCACCGGGGAGAGTGGCGTCGGTAAGGAGGTCGTCGCCCGCTACGTCCACCAGAAGTCACGCCGCGCGAGCCGCACTTTCATCTCGGTCAACTGCGCCGCGATCCCCGAGAACCTGCTCGAGAGCGAGCTGTTCGGCCACGAGAAGGGCGCCTTCACCGGCGCCGTCGCCCGCCGGATCGGCAAGTTCGAGGAAGCCAACGGCGGCACCCTGCTGCTGGACGAGATCAGCGAGATGGACGGCCGCCTGCAGGCCAAGCTGCTGCGCGCCATCCAGGAACGCGAGATCGACCGCGTGGGCGGCGCCAAGCCCGTGAAGGTCGACATCCGCATCCTGGCCACCTCGAACCGCGACCTGGCCCAGGCGGTGAAGGACGGCACGTTCCGCGAGGACCTGCTCTACCGCCTGAACGTCGTGAACCTGCGCCTGCCGCCGTTGCGTGAGCGCCCAGGCGACGTGATCGCCATGGCCGAGTTCTTCGTGAGGAAGTACGCCGCCGCCAACGCGGTGGCCGAAAAGCCGCTCTCGGCCGAGGCCAAGCGCCGCCTGGCCGCCCACCGCTGGCCGGGCAACGTGCGCGAACTCGAGAACGCCATGCACCGCGCGGTGCTGCTCTCGGTTGGCCCGGAGATCGACGAGAACGCCATTCGCCTGCCCGACGGCCAGCCGCTCGCGCCCGTGGACGCGCACGCCCGCACCGCCCAGGCCGCCGCCTCGGCCGCCGAGGTGGCTGCCCGCTCGTTCGTCGGCCAGACGGTCGCCGAGATGGAGCAGACGCTTATCATCGAGACGCTGGAGCACTGCTTCGGCAACCGCACCCACGCGGCCAACATCCTCGGCATCTCGATCCGCACGCTGCGCAACAAGCTCAAGGAATACACCGAGGCCGGCGTCTCGGTGCCCGCCCCGCAAATGGGCGCGAGCGCGGCCTGACCTAGATGGCCGACGTCCGCCCCGCCTACAGCTACGACACCGCCCCCTCCGCGAGGGACGTGTGGGGCATGGTGGCGCGTGGCGAGGTGCTGATGGCGGTGGGCATCGTCGCCATCGTCGTCCTCCTGATCCTGCCGATCCCAGCGTTCCTGCTGGACCTACTGCTGTCGATCTCGATCGCCGCATCGATCCTGATCCTGATGACGTCGATCCTGATCAAGCGGCCGCTGGAGTTCACGGCGTTCCCGACCGTGCTCCTGGTGGCGACCCTGTTCCGGCTGGCGCTCAACATCGCCACCACCCGGCTGATCCTTTCCCACGGCCACGAAGGCGCCCACGGCGCCGGCGCGGTGATCGAGACGTTCGGCCGCCTGATGATGGGCGGAAACTTCGCCATCGGCGTGATCGTCTTCATCATCCTGGTGATCGTGAACTTCGTCGTCATCACCAAGGGCTCGGGGCGGATCGCCGAGGTGGCCGCCCGCTTCACCTTGGATGCGATGCCCGGCAAGCAGATGGCCATCGACGCCGACCTGTCGTCGGGCCTGATCGACCAGGACCAGGCCAAGCTGCGCCGCAAGGAGCTGGAGCAGGAGTCGACCTTCTTCGGCGCCATGGACGGCGCGTCCAAGTTCGTGCGCGGCGACGCGGTCGCCGGTCTGGTGATCCTGGCAGTCAACGTGATCGGGGGCATCCTGATCGGCGTGCTGCAGCACAAGGTGCCGATTGGCGAGGCCTTCTCCAGCTACACCATCATGTCGATCGGCGACGGCCTGGTCAGCCAGATCCCGGCGCTGATCATCTCGATCGCCGCGGGCTTCCTGGTCTCGAAGGCGGGCGTCGAGGGCTCGGCCGACAAGGCGCTGGTCACCCAGCTCGCCACCAACCCGGTCAGCCTGGGCATGGTGTCGGCCACGGCCGGCGTCCTGGCGATCATCCCCGGCATGCCGATCATCCCGTTCGCGGCGCTTTCGCTGGGCGCTGGCGTCCTGGCCTGGCGTCGCGCGCAACAGGCCAACGAGCCGCAGGCCGTCGAGATCGCGCCCGTCGCCGCCGAGCCGGAAGAGGAGCCGATCTCCCAGACCCTGGCCATCGACGAGATCAAGATCGAGCTGGGCTATGGCCTGCTGCCCCTGATCAACGACCTGGAGGGCCGCCGGCTCACCGACCAGATCAAGGCGCTGCGCCGCACGCTGGCCGCCGACTTCGGCTTCGTGATGCCGTCGGTCCGGATCCTCGACAACATGCGCCTGCCGATGACCGGCTACTGCCTGCGCATCAAGGAGATGGAGGCCGGCTCGGGCGAGGTCCGCATCGGCCAGCTGATGGCCATGGATCCGCGCGGCGGCCAGGTGGAGTTGCCCGGCGAGCACGTGAAGGAGCCGGCCTTCGGCCTGCCCGCGACGTGGATCGAGGACTCCCTGCGCGAGGAAGCCAGCTTCCGCGGCTACACCATCGTGGACCCGGCCACGGTGCTGACCACGCACCTGACCGAGATCCTGAAGGAGAACATGCCCGACCTGGTGACCTACGCCGAGGTCCAGAAGCTGCTGAAGGATCTGCCCGCCGAGCAGAAGAAGCTCAGCGAGGACCTGATCCCCAGCGTCGTGTCCGCCACCACCGTCGTGCGCGTGCTGCAGGCGCTGCTGCGCGAGCGGGTCTCGATCCGCGACATCGGCGCGATCCTGGAGGGCATCGGCGAGGCCGCGCCGCACACCAGCTCGATCACCCTGCTCGTGGAGCAGGTGCGGGCCCGCCTGGGCCGGCAGCTCTGCTACGCCTATCGCGGCGACGACGGCGCGCTGCCGATCGTCACCCTATCGGGCGAGTGGGAGAACGCCTTCGCCGACGCCCTGGTGGGCGGGGGCGAGGAAAAGCAGCTGGCGCTGGCCCCGTCGCGCCTGCAGGACTTCATCCGCGGCGTCCGCGAGACCTTCGAGCGCGCGGCCATGGCCGG
>NZ_DASWTE010000097.1:0-12871 GCF_036402295.1 Phenylobacterium sp.
CGAACCTGCACGGCCACTCGTTCCGCGTGGAGGCCACCGTCCGCGGCCAGGCCCAGGAGCCCGTCGGCTGGGTGGCCGACCTCGCCGACCTGGAAAGCGCGCTGAAGGGCGTGGCGGGCGAGCTGGATCATGGCCTGCTCAACGAGAAGCCCGGCCTGGAGCGGCCGACGCTGGAGCACATCTGCGTCTACTTCGCCGAGCGTCTGCGGCCGCAGTTCCCGGGCCTGTCGCGGATCGTCGTCTCGCGCCCGACCATCGGCGAGAGCTGCGCCCTCAGCCTCTAGCCCACCTCGCGCTCGGTCTCGGCGTCGGACGCGCGCCGGCGGGGGCCTGCGTAGGTGGGATCGACCCGCCGGCGCCGGTCGGGCCCGAAGTAGTCGCCGCTGCGGACGAACCGCCGGGGATGCTCGATCGCCTCGTGCAGGCGCTCGATAACGCCGCGGGCGGTCAGCGGCTTGGCCAGGAACTCGCTGACGCCGGCGTCGCGCGCCTCGTTCACGCGGGCGAAGGTGGAGTGGCCGGTGATCATGATCACCGGCGCGAGCTGGTTCGGGCTGTCGGGCGCGTTGCGGAGCAGGCGGACGAAGTCGATGCCGTCCAGCGGCTGCATCGAAAGGTCGGTGAGCACGACGTCGATCGGGTAGTCCCGCATCATCTGCAGGCCCTCCGCGCCGTCGTTGGCCTCGTAGATATGGACCACGCCGATCGCGCGCAGGATCTCCGCCAGCAGGATCCGCATGTAGTGGTTGTCGTCCACCAGCAGGATCTTGAGCAGCTCGTAGCGCACGCGGTCCCCAGGGATTCGGTCGACGAACGCATTCGTCGAACACTGTCCGTGGATAGGGTGCGCCGCATTGCCCGGTCAATCGGCTGACGACGGGTTCTGGGTAGGAAAGCGGTTTCAGTTCAGGCTTTTGCGCCCGGACAGGTAGCCGCCCCGGCGCCGTTCAACCGGCGGATGGGCCGGGCTGGAAGACACCGCCGCCCGTCTGGCCCCGGTGCCGCAGGAAGGCGTCGGCCAGGACGCAGGCGACCATGGCCTCGACGACCGGCACGGCTCGGATGCCGACGCAGGGATCGTGGCGGCCCTTGGTGCGCAGCTCGATCTCTTCGCCGGCCTCGTTGATGCTCCGGCGCATGGTCAGGATCGACGAGGTGGGCTTGAAGGCGACGCGGGCGGTCACCGGCTGGCCCGTGGAGATGCCGCCCAGGACGCCGCCCGCCTTGTTGGAGAGGAAGAGCGGCCCGTCGTTCCCCATTCGCATCTCGTCGGCGTTCTCCTCGCCCGACAGCGCGGCGGCGGCGAAGCCCGCGCCGATCTCCACGCCCTTGGCGGCGTTGATCGACATCAGGGCCGTGGCCAGCTCGGCGTCGAGCTTGCCGTAGAGCGGCGCGCCCCAGCCGGCCGGGACGCCGGTCGCCTCGACCGCCACGACCGCGCCGGTGGACGAGCCCGACTTGCGGATCTTCTCGAGGTGCTCCTCCCAGACCGGTACGATCTCGGGATCGGGCGCCCAGAACTGGTTCTCGGTGGCGACCCCGAAGTCGACGCGCTCGGGGTCCACGGCGTGCGGCCCGATCTGCACGACCGCGCCGCGGATCGTGACGCCTTCGATGATCTTCCGCGCGATGCCGCCCGCGGCCACCCGTGCGGCCGTCTCCCGCGCCGATTGCCGGCCGCCGCCGCGGTAGTCGCGCACGCCATATTTGGCGAAGTAGGAGTAGTCCGCGTGGCCCGGCCGGAACGCCTGGGCGATCTCCGAGTAGTCGCGGCTGCGCTGGTCGACGTTCTCGATGACCATCGAGATCGGCGTTCCGGTGGTCACCTGACCCGGCGTACGTTCGTCCTGGAACACGCCGGACAGGATGCGCACCGTGTCCGGCTCCTGGCGCTGGGTGACGAATTTGCCCTGGCCCGGCCGGCGGCGGTCGAGCCACGGCTGGATGTCGGCCTCGGTGAGCGCGATGCCCGGCGGGCAGCCGTCGACCACGCAGCCCAGCGCCGGCCCGTGGCTCTCGCCCCAGGTGGTGACGCGGAACAGGTGGCCGAAGGTGTTGTGCGACATGGCGCTGGCTTACTAGCCGCTTCGGGCGGCTTCACCAAACTGGCGGATCAGACGCGCAGGTCGAGGAGGGTTCCAGTGGCGCGGATCTCGGCGCGGGCCTGGTTGTCGGCCTCCATCGCGCGTCTGGCGGCTTCGGCCAGGATGGCGGCCTCGGCGCGGATGCGGCCCTGCGAGCTCATGTCGTAGAGGCCCCGGGCGTCGACGCCGCGCTCGGCCATGACCTGGTCGCGGATCTGCTCGCGGGCCACGGCGGCGTTGTCGGTGGGCGGCGCGGGCTTGATGGCCCTGACGTTGGCGGTCCGGCCCCACGAGCGCAGGTCCGCCGCCGGCGCGTAGGCCAGTCCGCGGGCGATGGCGCCAGAATGGGTCAAGCCGGAGCTCATGGCGAAACCCAACGCAACGGGGGCGCCATAAGCGGAAACGGCGGCGGATCGGTGTCCGCCGCCGTCGAACGCAAGGACAGGGCCGGTGTTACGCCGGCTGCTTCTGCTGCTGGTTCTGCGAGCCCGGCATCGGGCCGCGGTTCAGGTCGAAGAACTTGGGCGCCATCTTCGGCACCGCCTCCTCCAGGATGGACTTCACGGTCCAGCCCTCTTCCTTGGTCACCGTCTCCACCGGACGCGGTTGCGAGTAGAGGATGATGTTTTCGCCCGAGGCGCCGAAGATCTGGCCCGAGACGTGGGCCGCGGCGGGGCTGACCATGGCCACGGAGAAGCGGGCCGGCTGATCGGCGCGGATCTTCTCGGCCATGACCGCGCGGCGGGCCGCGGCGGCTTCGTCCTTGATTGGCACCGACTGGGTCATGCGGGTCCAGGCGACGGGGGCCAGGCAGTTCGAGCGTACGTTGTTGCGGGCCCCTTCCATGGCGATGATCCGCGACAGGCCCACGATGCCCATCTTGGCCGCGCCGTAGTTGGCCTGGCCGATGTTGCCGAACAGGCCCGACGTGGACGTGAAGAACATGTAGGCGCCGTCGTTCTGCTCGCGGAACAGCTCGATGGTGGCGCGCGCCACGTTGAACGAGCCGCGCATATGGACGGCGATCACCGCGTCCCACTCGGCTTCGGTCATCTTGTGGAACATCACGTCGCGCAGGATCCCCGCCGGATTGATGACGGCATGCAGCCCGCCGAATTCCTTCTTGGCCTGCTCGACCATGCCGTAGACGGCGTCGAGGTCGGTCACGCTGTCGGAGTTGGAGACCGCCTGGCCGCCCGCGGCGCGGATCTCGGCGGCGACCGCCTCGGCCGGGCCCGCGGAGCCCTCATCCTCGCCCTTCAGGCCGCCGCCCAGGTCGTTGACGACCACCTTGGCGCCTTCCTGCGCCGCGAGGAGCGCGCAGTCGCGCCCGATGCCGTTGCCGCCGCCCGTAACGAGGACGACCTTGCCTTCCAATGCGCCCATGACCGCAATCTCCCTAAATGAATGGGAAGACGCTTATTCGAGGCGGTCCGCCCTTCGCAAGTCGGGAAACAGCTTCGCCCAGAGGGCGGTTACCGCTACGGCCCCCACGCCGCCGAACACCGCCGCGCCCACCGGGCCCAGCAGGCGCGCGACGACGCCGCTCTCGAATTCGCCGAGCTCGTTCGAAGCGCCGATGAACACCGACGAGACCGAGGCGACGCGGCCGCGCATGTGGTCCGGGGTGACCAGCTGGACGAGGGTCTGGCGGACGTAGACCGAGAGCATGTCGGCGCCGCCTAGGACCGCCAGCGCCGCCACCGACAGCCACAACGAGTTCGACAAACCGAAGACGACGGTGGCGAGGCCGAACACCGCCACGCCCGCGAACATGAAGAGGCCGGCCTTGCGGCGGATGGGGTTGGCGGCGAGCCAAAGGGCCACGACTGTCGCGCCGATGGCCGGCCCGGCGCGCAGGATGCCGAAGCCCTCCGGCCCCACATGCAGCACGTCTCGGGCGAAGACCGGCAAGAGGGCGGTCGCGCCGCCCAGCAGCACGGCGAACAGGTCGAGCGAGATGGCCCCGAACACGATCTTCTGGCGCCAGACGTAGGCCAGCCCCTCCTTCATCAGCTGCCAGCGCGAGCCGGGGTTGGTCTCCGGCTTGGCGTTGGC
This sequence comes from Phenylobacterium sp., assembly GCF_036402295.1. Lineage (GTDB taxonomy): Bacteria > Pseudomonadota > Alphaproteobacteria > Caulobacterales > Caulobacteraceae > Phenylobacterium. The sequence continues at coordinate 4,143 of NZ_DASWTE010000097.1, forward strand.
GCGGATCGACAACACCAGCATCGCCGAGAGGCCGTAGAGGGCGAAGGTGGTGAAATAGGCGGTCTCGGCCGAGCGGGCGACCAGTATGCCCGCCGCCGCCGGTCCGGCGATGGAGGCGGTCTGCCAGGCCAGCGAGTTCCAGGCGATGGCGCGGGGCAAGAGCTTGCGCGGCACCAGCATGGGCCCGAGCGCGGTGTTGGCCGGCGCGAAGAAGGCGCGGCTCGCCCCGAACAGGGCGGCGATGATCAGCAGGAGCCCCGGCGAGGCGTTGCCGGTGATGGTGGCGATGGCCAGCGCCAGCACGCTCAGGATCTCGCCCGAGAGGCAGAGCAGCAGCACCTTCTTGCGGTCGTAGCGGTCGGCGACCTCGCCGGCCGGCAGGGTCAGCAGGAACACCGGCACGAAAGCCGCCAAGCCGATCATGCCGACGAGGAAGGCGCTCTCTTCCACCGACCGGCTCTGGCGGGCGAGTGCATACATCTGCCAGCCCATGGCCACGCTCTGAATCTGGCTCGCGAAGCTGCCGGTCCAGCGGGTGCCCCAGAAGAACAGGTAGTCGCGCTCCTTCAGCAGGGCGCGAGCGGATGGGACGGTGTCGTCGTCGGCGGGCGTATCGGACATGGGAGGCCTGCAACTTGGCCGTCGTCGCGCTGCGCCGCAATGGCGAGGGTGACCCGAGGGGCCGCTTTGCAGCGAAGCCGCGCGAGATCGCCACACAGGAAGCCAAAGCATTGACCGCGGCCGCCGATGGCCCTATCTGCGCGCTCCCGATCCACGGCCCGGAGGGCCCCCGAGATGCGACGACGTCCGCTGGCGTGAGCCACCTGAACCCGCACGGCCCGGGCGCTGACGCCCGCCGCTACGTCGTCTTCCCATCTCGAGATCGCGAATGTCCCTGCAGCCTTGCCGGCCCTCGCCGGAACTCACCCTCGTCAACGAAACGACGGCCCATGGGGCCGAAGTCGAAGCCCTGCTGAACCGTGCGTTCGGCCCTGGGCGTTTCGCCAAGGTGTCGGAGCGGGTGCGCGAGTTCGCCGACTTCGCCCAGGACCTGTCCTTCTGCGCGGTCGAGGCCGGCAAGGTGGTGGGTGTCGTGCGCATGTGGCGCGTGGCCGCCGGCGACCAGCCGGTCGTCTTCCTGGGCCCGCTGGCCGTCGAGGCCAGCGAGCGGCGGGCCGGCCTGGGCGCTATGCTGGTCGAGCGGGCCTGCGAAGCCGCGGCCGCCGCGGGCGAGGCCGCCGTCGTGCTGGTGGGCGACCTGCCGTACTTCCAGCGCGTGGGGTTCGCGGTGGCGCCAGACGTGGCGCTGCCGGGCCCGGTGGATGCGAAGCGCGTCCTGGTCCGCGCCTTCCGCGGCGACGCGCCGGCCGGGATGATCCAGCCTCGTTGACGCTGCGGTCGCTTGAGACGACTCCCCCCGCCGCCTACCTTCGCAGGCATGGCGCACGCACCCAGCAAGCCCGGCCTCGACACCATCGCCGCGGCGGCCAAGCAGGCGCCGGGCCGCGGCCTGCCGCCGGTGCACCTGTGGAACCCGCCGAACAGCGGCGAGATCGACATCGTCATCAAGCCGGATGGCCGCTGGGTGCACGAAGGCGCGACGATCTCGCGAGAGGCGCTGGTCCGCCTGTTCTCGACCGTACTGCGAAAGGACCCGGACGGGATCTACCTGGTCACGCCGGTCGAGAAGCTGAAGATCACGGTGGAGGACGCGCCGTTCGTGGCCGTCCGCGTCGACCGGGACGGCGAGGTGCTGAAGTTCCTCACCAACGTCGGCGACGCGGTCGAGGCCGGTCCCGACAACGCCATCCGCGTGGAGATCGGCGAGGCCGGCGAGCCGCGCCCCTACCTGCACGTGCGCCGCGGCCTGGAGGCGCTGATCGCGCGGTCGGTGTTCTACGAGCTGGTGGAGATGGCCGAGCCCCGCGAGACATCCGACGGTGAGACCCTGGGGGTCAGCTCCAAAGGCGCCTGGTTCCCTGTGGGCCCGCCGGGAGCGCATGTGCTGTGAACGCCACGGCGCCCATGAGCGAGCTGTGCGACTGGATCGCCGAGCACCTCGACCCGCTGCACGACCACGCGGTCGAGGGCGGCCAGCGGCGCTCGGACTTCGACCTGACGCCCGGCGGCTGGTCCGACATGGCGGTCGAACAACTCACGCCGGCCGCGGTGCTGATCGGCCTCATCGAGCGCGAGCAGGGCGTCAACGTGCTGCTCACCCGGCGCGCGGACACGCTTCGCCGCCACACCGGCCAGGTGGCGCTGCCGGGCGGCCGCCAGGATCCCGGCGAGACGGCCTGGGAGACGGCGCTGCGCGAGGCGCACGAGGAGGTGGGGCTGGAGCCCCGCTTCGTGCAGCCGGTGGGGCTCTCGACGCCCTATCAGACGGGCACGGGCTATCTGATCACGCCGGTGGTCGGCTTCGTGCGGCCCGGGTTCACGCTCACGGCCAATCCGGGCGAGGTGGCCGACATCTTCGAGACGCCGTTCGCCTTCCTGATGGACCTCGCCAACTACGAGGAGCACGAGCGCGAGCTGCCCACGGGCGAAAAGCGCCGCTTCTACGCCACCACCCACGAGGAGCAGTACATCTGGGGGGCGACGGCGGGAATCCTGCGGGCGCTCTACGAACGCCTCTACGGCGCAGCCCTTGCCTGAGCACCGTCTTCGGGCCAATTCCACGCCATGACCGACAGCCTGGGCCAACGCCACTGGATGACCGCGCCGGCGACGGTGGCGGTTCTTGACGCGCTGGAGGCCGCAGGCGGAGCTGACTGCGCGCGCTTCGTCGGCGGCTGTGTGCGCAACGCCCTCGTCGGGCGGTCGATCGACGACCTGGACATCGCCACGACCCTGACGCCCGACCAGGTGACGAAGGCGCTGAAGGCCGCCGGTATCCGCGCCGTGCCCACCGGCATCGACCACGGCACCGTCACGGCCGTGTCCCAGCACATCCCGCACGAGATCACCACGCTTCGCCGCGACGTCTCGACGGACGGCCGCCGCGCCACCGTCGCCTTCACGGACGACTGGTGCGAGGACGCGCTGCGCCGCGACTTCACGCTGAATTCCCTCTACGCGCGCCGCGACGGCTCGATCTTCGACCCCACCGGCCACGGCGTGGCCGACGCCAAGGCGGGCCGTATCGTCTTCGTGGGCGAGGCCGAGCAGCGGCTACTCGAGGACCATCTGCGCAACCTGCGCTACTTCCGCTTCTACGCCTGGTTTGGACAGGGCGCGCCCGACGCGACCGCCGTCGCCGCCTGCGCGAAACTGAAGGACCGCATCGACGGCCTGGCGGCGGAGCGCATCTCGAAGGAGCTGCTGAAGCTCCTGGCCGCCGACGATCCGCGCGCTGCGGCGCGCCTGATGGCCGAGGCCGGCGTGCTGGAGGTGGTGCTGAAGCTGCCGGCCAACCTCGCCCGGTTCGAGGCGCTGGTGGAGGTCGAGGCCGACCAGCTGTTCGAGTGCGACCCGGTCCTGCGGCTGGCGGCCCTGCTGCCCGACGACCAGGTCGCCGCGATGGCGCTGGCGACCCGCCTGCGGCTCTCCAACCCCGACCGCGACCGAATCGTCGCCGCCCTCGCGCCGACGCCCACGCTGAAGAGCTGGATGAGCCCGCGCGAGATCCGCCGGGAGGTCTACCGCTCGGGTCTGGCCGTCTTCCGCGACCGCGCCAAGCTCGCCTGGGCCGCCTCGCCGCGCTCGGCCACCACCATGCAGTGGCGCGGCATGATCGCGCTCGCCGAGGGCTGGACCCGCCCCGAGCTGCCGCTCACCGGCCAGGACATTATGAACGCCGGCGTGCCCAAGGGCCCCCTCGTGGGTCAGGTGATGCGCGAGGTCGAGGACTGGTGGATCGACAACGACTTCCTCGACGACAAGCTGTCGGTGATCGAAAAGCTGAAGGCCGTCGCCCAGGGGATGGTCTATTGAGGCCGCCGTGCTGAAGATCGGCATCCTCAAGACCGGCCGGCCGCCAAGGCCCGCGATCCCGACGTTCGGGACCTATCCCGACATGTTCATGGAGCTACTCGGCCGCGACGCCTACGACTGGCGCACCTATGCGGCCGACGAGGGCGAGTATCCGGCCGCCCCCGAGGAGTGTGACGCCTACATCGTCACCGGCTCGGCGGCGGGGGTCTATGACGACGACCCCTGGATCGGCCAGCTGCTGGACTTCCTGCGCGCGGCCAAGGGGCGAGCGAAGCTGGTCGGCGTCTGCTTCGGCCATCAGGCGATGGCGCAGGCCTTCGGCGGCCAGGTGGTCAAGTCACCCAGGGGCTGGGGCATCGGCGAGCACGCCTACGATGTGGTGAGCCGTGAGCCGTGGATGGACGGCGCGAGCCCGATCCGCCTGCCGGCTTCGCACCAGGACCAGGTGGTGGCCCTACCGCCCGGCGCCGAGCTGATCGCGGCTTCAGAGTTCACGCCCTTCGCGGCGCTGGCCTGGCGCGACCAGCCGGCGATCTCGATGCAGCCGCACCCGGAGTTCCTGCCGGCCTACGCGACGGCCCTGATCGAGGCCCGGCGCGGCAAGGTCTACCCCAACGACGAGGCCGACCGCGCGATCGCGAGCTTCGGCATGCCCGACGATCGGGCCAGGGTCGGCGGCTGGATCAAGGCGTTCCTCGCGACCTAGCCGATCGCCATCCACACCACGCTCTTCGGCCCCACACCCTCGAGCCGGCGGAAGCCGTAGATCTCGTAGAAGCGCTGGGCGCGGGTGTTGGGGGCCTGGCAGCCGAGGTGCGCGCGGCCGCCGACTCTCGCCAGGAACGCATCCATCAGCCGCTTGCCCACGCCCTGGCCCTGCAGGCGCGGCAGCAGGTCGATGTGCAGGTGGGCGGGCGCCGCGTCGATGCAGGCCTGCGGGTTCGGCGGCGGGTGGTGGATGTAGTAGGCGTCCCACTGCTCCCGCGTCCGCTGCCGAGAGGGGACATCGGCGGTGTCGGCGTAGCGTTCGCGCAAGCGCGGCCACCACTCGGCCTCGCAGCGGGCCTCGAAGGCGCGGGTGTCGGGCGCGCCCAGGATGTAGCCCGCCACACCGTGGTCGTCCTCCGCCACGAAGGCGTGGTCGGGCAGGAGGGCCGCGTACGGCGCGGCGAAGATCTCGCCGACGATCTTCGGGTTCTCGTAGAGATGCGATCCGTCGGCGCCGTTGTCGGCGGTCCTCACGCAGATGTCGTAGAGCGCCGGTAGGTCGGCCGCGCGGTAGGGGCGGACCATCGCCATCAGGCGTCCCGCTGCAGGTCGCGCAGGGCGGCGAAAGTGATCAGCCGCGCGCCCGCGGCGTCGATCAGGTCGCCGAAGGCCGGGCTCAGCATCTCGGCATAGTCGCCGACCCGGATCTCGGCCTCTCGTAGGTCATAGGCGCGCAACTCGGGACCGTCCTCCACCGGATGCAGGAAAAGCTCGGTCACGCCAGGCCGCAGGTTCGCCAGCCGCTCGGCCACCGTACCACGCGGTCGGTCCCAGACGTCGATCATGTGGTCGGGATAGAGGATGCCCTCGGCCCTCGCGGTGTCGCGGGCGGCGAAGCCCAGGCGCTCCTCGGTGCGGGCCCCGAACATGCGGACCGGCAGGCGGTACTCCGCGGCGAGGTCGAGGAAGATCTCGAAGTAGCGCCGCTCGAGCTGCATCGTCCCCATGTGCGCGTCGAGGTGGGTGACGTCGACGCCCCACGCGTAGGCCTGCTCGATCTGCGCCCGGCATTCCGCGCGCACGTCAGAGAGATCGGCGCGCTCCCAAACCTCCTGGACCGTAGCGGGGAAGTAGCCGGTGGCGTCGTGTAGCGAGGCCGCGCCGGTTAGGCTGCGCCAGCGGTAGCCGGGATACTCGGCCGTCAGGGTCAGGTGCACGCCGACGCCGCCCCCCTGCGCGCTGCGAACGCCGTCCAGCGCCCACGGACACGGAACCATCAGGGTGGCGCTGGTGGCCGCGCCGCGACGGATCGCCTCGCCGATGGCGCGGTTGGCCGACGCGCTGGACCCCAGGTCGTCGCAGTTGACGATCAGCAGCTTGGCGTCGGGCGCGAAGCCCAGGCGTTCGGCGAGGCTGCGGCTCATCTGAGTCAGCTCCAGGCCACCATCGGCGGCATCGACGACAGGATGGTCTCGATGTTCCCGCCGGCCTTCAGGCCGAACATGGTGCCGCGGTCGTACAGCAGATTGAACTCCACGTAGCGGCCGCGGCGGATCAGTTGCTCCTGCCGTTCGGCCTCGCCCCAGGGCTCGGCCATGCGCTTGCGCACGATCTTCGGATAGACGTCCAGGAACGCCTCCCCGACCGCGCGGGTGAAGGCGAAATCCTTCTCGAAGTCGCCGGTGTTGTGGCGGTCGTAGAAGATGCCGCCGACGCCGCGTGTCTCCTTGCGGTGCGGCAGATAGAAGTACTCGTCGCACCAGGCCTTGTACTTCGGATGCCACTCGGGATCGAAGGCGTCGCAGGCGCTCTGCATGGCGGCGTGGAACAGCTTCGCGTCGTCGGCGTCCTGGCTGCGCTGCTCGTCCAGCATCGGCGTGAGGTCGGCGCCGCCCCCGAACCAGCTCTCGGCGGTCGACAGGAAGCGGGTGTTCATGTGCACGGTCGGTACGCGCGGGCTCAGGGGGTGCACGATCAGGCTGATGCTGGACGAGACATAGGAGGGGTCCTTGTCGGCGCCGGGCATCTGCGCGGCCATCTCGGGCGAGAAGCGCGCCGTCGCCGCCGAGGTGTGCACCGCCGCCTTCTCGAACAGCCGGCCCTTGAAGAAGCCGCCGATCCCGCCGCCGACGCCGGTGTCGCGCGTCCAGGGACGCATGTCGAAGCGGCCGGGACCTTCCGGGAACAGGTCGGCCGGCGCCTCCTCGTCCAGCCGCTCCAGCTCTGCGCAGATGCGCTGCTGCAGGCCCTCGAACCACGCCTTGGCGCGGTCGCGGCGTTCCAGGATCTCGGGAGGCAGGGGGGTCGACATGCGCGTCAGTCTACTCGTTCGAGGCGCGGGAAGGCCCTGATCTGCCGCAACGCCTCGCCCAACGCCAGCGTCGCGGCGGTGACCACGTTCAGTGAACGCGCGCCCGACGCCAGCGGGATGATGAGCCGGGCGTCTGCGACGTCATGCACCTCGTCGGGGACGCCGGCGCTCTCGCGGCCGAACAGCAGGATGTCGTCGGCGCGAAAGACGAAGTCGTGGAAGGGCAGCGCGGCGCGCGTCGTGAACAGCACGAGGCGGGCGGAAGGCGCGGAATCGGCTCGGAAATCGCGCCAGCCTGGGTGTCGAGTGACGTCTGCGAGCGCCGCATAATCCATGGCCGCGCGGCGGATCGCGGCGTCGCTCAAGGGGAAGCCGCAGGGTTCGATTACGTCCAGCGGCACGCCCAGGCACGCGGCGAGGCGGATGGCGGCGCCCAGGTTTTGCGGAATGTCCGGTTGAAAAAGGGCCAAACGCATTCTAAGGCCTCTCGCCATCGGGAGTAGCCGGGGGACAGGGGCACGAATCACGGATTGGCGGACGCGTTGTTCGCATGGGTTCCGTGTAGCGTGCCTGGCCCTCGTCCGCGTCCCGAAACGGTCCTGCGTCAGCGCTGGCGCGGGCCGCAAGCATTTGGGCCTGAAGGACGAAATCCGAAGGGCCCCAAAGAAGGGTAGCTTCAAGGTGGCCGACACCGTCGCGGGCGCAAATCCCGACACTCATGGCACGGGCGACGACCCGAGCCGTCGCGACTTCATCCATATCGCCGCTGGCGCGGCCGCCGTGGGCGCCGTGGTCGGCGTTGGCTGGCCGATCATCGATCAGATGAACCCGGCGGGCGACACGCTGGCGCTCGCCTCGATCGAGTTCGACCTCAACAAGGTGGCCCCCGGCCAGCAGGTGGTCGTGAAGTGGCGCGGTAAGCCGCTGTTCGTGCGCAACCGCATGCCGGCGCAGATCGCCGCGGCGGTGAAGGACGACAATGCGTCCGACCTGCGCGACCCGCAGACGGACGAAGAGCGCCACAAGCCCGGCAAGGCCGAATGGCTGGTCCTGGTCGGCACCTGCACCCACCTGGGCTGCGTGCCCACGGTGGGCGGCGGCGACTACGGCGGCTGGTTCTGCCCCTGCCACGGGTCGCACTACGACCTCTCGGGCCGCATCCGTAAGGGCCCGGCTCCGAAGAACCTCGAAGTGCCGGAGTACGTCTTCCTCTCCGACACGCAGATCAAGGTGGGCTGAACCCGATGAGCGGACATTCCACCTACGAGCCGAAGACCGGCATCGAGCGCTGGCTCGACACGCGCCTTCCCATCGTGCGCTTCATGTACGACACGGCGCTCGACTTCCCGACCCCGAAGAACCTGAACTACTGGTGGACCTTCGGCGGCATCCTGGCGCTCATGCTGGGCATCCAGCTTGTGACCGGCATCGTGCTGGCCATGCACTACGTGCCGCACGTCGACCACGCCTTCGCCTCGGTCGAGCGCATCATGCGCGACGTCAACTACGGTTGGCTGCTGCGCTACATGCACGCCAACGGCGCATCGATGTTCTTCCTGGCGGTCTACATCCACATGATCCGCAACCTCTACTACGGCTCCTACAAGGCGCCGCGCGAGGTGCTGTGGATCCTGGGCTGCGTGATCTACCTGCTCATGATGGCCACGGCCTTCATCGGCTACGTGCTGCCCTGGGGCCAGATGAGCTTCCACGGCGCCGTCGTGATCACCAACCTGATCGGCGCGCTGCCGATCATCGGCGAGCCGATCACCAC
>NZ_DASWTE010000098.1:0-6275 GCF_036402295.1 Phenylobacterium sp.
GGCGGGCTTCATGCGCAACGAGATCAACTTCCCCTGGGGGCCGGGGACGGAGAGCTTCGGCCACTCGGGCTGGGGCGGCAGTTGCGCCTTCGCCGACCCGCAGCGGCGCCTGGGCGGCGCCTACGCCATGAACAAGCAGGGCGTGGCCCTGATGGGGGACGCGCGCCCGAAGCGGCTGATCGAAGCGGCCTACGCCTCCCTCCCTTAATGGGGACGGACAGGCCGCGAAGCGGCCGGGGTGGGAAAGCGTGGATCAAGGCTCGGAGGTGAGGGAGGATCGATACCGCCCCACCCTGCTCGCCTGCGGCGAGGTGTCCCTCCCCATTAAGGGGGGAAAACGAAAAAGGGCCCCGAAGGGCCCTCGTCCGAAGCTGGTTTGTCGGACTGGAGATCAGATGCCGAGGCCAGCGGTCGAGAAGGCCGTGAAGAGGCCGATCAGCAGCAGGGCGACGGGGGCGAAGCGGTCGGCTTGGCGTTCGATGCGAGAGACGGTCATGACACACACCTTGAGGTCTTCGGGTTGAACCCCGCGGGAGCGGGGCTGTCCGTGTGGACACCCTCTTTGTAGCACCATCTGAACACTGCATAGATCAGCGATTTCGCATGCCCGCTAGGCGTTTGTGCATGTCGGCGCCGAGCTTGCGGAAACGTCCTGCAGGACTACTCCGCCGGCGCCTCGACGGCCTTCTGCGCCGCGATCACCGTACGGGACCTGCGCCACGCGCCGTAGAGGAACACGGCCACGCCGCACCAGATCAGGGCGAAGGACAGCGCGCGGACCGGCGTGAAGGGCTCGCCTTGGGCCACGCCGATGAAGAAGCTGATGGTCGGCGAGAAGAACTGGAGGAAGCCCATCAGGGAGAGCGGGATGCGTCGCGCCGCCCACGAGAAGAGCACGAGCGGGATGGCCGTCACCGGGCCGGAGAGGATGAGCCAGACGGCGGTCGTCGGGTCGCCGAAATGGCCCGCCTGCTGGCCCTGCAGCCACGCCAGGTAGGCGACGGCCACCAGCCCGACGGCCAGGGTCTCGACCAGGAAACCCGTCTGGGCGTCGGCGTTCACTTGTTTGCGCACGATGCCGTAGCCGCCGAAGCTCAGCGCCAGGACGATCGACACCCAGGGCAGTTGGCCCAGCGCGATTGCCTGCACGGCCACGCCGGCGAGCGCGAAGCCGATGGCGATCATCCCGATCCGGTCGATGCGTTCGCGGAACAGGAGCGCGCCCGCGGCCATGATCACCAGCGGATTGATGTAGTAACCGAGGCTGGTCTCAAGCAGCCGGCCCGTGTTCACCGACCAAATGAACACCACCCAGTTGATGGCGATCAGCACCGACGAGAGCGCGAGCCAGGCCATGGTCCGTGGCTGGCGGATCACGGCGGCCACTTGCCGCCCCTGCTTCGCCAGCAGGACAAATACGGCGGCCGTCGGCACGCTCCAGACGATGCGGTGGGCCAGGATCTCCCACGGCGAGACGCCCATGCGGCCCAGCGCCTGGAAGAACAAGGGCACGAAGCCCCAGATGAAATAGCAGGCGATCCCGGCCGAAAGCGCCAGGCGAGATTCGCCCGACGCGTTCGACGGGCTCATTGCTAGGCCAGGGCCTTCTGGCGGATCAGGCCGCGCGCGTGGAGCAGCTCGGCGATCTGCACGGCGTTGAGGGCCGCGCCTTTGCGCAGGTTGTCGGCGACCACCCAGAGGGAGAGACCGTTTTCGACGGTCGGGTCCTTGCGGATTCGGCTGACGTAGACCGGGAACTCGCCCTGGGCTTCCTTGGGCGTGATGTAGCCGGTGGGCTCGCGCTTATCGATCACGATCAGGCCGGGGCTCTCGCGCAGCAGGTCGCGGGCCTCGTCCTCGTCGATGGGGTTTTCGAACTCGATGTTCACCGCCTCGGAGTGGCCCACCATCACCGGCACGCGCACGCAGGTGACCGTCAGCTTGATCGCCGGGTCGAGCATCTTGTGGGTCTCGTCCCACATCTTGTGCTCTTCGTCGGTGTAGCCGTCGTCCTGGAACGTCCCGATGAACGGGATGACGTTGAAGGCGATCTGCTTGGGGAACTTCTTGGGCGGCGGGGCGCCCAGGACGAAGATGCCCTTGGTCTGGTCCCAGAGCTCGTCCATGCCTTCCTTGCCGGCGCCGGAGACCGATTGGTAGGTCGCCACCACCACGCGCTTGATCTTCGCCAGGTCGTGCAGCGGCTTCAGCGCCACCACCAGCTGGGCCGTCGAGCAGTTGGGGTTGGCGATGATGTTCTTGCGGTTGGCCCACTCCACGTCGTCCGGATTCACCTCCGGCACGATCAGCGGGACGTCGGGGTCCATGCGCCAGGCCGAGGAGTTGTCGATGACGATGGGGCCGGCGGCGCCCATCTTGGGCGCCCATTCCTTGGAGAACGTGCCCGAGACGCTCATCAGGACGAGGTCGACTGTGGAGAAGTCGAACTGCTCCACGTCCTCGCACTTCAGGGTCTTCGCGCCGAACGAGACTTCCACGCCGATGGAATTGCGCGACGCGATCGCGTGAAGCTTCTCCACGGGGAAGTTCACTTCCTCGAGGATGTTCAGCATCTCGCGGCCCACGTTGCCCGTGGCGCCGACAACGGCGACCCGGTAACCCATTGGCGTCTCCTAAGAACTTGAGGGAGCGTCCCGTTACGCCCTGCGCACCCGCAAGGCAACCGAAGCGATCCTGATCACTGCATCAGATAGGCTGTGATGCGTCTGGCGGAAGTCGGACCTGCCTAAGTCTATTACCTTCGGGGTCATGGCGGCGTGCAGGTGAGGCGCCTAAACGGACCGCAGATGCGCGAGGAGACCAAGGCCGTGGCCGAAACCGGGATGCCGTTTTCCAACCTGATGGGCGTCGAGGTGCTGGAGCGCGGCAAGGACCGCGTGCGGGGCCGGATGGTCGTGCGCGACGACCTCTGCACGTCGGGCGGCATCTGCCACGGCGGCGCCTACATGGCCTTCGCCGACGCGCTGGGGGCGACGGGCGCGGTGATGAACCTGGCCGAGGGGACGCGGACGACGACGCTGGAGAGCAAGACGAACTTTCTCGGCGGCGCGCCGGCGGGCTCGACGATCGAGGGGGAATCGACCCCGCTGCACGTGGGCCGGCGCTCGTCGGTCTGGCAGACCCGCATCACCAACGCCGACGGCAAGCTGCTGGCGCTGGTGATCCAGACGCAGATGACGATCACGGCGTAGCTGCTGGGCGCTACTCCCCCGCCATCCTCAGGATCGCCTTCCACTCGTCGGCGGTGACCGGCGACACCGACAGGCGGCCCTGGCGGATCATCTTGAGTTCGGCGAGCGCCGGGTTGGCCTTCATGTCCTCCAGCGTGACGGGCTGCTTGAGGGAGCGGACCGGCTTCAGCTCGACGGCCACGAAGCGGCCCGTCTCGTCGCTCTTGTCGGGGAAGGCTTCCTTGGCGACCTCGGCGATGGCGACCACCGCCTTGCCCTCCTGCGAATGGTAGAAGAACACCTGGTCGCCGACCTGCATCTCCTTGAGGTGGCCGCGCGCGGTGAAGTTGCGCACGCCGTCCCAGACGGTCTTCCCGTCGCGCTCGAGGTCGGCGTAGCTGTAGGTGGACGGCTCGGACTTCACGAGCCAGGTCTGTGACGGCACGGGGGTTCCTCCAGAGGTCGTCCCACGATGTGGGGCCGCTCCGGACGCCGTCAACGGCTTCAGGCGGCCGCGTAGAGGTCGCGCACGTCGCGCAGGCCCGACAGGATCCTCAGCCGCTCGGCCTTCTCGGGCTTGCGGCTCAGCATGAAGCGCCAGGCGCGCACGTGCACGGCGATGGCTTCGCGGTCGTAGGCCTGGGACGCCAGGAAGTCGCCGATCAGGCCTTTCAGACTGGCCGCCACCTCGCCGCCGCCGTCGCGACCGCTGTCGGGATAGCTCTCGACCACCTGCTGCAGCACCTCGAGGCCCCCGCGGTCGAAGGTCTTGCCGAGCGAGCCGACGAGTCCCTCGGCCAGCGCCAGCACATCGTCGTCGCCGGCGCGCCGGTACGGCTTGTTCGGGATGTCGAGGTCGTCCTTCACGTGAACAGTGTCGCGCCATGCGCTTAACGGGGGCCTACCCCGGGGTGCGCGAGGGCGCCGCAGGGAGATACTTGACTGCGTCAACTAAGTGCCGTGCACTGGCGGCATGAGCGAAGCCCTCGACACCGTCGCCACCGTCCGCCGCTTCAACCGGTTCTACACCCGCGCCATCGGGGTGCTGGAGCGCGGCTACCTGGGCGGGCCGTACACGCTGGCCGAGAACCGGGTGATGTACGAGATCGCCCACGGCGAGATGGTCACCCCCAGCGCGGTCGCCGCGGCGCTGGACGTGGACGCGGGCTACCTGTCGCGGATGCTGTCGAAGCTGGAGCGCGACGGCATGATCGAGCGGCGGCGGTCCGACGTCGACGGGCGCAGCGTGACCTTGCGCCTGACGGCACGGGGCCACGAGTTCTTCGCATCCCTCAACGCCCGCACCATCGACCGGGTGGGCGAGCTGATCGGCGGGTTGTCGGCGCCCGACAAGGCGCGCCTGGCCGGGGCGCTCGACACCGCCCAGACCCTGCTGCAGCCGCAGCCAGACAAGGCGCCGATCGTGCTCAGATCCCACCAGACCGGCGACATGGGCTGGGTCACCGAGCGGCACGGGGTGTTCTACGGGACCGTGTACGGCTGGGCGCCGAAGATCGAGGCCGTGACGGCCCGGATCTGCGCCGACTTCCTCGACAACTTCGACCCCGAGCTGGAGCGGTGCTGGATCGCCGAGCGCGGCGGCGAGCGCGTGGGATCGGTCTTCCTGGTGAAGGACAGCGAGCCCGGCGTGGCGCGCTTGCGGTTGCTGATGGTCGAGGCCGCCGCCCGCGGCGAGAAGCTGGGCCGGCGGCTGGTGGACGAGTGCGTGAGCTTCGCCCGCGAGAAGGGCAACCGCGAGATCGTGCTCTGGACCCACGAGGTGCTGACCGCGGCGCGCGGCATTTACAAGGCCGTCGGCTTCGAGCTGACCGAGACCTGGGTCCACGACGACTTCGGCAAGCCCGAGGTGTCGGAGACCTGGCGGCTGAAGCTCTAGAGCGCGCGCAGCACCGCGTCGCCCATTTCCACCGTGCCCAGCGTCCCACCCAGGTCCCGGGTGCGGGCGCCGGCTTCCAGGGCCTTGTTCACGGCCGCGAACAACCGGTCGGCGTCGGCGGGTCGATCGAGGGACCAGCGGAGCGCCATCTCGAACGACAGGATCGCGGCCAGGGGATTGGCCACGCCCTTGCCGGCGATGTCGGGCGCAGAGCCGTGGATGGGCTCGTAGAGGCCCGGGGTTCCTGCAACCCCCAGCGCGGCGGACGGGAGCATCCCGAGCGAGCCGGTGAGTTGGGCCGCGGCGTCCGACAGGATGTCGCCGAACAGGTTGTCGGTGAGCAGGACGTCGAACTGCTTGGGGTCCTTGACGATCTGCATGGCGGCGTTGTCGGCCAGGATGTGGGTCAGCTCCACGTCGGCGTATTCGCGCTTGTGCAGGTCGGTGACCACCTCGCGCCACAGCAAGCCGCTATCCATCACGTTGGACTTCTCGGCCGAGGCCACCTTGTTGCGCCGGCCGCGGGCCAGCTCGAAGGCCACGCGGCTGACGCGCTCGATCTCGGGTGTCGTGTAGACCTGGGTGTCGACGGCGCGCTTGCCGCCGCCCGGCAGGTCCTCGATGAAGCGCGGGCTGCCGAAGTAGATGCCGCCGACCAGCTCGCGGACGATCATCAGGTTCAGGCCTTCGACGACCTCGCGCTTCAGGGTCGACGCGTCGGCCAGCGGCTGGAAGCAGAGGGCTGGCCTGAGGTTCGCGAACACGTTCATGCCGGCGCGGAGCGCCAGGAGCCCGGCCTCGGGGCGCTTGTCGCGCGGGACGCCGGCCCACTGCGGGCCGCCCACGGCGCCCATCAGCACCGCGCGCGAGGCCTTGGCGGCGGCGAGCGTCTCGTCGGCCAGCGGCGTGCCCAACTGGTCGTAGCTGGCGCCGCCGAAGGGGCGCTCGTCGAGCGTGAGGTCGGGCGTCAGCGCCTCGGCCACGCGGCGCACCTGCGCGGTCACTTCCGGCCCGATCCCGTCGCCGGGCAGGAGAAGCAGGTCGGTCATGGAAGCAGTCCTCAGCCTAGTGCGCGTTCGGAGGCGACCTCGTACAGGGACAGGCGCCTCTCGAAAACCCCGAGCTCGGCGTTGGCCGCGCGCCAGGTCGCCATGTGCGGGGCCTTGAAGTGGGCGTCGATCGCCGCC
>NZ_DASWTE010000099.1:0-5601 GCF_036402295.1 Phenylobacterium sp.
GGGCCGGGAAGTGCTGGTCCCCCCACAGGCGATCGAGCGCGGAGGCCGGCGTGACGGCGGCGATGCGCGTGTCGCCGGAGTCGGGCCCTGGCGCCGGAATGTCGAAGGCGATGCTCGGGAGGCCGGTCCCCATGCCGCGGAACAGATTGGACACACGAGCCCCGTCCGGCCGGGTTCGCGCGACCGTCACGCCCGCCTCCTCAGGCCTCACCCGCGGTACGGCGGCGCCGGGCCTGGCGCGCGTGCTGGCGACCAGGAAGCCTTCCGGGTCGATCAGGGAGACCGTCGCGTCCAGGCCGCGTGTCGCCACCCGGGCCTGGGCGTCGAAGGCGGCCCAGTCGCCGCGGGGCAGGGCCGGGGAGCTGGCGAGGGCCTGCAGCAGCACCTCGTTCTTGCGCAGGTCGCGGTCGACGGCGAGGGACAGGGCGCGGGCGGTTTCGACGACCTGCGCCTCCACGAGGCGCCGCTGCTCGCCGTAGCTCTTCCAGACCAGAACCCCGAAGGCGAGGATCGCGGGAAGCAGCACCGCCAGCACCAGCAGGGTCAGCCGGCCCCGCAGGCTGGGCGCGCCGGAGGGCGCGAGCCGTGGAGAATCGGCGAAGGCAGAATCCCCGACCGTCATCCAGCCGACCCTAGGTCGTCGGCGTCGGCGTGGGAATGCGGATATTCCCAACCTCAAGTTGCGAGGGGCGGGCGGATTTGCCCGTCGCAGCCGGCCGGCTTCCGCCGATCACGCGACGGGGTGCATCCGCTGAAGGCGGGATACGCTGTGATGAAGCCGTTGGCGCTGCAGGCCATCGCGCAGGCCGAGCGGGGCCAGAAGCCGCGGTAGGCGCGCTCGAGCTTCAGGCCGTCCGCGGGAGCCGGATCGTGCACCGCGCGCCTTTGCCGCCTTCGCCGGGCGACCAGGTGAGGGTCCCGCCGTGGCTGCGGGCGCGGTCGGCCAGGCCGCCCAGGCCGGCGCCGGGGGTGACGGCGGCGGGGTCGAAGCCTCGGCCGTCGTCTTCGACGGTGAGGACCAGGGCGTCGCGGTCGGCGGCGAGCGAGACGCGGACCTCGCGGGCCTGCGCGTGCTTCAGGATGTTGTTGGTGAGCTCGCGCACAATGGCGCGGAGCGACTGGGCGGTCTTCGAGTCGACGCCGGGCGGCGGGGCGGCGTCCAGCGGCCAGACGAGGGCGACGCCGCGGGCCTGCAGGCGCTCGGCCATCTCCTTGCGGCTGCGGGCGAGGGTGTCGGCGAGGCCGGCGTCGGGGCCGGTGGGTTCGGTGACGATGGAGCGGAGGTCGGCGAGCGTCTCGCGGATGTAGCGGTCCTTGCGCTCGCCGTCGCGGCTGTGCAGGGCCGA
This sequence comes from Phenylobacterium sp., assembly GCF_036402295.1. Classification (GTDB taxonomy): domain Bacteria; phylum Pseudomonadota; class Alphaproteobacteria; order Caulobacterales; family Caulobacteraceae; genus Phenylobacterium. The sequence continues at coordinate 1,347 of NZ_DASWTE010000099.1, forward strand.
GAGCAGCGTGGCGCCCAGGTTGTCGTGGATGTCGCCGGCGATGCGCTTGCGCTCGACCGCGACGCCGCGCTCGTAGGCCTCGCGGCTCTGGAAGACGAAGCCCAGCATGTCGGCCAGCGAGCGCGCCTGCTGCTCGTCGGCCGGGGAGAACAGGGCGCGGCCGCCATGGGCGTACTCCAGGCGCAGCGCCGGCAGGCCGGCGAGCGCCGGGGTGACGAGGGCCAGGCCATCCGCGCCGAGGCCGGGCAGCTCGTGCGCCTCGGCCACGTCGAGGCGCAGCGGGTCGAAGCGGCGCTTCAGCACCTCGACCCAGTGGGCGAGCTGGTCCTGCGGCTGGGCGGAGAGGCCGATCTGGACGAGACCCTCGAAGACGTCTCGGTCGTCGGTGCGGCGGCGCTGCAGCATGCGCTCGGCGATCCAACCGCGGACCGGCAGCCAGACGAGGCCGCAGATCAGGAGCGCGATGGAGAGGCTGACCTCGGCGGAGAGCCTCAGGCCCACCAGGAACAGCATGTCGAGGGCGGCGAGCAGGGCCAGCGCCAGGGTCCAGGCCATGATCCGGCCCCACCACGCGCCCAGCTCGAACAGGCGGTAGCGCATGATGCCCACGGCCAGGCCGCCGTAGGTGAGCAGGAACATCAGGAAGGCGTAGGGCTCGGCCGCCTCGGTATCGACGCCGAACATCTGCGGCGCGAGGATCAGCAGGCCGAAGACGGCCACCACCAGAACCCACGACAGCACGAACCAGCCGAGCGCCGCGCGGGCGACGGGGTCGCGCCGGCTGAGCCGCCAGTGGATCGCCGAGAGCCCGAAGGCGCCGAAAAGGGCGCAGAGCACCAGGAAGCGGCGGGCGAAGGTGAGGTCGGGGAAGAGGCCAATGGCCTGGGCCACGTACCAGACGAGGAAGACGCCGATCACCGCCCAGCCGACCCAGCGGGGGACGAGCCGGTTCGGGTAGTAGAGCATCAGCGCGAAGGTGGCCGCGGCGTAGAGGCTGCCGCCCAGGAAATTCGCGCCGTTGATCAGGTAGAAGGCGGTCTCGGGCAGGCCGAGCTCGCGGGCCGTGTAGATCGGCCCGATGGGGATGAAGAGCAGCGAGGCGACGCCGGAGAGCAGCACGTAGCGGGCGGCGGTCTCGCGCGGGCGGAAGGCGAAGATGGCCGCGGCGATCAGCCAGGCGACGGCGCCCACCACCATGCCGATCCAGAAGTCGGGGCCCAGCGAGGCGATGGGACGGCCGGACTGTTGCGGCTGGACGGTCCAGTCGCGGCCGGCGGTGTCGGTGAAGGTGACGGCGGGCTCGCGCATCATGTCGGCGAGCCGGCCCTGACGGTCCATGAAGCGCTGGTAGTCGGCGAAGGGGCCGAAGCTGCCGTCCACCTGGCCGGTGAGGTCGGTGCGCTCGAGGACGATGCGGTCGCCGCCGGCGGTGACGGTGGTGATCACCGCGCCCGCAGGGATGGCCGCGCCGGGGCCGGCCGACGAGGCGACGACGGCGCCGCCGGCCTTGGCGTCGAAGCGCAGATTGAGGCCCAGCCATGGCTGGCTCACCGAAAACGCGATGGCGCCGCCGATGACCAGGACGGCGATGGCGAAGGCGAGCGCGAGCAGGCGCGTCGGCGCCGCCTGGGCCGCGGCAGGGCGGTCCGGACGCCCGGCGGCGGGCGCGGCGGCGGCGTCATCCATGCGCGCGATGTCCCCCTGCACGCGATGCGCGCGGCCCTGCATTCCTGAGGGGAATCATTAGGCTGCGCGCAACGCTCGGATATTATCGTTAGTGAAGATTCTGGGGAGTGCGACGTCTTCGTATGGCTGGGGTGCGCGATCAGGACGGAAAGGATGCGCGGCTCTGCCTGGTCGTCGAGGACCGGCCGGACACGCGCGAATGGCTGGTCGCGGTGGTGGCCGAGACGTTCCCGGACTTCACGATCGCCACCGCGGGCACGCTGCGCGACGCGCGCCGCTGGCTGGCGGACGAGGCGGTGCGCGGGCAGTTCGCGCTGGCGATCATCGACCTGGGCCTGCCGGACGGCTCGGGCGTTGAGCTGGTGGCCGAGGTGGCGCGGTACTTCCCCGACGCCCTGCCAGTGGTGGCGACGATCTACGACGACGACGCGCACCTGTTCGACAGCCTGGCGGCCGGGGCGCAGGGCTATGTGCTGAAGCAGGAACGGCCCGAGGACGTGGCCGCCTGCCTGCGCCGCATCGAGGCCGGCGAGCCGCCGCTGTCGCCGTCGATCGCGCGGCGGCTGCTGGAACGGCTGCGTCCGGCGCCAGCGCCGAAGCCGAAGGACGACGCGCGGCTGAGCCCCCGCGAGACCGAGGTGCTGACCCTGCTGGCGCGCGGGCTGTCAGGGCCTGAGGCGGCGCGCGAGATCGGGCTGAAGCCGCAGACGGTCGCGGGCTACGTGAAGGTGATCTACCAGAAGCTCCACGTGTCGAGCCGCGCCGAGGCGGTGCTGGCGGCGGCGGAGCGGGGGCTGACGTAAGCATCCGCTCATCCCGGCGAATGCCGGGACCCAGATGGAATGGCGAGGGCGTGGGCTCCGTGGGCTCGGAGCCGATCCAACCGACTTCCCAGCCCTAGGATCTGGGTCCGGCATTCGCCGGGATGAGCGGGATTATGGGTGTGGTTAGGCCGCCCCCGGCCCCGCGCGGACGTCGACGTCGCGGGGGCCGACGGGGGCGCCGCATTCCGAGCAGCTGAGCACCGGGTGGAAGTCGCAGCCACAGGCCCTGTGGCGGTGGAGGAGGGGCGGGCCGGCCTCGCCGGCGTAGTGGGTGTCGCCCCAGTGGACGATGGCCATGATCACCGGGTGCAGCGCCATGCCCTTGTCGGTGAGGCGGTATTCGTGGCGGACGGGCTGGTCCTGGTAGGCGTCGCGGCGCAGGACGCCCTCGTCGACGAGATGCTTCAGGCGGTCGGCGATGATGCTGCGCGAGATGCGCAGGCGGCGCTCGAAGTCGTCGAAGCGGCGGATGCCCAGGAAACAGTCGCGCAGGATCATCAGCGTCCAGCGGTCGCCGATCACCGCGACCGAGCGGGCGACCGAGCAGGGCTGGTCCGCGAGCTGGCTCCACTTCATGCGCACGACTCCTACGTTCCCAGCGGATTCTCCCATTGACTGGGTTCGGATTCAAGACGAACTTAGTTCGGAATTCGAACGGAGTGTGCTGCCATGGCCTCGGAAGCGAAAGCCACGAGGGGCGTCTGCCTGGTGGTGGGCGTGGGCGACGGCCTGGGTTCGGCGCTGGCCAAGGCCTTTGCCGCCGACGGCTACGAGGTCTGCATGACCCGGCGGGCGCGGAACCTGGATTCGCTGAAACAGGTGGAGGCCGAGATCCGCGCCGGCGGCGGCGTGGCGCACGCCTATGGCGTCGACGCGCGGCTGGAGGAGGAGATGGTCGCCCTGTTCGAGACCGTCGAGCGCGACGTGGGGCCGCTGGAGGTGGTGGTCTTCAACATCGGCGCGAACGTGCGCTTCGGCATCCGCGAGACGACGGCGCGGGTGTTCACCAAGGTCTGGGAGATGGCCTGTTTCGCGGGCTTCCTGGCCGGGCGCGAGGCGGCCAAGGCGATGGTCCCGCGCGGGCGGGGCACGATCCTGTTCACCGGGGCGACGGCCAGCGTGCGCGGGCGCGACGGGTTCGCGGCCTTCGCCTCGGCCAAGCACGGCTTGCGGGCGGTGGCGCAGAGCATGTCGCGCGAGCTGGGGCCATTGGGCATCCACGTGGCGCACGTGGTCATCGACGGGGCGGTGGACGGGGTCTTCATCCGCTCGAACCGCGACAACGTCGACGACCTCCTGGCCGACGACGCGATTCTGCGACCGGAGGACATCGCGCAGAGCTTCGTTGCGCTGACCAAGCAGCCGCGCTCGGCGTGGACGCACGAGCTGGACGTGCGGCCGTGGAAAGAGAGCTGGTGAGGGACGACAGATGGGCAAGACGATCGACTTCATCTTCGATTTCGGGAGCCCGAACGGGCACCTGGCCTGGAAGGTCCTGCCGGGGATCGCTGAGCGGACCGGGGCGACGGTGAACCTGATCCCCTGCCTGCTGGGCGGGATCTTCAAGGCCACCAACAACCGCTCGCCGGTGGAGGCGTTCGGCCAGGTGAAGGGCAAGCTGGCCTACGAAGGGCTGGAGACGAAGCGGTTCGTGCAGAAGCACGGGCTGAGCGCCTACCGGCAGAACCCGCACTTCCCGGTCAACACGCTGCTGATCATGCGCGGCCTCATCGCGGCGCGGCGGA
>NZ_DASWTE010000100.1:0-9436 GCF_036402295.1 Phenylobacterium sp.
ATGAAGACGTCGATGATCTTCAGCTCGGGCTCGTCCATGCCGCCGTAGAGGTGGTTCAGGAACATTTCCTTGGTGAGCGTCGTGCCCTTCCGGAGCGAGAGCAGCTCGAGCATCTGATATTCCTTGCCGGTCAGATGCACGCGGATGCCGTTCACTTCCACGGTCTTGGCGTCGAGGTTCACCACGATGTCGCCGGTCTTGATGACCGACTGCGCGTGGCCCTTCGAGCGGCGGACCACGGCGTGGATGCGGGCGACCAGCTCATCCTTGTGGAACGGCTTGGTCATGTAGTCGTCGGCGCCGCCCGAGAAGGTCTTCACCTTGGTCTCGATCTCGGCCGTGCCCGACAGGATCATGATCGGGGTATTGATCTTGCCGACGCGCAGCGTGCGCAGGACGTCCATGCCGCTCATGTCGGGCAGGTTCAGGTCCAGCAGGATGAGGTCGTAGTCGTAGATCTTCCCCAGATCGACGCCTTCTTCACCCAGGTCGGTCGTATAGACGTTGAAACCTTCGGACTTCAGCATCAATTCGATGCTTTGCGCGGTCGCGCTATCGTCCTCGATCAACAATACGCGCATTAGCCTCTCCTGCCCGCGTCCCCGCATTCCCGGCGAATTCTGGTGAATCCGCTCTCTGGCTCGCCGTTAACCTGCCCTACCGTCCTTTAAGACCGGTTAATGGGACTGGCTCCCCGGTGAGAATCGTTAATCTGATTTCGGATTCGGACTCAAGCTGAGCCGACGGGGCCCGGAGTCGGCCGGCAGTTGAATCTTTTGTGATTGGACGGCGGTTCCGAAGCAGGGGCGGGAACACCTTGTGGCGGCAGGGGTTTTGACCGGCAAGCAAGGCCGGAGTGAAACCATGACGGACCATCCCGAAACCCTCGAGCGCTATCGCATGCCCTGGCGCCGCGACTACGTGAAGCAGGCTGTCGCGCTGGGCCCGATGCTGCGGGCGCTGCCGAAGAATCCGCTGTTCCTGATCGGCGCCGCTGCGGTCGGCGTGGCGGGCGTGCTGGCTTGGCGCAACCGCGAGAAGATCGCGGCCACCGCGGGCCCGATGATCGACGACGCCAAGGCCAAGGGCCAAGCGATGATCGACGATGCCCGCGCCAAGGGCGAGGAACTGATCGACCAGGCGAAGGCTACGACCGAAGCCGTGGTCGCCAAGACCCGCAGCCGCAAGGCCGCGGCGACACCGCCGACGACCGAGATCCACTAGGCTCGCAAGCGACCAGGCTCCACGACGCCCGCCATGGCCCACATGGCCGGCGTCGTTGGTGTGCGAGCGGTCGCCAAGGCGAAATGGGCGCCCTCGGGCGGCCCCAGAGTGCAACCACAAATCTTCAGGTTTCGGTCGCCCTCGCGGCCGATGAGGCTCTGCATCGCCCGGCACGGATCGGCTCTGGCCGGCTGCGGCGCCTGGACGCGGCAAAAATCGCCGAGCGGGGCCTACGGCAGAGGCTGTTCTTCATACCCCCTTAAGGCTGCCAGCCCATCTTCCGGGGCATAGCTCAAGGGGCGTGCGTGCAGAGCCTTGTGGCCGCGATCGAGCGGCTGGATCCATTGACGGTGTCGGGCCGCGTCGCGGCGGTGAACGGACTCCTGATCGAGGCCCGCGGCGGCCTCTCGCGGCTGGCTGTCGGCGCGCGCGCCGAGATCACCCGCTTCGCCGAGAAGCCGGTCGCCGCCGAGGTGGTGGGCTTCCGCGAGAACCGGGCGCTCTTGATGCCCTTCGGCCCGGTCGAAGGCGTGGCGCCGGGCGCCGAGATCCGAATCCAGCCCCTGGGCTCGGCCGTGCGGCCAACCAAGGCCTGGCTGGGCCGCATCGTTGACAGCTTCGGCCAACCCATCGACGGCAAGGGGCCGCTGCCACAGGGCGTCGCCGCCTATCCGCTGCGCGCCTCGCCGCCCTCGGCCCACTCCCGCGCCCGCGTGGGCGAGCGCCTGGACCTGGGCGTGCGGGCCATGAACGTCTTCACCACCTGCTGCCGCGGCCAGCGCCTGGGCGTGTTCGCCGGCTCCGGCGTCGGCAAGTCGGTGCTGCTGTCCATGCTGGCCAAGAACGCCGACTGCGACGCCGTCGTGGTGGGTCTGATCGGCGAGCGGGGCCGCGAGGTGCGCGAGTTCATCGAGGAGACCCTGGGCGAGGAAGGTCTGCGCCGCGCCATCGTCGTGGTCGCCACCTCGGACGAGCCGGCGCTCAAGCGCCGTCAGGCCGCCTACATGACCATGGCCATCGCCGAGTTCCTGCGCGACCAGGACATGGAAGTCCTGTGCCTGATGGACTCGGTCACCCGCTTCGCGATGGCCCAGCGCGAAATCGGCCTGGCCGCCGGCGAGCCCCCGACCACCAAGGGCTATACCCCCACCGTCTTCACCGAGCTGCCGAAGCTGCTGGAACGCGCCGGCCCCGGCCCGATCCGCCCGGACGGCACCAAGGCGGGGCCGATCACCGGCCTCTTCACCGTGCTGGTGGACGGCGACGACCACAACGAGCCGATCGCCGACGCCGTCCGCGGCATCCTGGACGGCCACATCGTGATGGAGCGCGCGATCGCCGAGCGCGGCCGTTTCCCCGCGATCAATGTGCTGAAGTCGATCAGTCGGACCATGCCGGGCTGCCAGGGCATGGAGGAGCGCGAGGTCGTTCGCCAGGCGCGCGAGGCGCTTTCGGCCTATTCGAACATGGAAGAACTGATCCGCATCGGCGCCTACCGCGCAGGCGCCGACCCCCTGATCGACCGGGCCATCGAGCTCAATCCCGCCGTCGAGCGGTTCCTGTCGCAGAACCCCAACGACGTCACCAGCCTGGAAGACAGCTTCCAAGGCCTCGCCGACATCCTGAACGGAGCCGCCTGAAGTGAGTTGGGCCGAATCCCTGATCAAGCTGTCGACCTACGAGGCCGAGGTCCTGCAGAAGCGACTGGCCGAGATCGTCGACCGCCGCGTGGCGGCCGAGCTCCGCCTCGCGATGCTCGAGGCGGAGGGCGAGGCCGAGATGGCCTTCTCCGCCCAGGAAGCCGCGGCCGGCATCTACCGCGCCGGGTTCTTCGAGGGGCTGAAGGTCCGCAAGGCCAAGGTCCGGTCCGAGATCGACGTCATCCTCATCGAGGAAGCGGGCGCCCGCGACGCGCTCTCCGAGGCCTTCGAGGCCCAGAAGAAGTACGAGCACATCGCCGAAGGCCTCCGCGTCGAGGCCCGCAAGCAACAGGGCCGGATCGAAGCCGCCGCCCTGGACGAGCTCGGCCTGCGCAAGCGCGCGGTAGGGTAGACGCCACCCCTCCCAGCGGCGAGGCTCCGCGCCTCGCGAGGGAGTTTCACATGCGTCGGAAGATGAGGGCGGGCGTGCTGGCGGCCGCCATGGTGGCGAGCGCGGCGCAGGCGGCCGACCGGCCGAGCGCGCGTGACCTCGGCATCGCGCCGGGCGTCTTCCGCCCCGGCCCCGACAACGCCATCACCGACGTCGCCGGCGTGAAAGTGGGGCACGTCACCCGCATCGAGGGCGACGACGTGCGCACCGGCGTCACCGCCATCCTCCCGCATGGCGGCAACGTGTTCCAGGACAAGGTCCCGGCGGGCGTCGCGGTGGCCAACGGCTTCGGCAAGCTGACGGGGACGACGCAGATCATCGAGCTGGGCGAGATCGAGACGCCGGTCGTGCTCACCAACACGCTCGCCGTGCCGCGCGCGTTCGACGGGCTCCTCACCTGGACGCTGGCCCAGCCCGGCAACGAGAAGGTCCGCTCGGTCAACGCCGTCGTGGGCGAGACCAACGACGGCTACCTGAACAACATCAGGAAGCGGGTGATTGCACCTGACGACGTGCTGAAGGCGCTGGCCGAAGCCAAGGCCGGGCCGGTGGAGCAGGGGGCGGTCGGCGCCGGGACCGGGACCATGGCCTTCGACTGGAAGGGCGGGATCGGAACGAGCTCGCGGGTGCTGGCCAAGGCGCTGGGCGGCTACGTGGTCGGCGTGCTGGTGCAGTCGAACTACGGCGGCACGCTCATGGTCGACGGCGATCCGGTGGGCCGGCGCTCCGGTCGCTATTACCTGCACGAACACGCCCCGGCGGCCGGATCGGCCCCGCCGTCGGTCGCCGACGGCTCGATCATGATCGTGATCGCCACCGACGCCCCGCTCAGCGACCGCAACCTGACCCGGCTGGCCAGGCGCAGCTTCGCCGGCCTGGCGCGGACGGGCTCGGCGTTCACCAATCGGTCGGGCGACTACGCCATAGCGTTCTCCACCGCCGCCGAGGTCCGCCGCACGCCGGCGCGGCGCAGTGCGGTTTCGCAGGTGGCCGAGCTTCCCAACGACCAGCTCTCGCCGCTGTTCGTCGCCGTGGCCGACGCCACCGAGGAGGCGATCCTGAATTCGCTGTTGAAGGCCCGCACGATCGAGAGCCGCGACCTCGACGGCAAGTCCGTGCGCGGCGAGGCGCTGGACCCGAAGCTGATCAAGCCGCGGCGCTAGGCGGCGCGCTTGCGCGGCGGTGCATGGCCCACCGCCTCCAGGATCCGCGTCACGGCCGGTGACGTCGCATCCGCCCGCCGGTAGGCCACGCCGACCTCACGTCGCAGGCCCAGGTCGGCGAGCGGGCGGGTGGCGACGCGGGCGTCCGCGCGGACCACGCCCTCGGGCAGTACGGTCGCGCCGACGCCGGCCTCCACAAGCGCCAGGGCCCACTCCTCGGTGGTGGCGACGGCGACGATCTGCGGCTTGAAGCCCAGGTCGCCGGTCTGGTCGGCGTTCTCGCAGTTGCAGCGGCCGATCAGCGGCAGGCCGTCCAGGTCGGCCAGCATCACCTGCGGCTTCAGGCGCAGCTCGTGGCGCGGCGGCAGGGCGAGCACATAGCCCTCCGACCACAGCGGCGCGAAGGCCTCGCTTTCGTCGGTCATGGATCGGGCGACGATCCGCGCGTCGCAGGGCTCGTCGGCGGCCACCAGGAACAGCCGCACGTCGCCGGCCTCGGTGAGCGGCTTCAAGAGCGGCAGCACGCGCGGGATGTCGAGGCTGGGCATCAGGCCCAGGGTCACCTCAGAGGCGGGCGGCGGCGCAAACAGCGCCTTCAGCGACAGCGCGTCGTCCACCACCCGGCGCGCGCGGTCGTAGAGCGCCACGGCCGCGTCCGTCGCGGTCACGCCCTTGCGGTGGCGGACGAAGAGAATGGTCTCGAGCTCGCGCTCCAGGGCCGCGATGGCGGCCGAGATCGAAGGTTGGGAGATGAAGCAGCGGCGGGCGGCGGCGGTGACGCTTCCGGTCTCGTAGACCGCCAGGAAGTAGCGCAGCTCCCGCAATTCCATAGTCACAGCCTATATCGATGGTCGGATATCGATATTTTACATATGCGGGACAAGGCGGCCAAGTCTCGGATGTTCAGGAGAACCCCGATGCCTTCCCACAAGACCTTCCCCTCCCTCGCCGCCGTGGTCGTCGCCGTTTCGCTTGCCGCCTGCGCACCCGCCTCCGAAGCCGCGCCGCCGGTTCCCGCCGCCCCGCCGGCGGCCCGTCCGCCCGCGGGGATGACGATCAGCGCGATCCCGTCCGGCTCCACGCAGTCGACCGCCGGCATGGCCTTCGAGGGCGGTCGCCAGGACGACAAGCGCACCTTCGTCGCCGGCGCGATCCTGGTGGACCATCCGAAGGGCAAGCTGCTGTTCGACGCCGGCTACGGCCGCGAGCTGACGCAACACTTCGAGACCGCGCCTGCGATCATGCAGGCGACGATCAGGCCCGTGCTGACGAGCCCGGTGGCCGAGCAACTGGCGGCGGCCGGCGTCCCGGCGTCGAGCCTGACGGCGGTGGTGCTCACCCACGCCCACTGGGACCATGTGAGCGGCCTGCAGCACTTCCCGCAGACGCCGGTCTGGGTCCCGAAGGCCGAGCTCGACTTCGTCAACAGCGACGACGGGAGCGCCAAGCTCGCGCACGACCTCGGGACGCAGAACTATCGCGCCTACGACTTCCCGGACGGCCCCTATCTCGGCTTCGCGCAGAGTCGGGACGTGTTCGGCGACGGCAGCGTGGTGCTGGTCCCGACGCCCGGGCACACACCCGGCTCCGTCGCGGCGTTCGTCTCGACGCCGGACGGCAAGCGCTACGTCCTGGTCGGCGACACCGCCTGGCAGGCCGAGGGCGTGGAACTCCCCGCCCAGAAGCCGATGCTGGCGCGCTCGCTGGTGGACAAGGACGGGCCTGCGACCTGGGCGATGCTGCAGAAGCTGCACGCGGCCAGGCAGGCCGTGCCGGGCCTGGTGATCGTGCCGGCGCACGACGACCGTGTGTGGAAGACGCTGCCGCCGCTGCAGCGGAAGTGAGGACCTAGCGTCCCGCCCGCTCGCGCTCCACGTCCTGGCGCAGGACGTGGAGGTCCTCGCTGATCTTGAAGATCGTGACGTAGAACTCGCAGAAGGCCCGCCACAACAGGACGGCGATGAAGACGCCCAGCATGCCGATGGCGAGCACGGCGACGGCCAGCAGATAGCCCCAGCCGCCTTCGCGGATCGCCACGCCGACCGAGGCGCCCAGCACCCCGAAAGCCATCACGCCGATGATGCCGAGGCCGGCCCAGTAGACGAGGTGGACGAGCGTGCCGGTGATCAGCTTCTCGAAGGTCAGCAGGTCCCACAGGAACTGCCCGCGAGGGCCCTGGGGTCGCTCAAGAGGTCGCCGCATCCGATATCCGAGACTCAGTGGCGGGCGCATGCGTCGCCCGGGCCCGAACCGCTATCAGCCGGGGCCGCGGCCTGCAACGGCCTCCGCTCAGCCCGTGACGGTAGGGCGCGGCGCGGTCGCCTTGCCGGCCGCCCCGCCGATCAGGCCCGCGACCGCCGATCCGGCCGTGCCGAACGCCAGCAGCGAGGGCGGCACGTCGCCCAGGAACACCGAGACGCCGATCCCCAGGAACGCACAGACTCCGCCCGAGAGCAGGCCGCCAACGAGGCTGGCGACCCAGCCGCCGCGCGCGATCCGCGCGTAGAAGACCCCGGCCAGCAACGAGATGCCCATGCCGCCCAGGGCAAAGCCGCTGGCGACGGCCGCCGAGTAGTGGCCGGCGACGACCATGCCCACCTGCGCGGCGGTCGCGGCCAGGGTGACCCGGCCGAAGGTCTTCATGTCCATGTCAGTTCGCCCCCTTGGTTGCGCCGGACGCCACCTTTGCCGAGGCGGCCTTGGCTTCCTGCTGCGCCTGCACCTGCTTCCAGTCGATCGGCCCCTTCACGAAGCTCTCCTTGAGCTTCGTCAGCGAATAGGCGTTGCCCCAACTGAAGTGCCTGTAGAGCGTGTCGTAGGGCTCGCCGGGCTTGTAGCCGACGGCCGTCAACGTCACCCGCGTGCCGCCCGCCACGTCGTCGAACTCCATCACCGTGACGATCTCGCCGAACGCCTTGCCGCCGGGCAGCGCCTTGGGCGCATTCACGTTGCGGATCGCCAGCGTCCGTTCGGGCGCCAGCAGGACGATCTGGTTCCGGATGTTGTCGGCGTCGCCGATCCGGGCCTTGAAATCGTAGCTGCCCTCGATCATCCCGCCGAGCCTGCCGTCCACCTGCGCCACGGGCGTCGCCCAGGCGCGGTAGCCTTCGGTGGTGGTGAACCGCTCCCAGACGGCCTTGCGCGGCGCGGGCACGTCCAAGGCGATCCGCAGCACCTTGTGGCCGTTCGCCTGCACGAACGAGGTGTCGGCCACATCGGGGAAGTCCTTCACCGACTGGGCGGCGGCGGCGCCCGCAATAAGCGCCCCAGCCGCGGCGCCGGCCACGATCCGTCCCACCGTCTTCATCATTGTGGTCGTCCCCCTGGGTTGGCGGCCTGCTCGAGCCGGTTGAGGTAGTCGCGCAGGCCCGCCACCGAGGCGTCGAAGGCGTCCAGCGTGCGGTGGGTGCGCGACTGCATGACCCCGCCTTCCATGACGTTCAGCACCAGGGTCGCGACCATGTGGCGGTCGAGGTCGGCCGGCAGCCGGTCACCGGCCTCGACGAGGCAGCGCTCGACGTGCCCCACCCACTGGCTGAAGTTCGCCGACAGCAGCTCGCGCACGGGCGGGTCCGGCTCGTGCAGCTCCAGGGCGATCGAGCCGATCGGGCAGCCGTAGAGGCAGTCGGTCGCCTCCAGCATGCCGCGATAGCGGGCGAGCAGGGCGAAGATCTTCTCGATCGGGTCGTCCATCCCGTCCCAGGCGGGCTGGAGCAGCATGGGCTCAATGCCCTGGCGGTAGAGGTCCAGCACGGCGATCAGGACGTCCTGCTTGGTGGGGAACGCGTGGTACAGGCTCCCCGCATTCGCGCCCGCCTCGCGCAGGATGTCTTGTACGGATGTACTGAGGTAGCCCTTCTCCCCGAAGAGCTTCATGGCCGCGAAAACCAGCCGGTGGCGGGTAGGGACGTCGTCCATGTCGTCCGCTTGATTGAGCGTTCAACCCAGACAGAAGCACGGCTTGAGTGAGCGTTCAAGCGCTGCTTGGGTGGTGGGCGCCATGGAGGCCGAGGCGGCGGGGGTTACTTCGCCTTCTCCGCGGCGATCTTCTCCAGCGACGCCACCAGGTCGGCGACACGATCCCTCTTCTTGAAGGGGGTGTTCAGGAACCGGTCGATGGGTTCGTTGAAGAGCTTGGGGTCGTCGTAGGGCACGGCGTGCGTGGCGTTGGGCAGCACGGCCAGGTTGGCGTTCGACCGGGCCGAGCTTGAGGTGGTCGACCAAGGCAGCAAGGTCGTCTGCCATCTGCTCGTAGGTGATGCGACCCGCGCTATCGCCGGAGCGTCCCTGGTCGCGGCTGTCCATGGCGATCACCTTGTGGTTCGCCCTGGAGTGGTCGATCTGGGCGGCGAGGTCGCCGATGCTGCCCCCGTTGCCGTTCACCAGGAGCAGCGGCTCTCCCTCACGTAGACCTCGTAGTAGAAGGTCACCCCGTCGTGCGTGAACGTCCCGCTGGCTGCCTTGTTGGCGCCGTAGGGTAACCTTGGCCGCGGCGGCGGTCGCCGTCGGCGGCTTGGCGGCCTTCTCCGGCGCGGGCGAACAGGCGCTCGTGAGCGCGAGGACGGTGGCGAGCGGCGGCGCTCCGCAGGGATCGGATCATGACGCGGGGCCCCTATGCCAGACGCCTCACGATGTAACGGTCGAGCCGTCGGTCAAGGCGCCGGCTCGGCGGCTCCTAAATCGTCCCGACGGTCTTCAGCCGAGCCCGGGGGTGGATCTCGTTCTGGCTCATCACCGGGGTCTGGCCGCGGAAGCGCTCGATGATCGAGCGGACGTAGGGCCGCACGGCCGGGCTGGTCAGCAGCACCGGGGTGTCGCCGGCCATGGCCGCGCGCTCGAAGGTCTCGCGGACGCCGCGGATGAAGTCCTGCAGGCGCGACGGGGCCAGCGCCAGCTGCTTTTCCTCGCCCCCGCCCACCAGGGCGTCGGCGAAGGCGTTCTCCCACTCGCCCGATAGG
>NZ_DASWTE010000101.1:0-3434 GCF_036402295.1 Phenylobacterium sp.
TTAGGAAAGCCCTGCTCTATCCGGCTGAGCTACCGGGCCGCGCGGGGACAGGCGGGCGGAGCCGGCGCGCTGTCCTTGGCCGACCGATGCCATGCGCGGGCGGGCCGGGCAACCCGCATTTCAGGCGCAGAGGGCGCGCACCTGGGCCGCGTAGGCGGCGGGATGTGACTGGTGCGGCAGGTGGCCGGCGCCGTCGAACGTGTGGCGGCGCGCCTGCGGCAGGGCCCGGGCCAGGGCGTCCAGGACCGGGGCGAACGGCGGCGGGCTCTCGGAGCCGCCGGTCAGCAGGAGCGGGCGGTCGAAGGCGCCGAGCGCGGCGACGTCCAGCATGAGCGCCTCGGGATCCCGGGTCTCGTCCAGGAACGTCGGGGCGTTGTTCACGAGCACGGCGCGCAGGCTCTCGGGCAGGCCGGCCCATGCGCCGGGGCCGAGCGCCACGTCGTCGACGAACCGCTCGGCGGCGGCGGCCATTTCGCCCCGGACGAGCCGTTCGACCACCCGGCCGACGGCGGCGGCCACGGCGGCAGCCATCTCCCGGGTCTCGGGATGGGCGGCGAGCAAGCCGAACAGCGGCGGCTCGTGGACGTTGAGGCTGCGGAACAGCGAGGGCCGCCGGCTCGCGAGCCTGAGCGAGATCGCCGCGCCGAACGAGTTGCCGGCCACGTGGGCGGGCGCCAGGCCGAGCCCCTCGATCAGGGCGGCGAGGTCGGCGGCGTCTTCGTCGGCCGAGCCCTGGCCGGCCGGCCGGTCGCTCAGGCTATGGCCGCGCCGGTCATAGGTCAGGACCTGGAAGTCGCGGGCGAGGTCGGCGGCGACGGGCGCCCAGTCGGTATGGTCGACCCAGGAGCCGTGCACCAGCACCAGCGGCGGCCCGGCCGCGGCGCTGAGCTCGTAGTGGAGGCGTACGCCCCCGACGTCCAGGCTGGCCATAGCGTCCTCCCGCAGCGGCGAGTTTACCGGCCGAGCGACTCAAAGGAAAACGCCTGGCCAAACGAAAACGCCCGGCGGTGAGGCCGGGCGTCTCGCGTCTCGTTCGTGGAGAAGATCAGGCCGCGACGGCGGCGGTCTTCACCAGCGACTTGTTCAGCATGGCGATGGCCGCGTCGCGGTCGATGCGCTCGATCGCGGCGACTTCGCGGGCCATGCGGTCCAGGGCGCTCTCGTACAGCTGGCGCTCGGAGTAGGACTGCTCGGGCTGGTTCTCGGCGCGGTGCAGGTCGCGCACCACTTCGGCGATCGAGATCAGGTCGCCCGAGTTGATCTTGGCTTCGTACTCCTGCGCGCGACGCGACCACATGGTGCGCTTCACGCGGGCGCGGCCCTTCAAGGTGGTCAGAGCCTTGGACACCACGCCGGTCTCGGCGAGCGAACGCAGGCCGGCGGTCTTGGCCTTGGCGGTGGGAACGCGCAGCGTCATCTTCTCGTGGTCGAAGGTGATGACGTAGACTTCAAGCTTCAGACCGGCGACTTCCTGGGTCTCGATCCCTTGCACCTGACCCACGCCGTGGGCCGGATAGACGACGTGATCGCCAACCTGGAACTCATTACCGCTCTTGCTCATCCGAGATACCTCTCATATCCGTCCGCGCTGGGGACGCGGAATTGCGTGTCGCTTCCGGAATGCACAAAACCACCCCTCCCGCGGACAAGGCTCGCGGCGGTGTCGTCAGTGTGAACGGAAACAGACCTCTTAAAACGACCCTTCGCCCGTGCCAGCGGTGACCGCCAGTCGGCTGTTCTTGTTAGAGACCGACCCGGGCGAAGCCTTCGTGTCGTGTCGTTTGCGACATTAACACAAAAACGTGCGGAATGAAAGGGTTGGACCCGCCCCGTCCGGGCGCGGGCGGAGGAAGGCTCAGGAGCCGCGGCCCGGCTTCTCGGAAAAGTATTTCTCGAACTTTCCGGTCTCGCGCTCGAAAGCTTCCGCGTCCGAGGGCGGTTCGCCTTTGACTGTGATGTTGGGCCACACGCGCGAGTATTCGGAGTTCACCTTGAGCCACTTGCCGTCCGGATCATCTTCGGTGTCGGGCTTGATGGCGTCCACAGGACACTCTGGCTCACAGACGCCGCAGTCGATGCATTCGTCGGGATTGATGGCCAGGAAGTTCTCGCCCTCGTAGAAGCAGTCGACCGGGCACACCTCCACGCAGTCCATGAACTTACATTTGATGCAGGGATCCATCACGATGTAGGTCATGGCGGGCGCTTCTAGACTCCGGCAGCGTTCCCGAGTTCGGGGCGCCGGTTTTTCACGGCGCGGCCGCCTCTTGTCAATGCAAGGGCCGCCCAGGAATTCTGGAAGCCCGATCAGGCGTCAACTGAACGTCTCGGCCAGTTCGCCGGCCTTGCCGGTCGGCGGGCCAAATCGGTTCGTCGTCGCTTGGCCGGGCAGGACGCCGAGCACGACTATCGCCCCGACCGCCAGCACGCCGTTCACAGCGAGGGACGCATCGGGACCCGCTGTGAACTTAACGGCCGTTGTCGTGGCCGACATGGCCACATTGATGAGCGGGGCCCACCAGCCCGACCGCCCGAGATCATGAAATCTGCGGATCCAGACGAAGAGCAACGGCAGCGCGAAAACGAGTTCGAGGCCAGGGATGCCCACCATCCCTATCACCACCAGCGCCGCGCACATCGGTCCGACCCAGAGCCAGTAGCTCTTGCGGTTGGCCCTACCCCCGATCCAGGCGCTGAACCCCTTCTTCGGCCCAGTTTTGCCGCTGGCCGCCTCCTGCAGTCGATCACTCATGCTCGTCGCCCCAACTCGCGAGCAGACTGTGGCTCAGCTTGCGTCCAACGTCGAGTAGAGCAGGCGCGCTTCGGGCGCCGGGCCGCGGCGGTCGCCCATGGCCTCGACGGTGACGGCGATCAGCCGGCCGCCGAGGGCGAACACCAGCTGGTCGCCGACCTTGATCGGCCGCGCCGGCTTGTCGAGGCGGTGCTCCTCCTGGCCGGGGCGGGTGAGGCGGATGCGGCCCTCGTCGATGAACTTGGCCGCCAGCGAGCGGGTCTTGAAGAAGCGGGCGCGCCAGAGCCAGACGTCGGCGCGGCAGGCGTCGACCTCGCTCACTTCGACGCCGCCTTCCGACGGCGCCGGCGCGGCGGCGGCGGGGCGTCCTTGAGGGCGGCCAGGGCGGCGAACGGCGAGTGTGGCCGGATCGGCGCGGCGTCCGGCTCACGCTCGTTGCGGCGTCGCCAGGCGATCGGCTCGCCGTCTTTCGGCTTGCGCGCCGGCGCATAGCCCAGGCCGCGCAGCATCGCGCCGGCCTCGGTCTCGCTCCAGCCCAGCGCCTCGCGCGCCTGGTCCGCCAGCACCACGCCGCCGGCCTGACGCGCGCCGCCGCGCATCAGTTCGTCCAGCCGCTCGAGCTGCTCCACGGGCACGGCGTGCTGACGGACCGCCCGCAGGCCGTAGGCGGCGAGGACGCGGG
>NZ_DASWTE010000102.1:0-3307 GCF_036402295.1 Phenylobacterium sp.
CACATCTGGGCGCTGCACGTGCCGGGCAACAACAACCCGACCGGCGTGAACGTGAAGTCGAAGTCCGACACCGTTCCCTTCCACCCGTACTACACGGTGAAGGACGGGTTCGCGATCGCGGTCTTCCTGCTGCTGTACGCCGCCTTCGTGTTCTACAACCCGAACGCCCTGGGCCACGCCGACAACTACATCCCGGCCAACCCGCTGGTGACGCCGGCGCACATCGTGCCCGAATGGTACTTCCTGCCGTTCTACGCGATCCTGCGGGCGGTTCCGGACAAGCTGGGCGGCGTGCTGCTCATGTTCGGCGCCATCGGCACGCTCTTCGTGCTGCCCTGGCTCGACACGTCGAAGGTGCGCTCGATGCGCTACCGTCCAACGGCGCGGCTGTACTTCTTCCTGTTCGTCTTCTTTGCTCTGATCCTGGGCTGGTGCGGCGGCAAGCTGCCGGACGACCCGGTGTTCGGCAGCCCCAGCGGCTTCATGGTGCTGGACGCCGACATCAACAGCTTCGTCTGGCTGAGCCGGATCGCCACGCTCTACTACTTCGCCTACTTCTGGCTTGTGCTGCCGGTCCTCGGCCTGACCGAGACCCCGCTGCCGGTGCCGGAATCCATCTCCGAACCTGTCCTGTCGCACCCTGCCACCACTCCGGCTGGCGCTGCGGCGTCGCCTGAAAAGAGGGGCTGAGCCTGAAGATGCTGCGCAAAGGTATCGCGCTCGCGGCGCTGGGGCTCGCCCTGATCGGGGGCCCGGCCCTCGCCTCCGGCGGCCACACCGAGACCCGCCACGTCGCATGGACGTTCGACGGGCCGTTCGGCAAGTTCGACCCGGCCCAGCTCCAGCGGGGCTACAAGGTCTATCGCGAGGTCTGCTCGGCCTGCCACTCGATGAACCTGGTGTTCTTCCGCAACCTGGGGCAGCCCGGCGGGCCGTTCTACGACCCGGAGTACAAGAACCCGAACGACAACCCGTACGTGAAGGCGCTGGCCAAGGACATCCAGGTCAACGACATCGACTCCGAGACGGGTGACGTCGTCCAGCGTCCGGCCATCCCGGCCGACAAGTTCCCGTCGCCGTTCCCCAACGACGCCGCCGCCGCGGCCTCGAACGGCGGCGCGATCCCGCCGGACCTGTCGGTGATCGTCAAGGCCCGCCCCGGCGGCGCCGACTACATCTACTCGCTGCTGACGGGCTACCGGAACCCGCCGGCCGGCCTGAAGGTCGGCGCCGGCCAGAACTACAACGTCGCCTTCGCGGGCGATCTCACCGCCTACTGGAGCGGCGACCATAAGCATGTCCCGCCCGGCGGCTTCCTGGCCATGCCGCCGCAGCTGGCGCCCGACAAGGTGACCTTCGACGACGGCACCAAGTCGACCGTCGACCAGCAGGCCGAGGACGTCACCGCGTTCCTCGCGTGGGCCTCCGAGCCAAAGCAGATCGAGCGCAAGGCGTTCGGCCTGGGCGCGATGATCTACCTCCTGATCTTCACGGTGCTGCTGTACTTCAGCTACCGCCGCGTCTGGCGCAACGTCGCCCACTAGGGCGGACGCCAGCGCCACAAGCGATAGGAGAGGCCCCGGAGTGATCCGGGGCCTTTTCGTTTCAAGGGATCGGCTGCACGACCAGCTTCCCGCCCGGGAAGTCGAAGCGCAGACGGAAGTGGGCCAGCACCGCGCCGCCTAACAGCCCCACCGCCTCGCCCTCGGGCTTCATGAGCCCGGCGCCCACGTCGCGCCCGACCGCGCCGCCGAACTCCACCTGGGGCAGGCGCGCCAGGAAGACGCCCTCTGGATAGAGCTCGTCGGGCCGCAGGGCGCCCGGAATCTGAGCCAGGTCGTCGGCGAGACGTACCGGCGCATTGGCCCCCGTGGCGATCACGAAGCGGCCGCTGAGCCGGTGCGCGTCGTCGGAGACGGCCGCCTCGACCGTCGGTCGCCCCAGGTCCCAGGCGAGGTTCAGGGCCCGTCCTGCAAACCGCGGAGCCCGTCCGGGCGCCGAGAGGCGCACGCGGCAGGGGGCGTAGGTCACGTCCACGACGAAGCCCCGCAGCACATCGGCCCCGATCACGCCGGCTGCGGGGGTCGGCAGGTTCCAGGTGCGGACATCGAGGTCCTGCACCTTCAGCGGCGCGGCGCGCACCACCATGCCACCCACGCTGACATCGCCCGTGAGCGCTATGGCGACGATGCCTTCGGCCTGGGCCTTGGTCTCGTGCAGCGCCGTCTGGGCCGCACCGGTGTCCAGGATGTAGTCGCCGGCGATCCCCGCCACCTGCGCCGGTACGGTGATCGTCCCGGCCTCGAACCGGCAGGCGAGCTCGGCCGCGTGCGCCGGGCCGGCCGCGAGCAGCAGGAGAAAGGGGAGGAGACTCGGGCGGGCCACGGGGGCCGACCATAGCGCCAGATTCTGCCTTATCGGCGCCTCCCGGAGCCCCCACATTGAAGGCATGGCTCATACGCCCGCTTGGAGAAGCTTCCGCCGAACCCAGGACCTGACCGTCGCCACGGCCGGGCTGATCTATGCGGGCGCGGTGGTGCACGCCTTCGACCGGCTGAGCGACGACGCCCTGATCGTGCAGCGGACGCTGATCTGGCCCGGTGTGTTCCTGATCGCGTCGCTGGGAATCCCGCTGGCGGTAGGCGTTCTGCGCCGGGGCCTGGCGAAATACGTCTGGATGAGCTTCCTGGCCGGCTTCGGCCAGAACGTGCGCTCGATCGTGGCCGGCGTGGTGCTGCTGGGCGGCGCGGCGGCGCTGATCTACTGGCAGATCTCCAGCGCCGCCCAGGGCGGTCGCTATCCGGCCGGCGTGTTCTCGGGCTACGCGGCCGGGATCGGCATACTGGCGGCCCAGGCCATGCTGGTGCGGGTGCTGGAGCGGCACCCCGAGGTTAAGCGGCAGATCGAGGTCTAGACCTCGCCGCGCCCGCTCCCCCCGCCGTTGCGCGCGAACACCTGCAGCGTCCGCAGGCGCGCCAGGCGGGCCGAGTCCTCGTGGTAGTCGCGCCGGCGGTCCGAGACGAAGCCGTGGCCGGCGTCGTAGAGGTAGACCGGCAGGTCGGGGTGCCGCTCGCGGATCTCGTCCACCTTCTCCATCGGGATGGAGGCGTCGGTCTTGCCGAAGTGCAGGATGGTGGGACAGCGCGGCGTCTCGTCGACCAGCTCGCTGATCCGGCGGCCGTAGAAGCAGGAGGCCGCCGCCACGCCGTCGCAGCGGCAGGCGACCAGCCACGTCGCCGCTCCGCCCCAGCAGTAGCCGGTGACGAAGCGCGGCCCCTCCATCGCGTCCAGCGCCGCCTGGGCGTCG
>NZ_DASWTE010000103.1:0-12433 GCF_036402295.1 Phenylobacterium sp.
GGCGAGCGCCTCGCGGATCTGCCGCAGCAGGCTCCGCTGTCCGCGTATGGCGACTGGCGCGGCCATCGTGAGCGAAACGTCCTCCCTGTCCCTTGCCCGCTAGCTAGCAGTTTTGTCTTTCAAAACCGAGACTCAAAGCCCGTCCGTGCCCTTCCCGACACAAATGCATGTGTTTGGGGCAGAGCTCGTTGTCCAAGACGTTCGTGAGTGGGAGCGGGAACCTAAGCCGCCGCCTGGACGTCGGTCTCGCGGATCAGCAGGTCCTCGTAGAAGGCCCCGATCTGTCGTGTCGGGTGGCCGATCTGGATCTCCAGGATCCACAGCCCCGTCGTCGGCAGGCCGTCGAAGTCGCCCAGGGCGCCCGCCTTGTAGATCGCGTGCGGGAAGTCCGACACCCGGTGGCCCTTCACCTCCCAGTTCAGCACCCAGCCCTTGGCCTCGGCCCGCGCCTTGGCGAAGGCGTAGAGCGCCGGCCCGCTCAGCCTTTCGTCGCGCCAGCGGGCGGCCACCTCGCACCAGAGGTCGCGCGCGGCCTGCGCGCAGGCGGCCATCTCGGGGTCGTCGCCGACCACGAAGGTGTCGCCCGCATCGCCCTCGTGCCCGTCCCAGACGACGCCCAGGTCGACGTAGAAGATGTCGTTGGCCTGCAGCACGTAGTCCGGGGTGAACTCGCCGAAGAAGGTCTTGGTGGAGTCCGGCCCGAAGCGGACCACGTTCCGGTGCCACAGCCGCTCCATCCCCATGGCCTCGAGGATCTCCTGCGCCACCTCGCCGCCGCGGCCCTCGGTCATGCCCGGCCGGATCGCCGCCCCGATCCGCCGCACCGCCTCGAACGTCAGGTCGCGGGCCTTGATCATCGCGGGCAGCGAGAAGGCGGCGCCGACGGCTTCGCGGTGGGGATGGTGATCGGACATCGGGCGGCTCCGAGGGGTGCGGTGGGATATAAAGACATCCTTATGTCTTCTCAAGGTGGCCGCGCCCAAAACCTCCCCTGCGAAGCGGGGGAGGGGGACCACGAAGTGGTGGAAGGGGGCGGCGCCACCGGCAAGGCGGATCGATCGGCAGCGCACGGCCCCACCGCCCCCTCCACCACTTTGCGGTCCCCCTCCCCCATGCATGGGGGAGGTTTTGGTCACGCGTCGACGAAGATCCGCCGGAAGTTGTCGGCGTAGAACTTGTCGCGCACCGCCGCCGGCCGCTCGCCCAGCGCCGTCTCGAACCGGCCGATCGGGTTCCGCCCGCCCTCGATGTGCGGATAGTCGCTGGAGAACAGGTAGAGGTCTTCGTTCGACTGGTCGATCAGCGCGCCCACCTCCTCGAACACGAACGGCGTGAACGCCAGCTGCTGGGTGATCTGCTCCGAGGGCTTGCGGCGCAGCGCCTGCAGGTTGGCGTCGTTGCGGCTCCAGTGCTTCACCACCCAGTCCAGGCGCCTCAACAGCTCCGGAACCCAGCCCGCGCCCAGCTCCACGCTGGCGCCGCGCAGCGCCGGATGCCGCTCGAGGACGCCGTCCAGCACCATCATGGTCAGGAACTGCTCGGGACCTTCGTGCAGCAGGGCGATGTCCTTGGTCCGCAGGTTTTCGCCGCCGCCCAGCCAGTCCTTCGTCGGCGGCCGGCCGTTGTTCATCCAGGCCTTGGCGAGCTGCAGGGGCGCCCCGCCCACATGCAGCAGGAACGGCGTCCCCGTCTCGGCCAGCCGCGCCCAGAACGGATCGAGGTCCACGTGGCCGGGAGACCGCTCGCCGCAGGGCCGGTGCGGCACCCAGGCCGCCTTCAGCCCTGCCGAGAGCGCGAACTCCAGTTCGGCCATCGCCAGGTCCGGGTCGTCCAGCGGCACGACGGCCACGCCCATGAGGCGCGGGTCGTCCTTGCAGAACTCAGCCATATGCCGGTTGTGCGCCCGCGCCGCGCCGTAGCGCAGGCGGTGCTCCAGCTTCGAGCTGGGCGAGAACGGCATGGCCACGCTGTGGGTGGCGAACACCAGCTGCTTCCTGAAGCCCAGTAGGTCCAGCGCCTTGGACCGGTCTGCGCTGTCGAACGCGCCCAGTGCCTGGATCTCCTTGGACTTCTCGATCAGCTTGTCGCCCAGCGCGATCTGCGCGGCCACGTGCTCAGCGCTGTGGCGGCCGCCCTGGCCGACGATCACCGCCACCTCCTCGTCGGTGACGATCGAGGCCGAGTAGCTCACCTCGGGGATCTCGTCGCGCAGGTCGGGATCGGCGAAGTCCTTGAGGAAGCTGGGCAGCTCCATGATGTGGCTGTCCGCGTCGTAGGCTGTCTCGATGCCCTGGGCGGCGGTGTACGTCTCGCGAACGTCGGCTTCCATGTCGTTGGTCTCCCTCCCGCGGCGGCGCGGGGCCGTCTTCGCGGCCTGCTGGAAGCTTGCCGTCAGGTCGCAACCGATCTCAAGCGACCATTCCCCGTGGCCGTCGCCCGGCTGGGTCGGGCGTGCGCTCAGAACTCGAAGGCGTACTGGGTCGCGCTGCGCGGGTTGCGGCGCGTGGCCTCCAGGGCTGCTGTCCGCGCGCGCCGACCATCTCCCGCGGCGTCGGCCGCTAGCGACAGGATCCAGTAGGCCTCGGCGGTGTCCCAGCCGCGGCCCAGGTGCTGTTCGATCAGGCGCGCCGCCGCCTGCGGCTTGTGGTTGAGCAGCTGGGCCTTGGCCAGTCCGACCGCGGCCTCGCCGTTGGGGCGGTTCCTGTAGTTGGCCTCGGCGAGCGACAGGGCCGTGGCGGGTTGCGGCGCCGCGCTCAGGTAGTGGTCGAGCGCATGGCCGGCGATCGCCTCGGGGAAGCGTTGCGCCCGTTGCGCGTAGGCGGCCTCGGCGCGGGCGAAGAGCTGGCGCGCCGTCAGCGCGCGCCCGGCCTCGGCCTCGATCGAGCCCAGAGCGTCGAGGTACTCCGGCGCGCCGGTCCGGCGCACGACGGCCTCGTAGACCGGCTTCGCCGCGGCCGCGTCGCCGTTCAGGGTGGCGACTTCCGCCAAGTGTTCTTCGTTCAGCCAGTAGCCGGGCAGCCGCTCGTCGGCCAAGGCGAACAGCGCGCGCGCCTCGTCCAGACGGCCCCGTTCGAGTTCGATCAGGCCCCGCTGTAGGGCGAACCAGCTCCGGCGGACGGGGGCGGCTCCGAAGGAGCGCTTCTCCGCGGCTTCCATGAACGCCAGCGCTTCGCCGGGTGAGCCGGTCTTGGCGCTGTAAAGGGCCAGCTGAACGTAGGTCTGGGGCGTGCCGACCTGGTTGACGAGCGCCCGGTAGATGGCGCCCGCCTCCTCATAGCGCCCGGATTGGAAGGCGATGTCGCCGCGAAGGCCCAGGGCGTCGGGCTCGCCGGCCAGGCGCGGACAGCGGTCCAGGGCCTGCGCCGCCGGACGCAGACGATGGAGGGAGAAGAGCAGCCTCGCCTTGGCCAGGCACAGCGCGTCGGACGGCGGGAACTGGGCTTCGAGCCGGGCGATGAGCGCCTCGGCCCGTGCATAGTCGTCGTAGCTGCCGGTCAGGCGCGCACGTTCCGCATAGAGCCCGACCAGTTCCAGCGGTACGAGCGCGCTCTGCATGCGGCCCTGGGTCGTGGCCTCGCCCGAGGCGATGGCCGCGTTGTAGTCGGCCAAGGTCTTGTCGAAGCTGGGCGCCGCGGCCGCCGCGGCCTGCACGCCGGCCGGCCGCTGGGGCTGGCAGGCGGACAGGCCCCACGCGGCCGCCATGACCAATGCCGCGGCGATCCCCGCCCCTGCGGACAGGGCCGACCTGGCCGTCACGGATAGGCTTGCCGCAGGAACGGGAAGGTCGAGGGCGAAAACACGTTGCTCTCGTCGCCGGTGAACCGGCAGGGCGCCGGGCAGGGCGTCCCGGCCGGGCCGTTCCAGGTGTCGATCACACCGAGCAGGCTGTCGATGTGGTGCGGCGCAGGACCGGCCCCGACGGGCGTGAGCCGAAGCAGCGCCGCCGCCAGCAACCGGTCGGCGACCGGATCATCGAAGGTCCGCCCGTTCGGGAAGCCCTGCGGCGCGGCGAAGTCGAAGGTGATGACATCGGGGATGATGACCGGCGCCGCCTGGGCGACGCAGACGTCGACGTTGACCTCGGCTTTGGTCGTGGCGCCTCCGGCAGGCTCGGTCGAGCAAGGGGTCAGCCCCAGCGCGCGCAGCTCGCGGCCCAGCTTGAAGTGGATGTTCTGCAAGGCGTTGCCCTGCGGCCCGGCGACATAGATCGCCGCGAAGTCCCGGGCGTCGTTGACCGGGTCGCCACGGTTGAGCTGGTCGCGCTGGTCATTGAAGGTGTTGGTGGCGATGCCGGGGTTCAGGATCGCGCCGCTGGCCGTCGTGATGGTCACCGTCGTGGCCCGCGACAGCAGGGCGGTCCCGACGGCCGGAGCCCCGGTGCGATCCACCCGCAGGAAGGTCGCGGAATCGGCGGGCGTCGTGTCGAACACGTAGGGACTGGATTGCCCACCTGGGGTCGGCGGCGGCGCATCGTCGTCGGATCCGCCGCCGCAGGCGGCGAGGAGGGTCATGGCCGCGAGACCAGCGAAGGTGGCCGTGCGCTTGGCGAGGGTCATGTGCAGGCCTCCTACTGAACGCGGCGGGCTGTGGTGGCCCACACCTGAAGTTTCGGGCGGATCCCGTTCACCGCCGGGGCGACGGCGTCGATGTCCATCTCGAAGACGATGGCCGCGACGTTGCGGTTCGCGAACGAATCGCGCCGGGCCCGCGAGCCCAGGCCGAAGGAGGTGACGAGATATCCGGCCGCGGGCGGCGCCGCGTCGAAGGCGGCGATCATGCCGTTGTAGCCTTCGGCGTCGAAGAAGAAGGGGTCGTTGCGGAGGCCCGCGAAGGCTTTCAGGCCCGTCGATGAGGTGAACACGGTTTCGATCGCGCCGATGAACGTGCCCCCGGCTCCCGGGACGTTTTCCAGTTGGACGGCGCCGCAGGCATTGGTGCCCGACACCGTGCCGAACCGCGCGACCACCTTGACCTCGGGAATGCTGTCGAACGTCCCTGCAGCCGAGGCGCGGTCGATGTTCAGGACGTAGATCACGCGCGGGTCGCAGGGGAGGGTCTGGTCGATGCGCGACCGGGGCAGGGGACGCCCGCCGAAGGTGATCGACCCCACCAACCGCCTGTTGTTCTCGGGCGAGACGAACAGGAACACGTCGGCCAGGTCGGCGGCCTGGTCGGCATCCGCCCCAGGTGACTCCGCGTGGTCCGCGGCGGTTGCGAAGCCTTCGACAAGAAGAAGCGGGGCCAGAATCGCGGCCAACAAGCGCTTGCGCAGCATGAACGGCGCCTCCCTCGATTGTGCTCTCTACGGCCGGCCGCAGCCAACTCGTGGGCGCTCCACACTAGAGGCAAAGAGTCGACCCCGCATAGCTTGTTCGATGAACAAGATCATGCGGGCAGCCGCCAGAGTGATCCGCCGCCAGGCGGACCCCCTGTCTGACCTTCAGACGCTCGCGCGCAGGGTGGCGAGAAGGTCATCCAGCTGCTCGAACTGCTCGGGCATGGCGTCTTCCATGCCGAGGAAGGCCTCATCGAGCGCTTCCGTCGAGGGATAGAGTTCCTGCAGGACCAGCAGGGTCCCGCCGTCCTTTTCTTCGAAGGTCACCGTGGTGACGGCGCCGCCGCCTTCGTCGTTGGTCCAGACCAGGCGCGACGGCGGCGACACCTCGAGATACTTGCCGAAGAAGGCCATGGAGTCCGCCGCGTCGTGTCCGAACGCGATGCGATAGCCGCCGCCGGTGCGAACATCCATCTCGCAGGACAGCAGGGGGACGCCCATCGATTTGGGCGCCCACCACAGCTTGAACAATTCGGGCTTGGTCCATGCGTCGAACACGAGACGAACCGGGGCGTCGAAAATTCGCGTCACGACGAGTTCGCGCTCCGACCTCCGCTCGACCGCCGTGCGGCCCTTACTCGCTCTTTCACCCATCGGCCTTCTCCTTCCGTTTCAGGGCCTCGACGACCTCGTCCAGCGCGTCGAAGCGTGCGTTCCAGATCTGGCGGCGCCCTTCGATCCAGGCCGCCGCTTCCTCGAGCCCGCGCCGGCCGAGCTTGCAGGTCCGCACGCGCCCGACCTTCTGCGTCGTGACCAGCCCCGCCTGCTCCAGGACGCCGACGTGCTTCTTCATGCCCGTGAGGGTCATGTGGAACTTCTCGGCCAGCTCCGTGATCGATGCATCCGCCTGTCCGAGCTGCTCCAGAATGCCGCGCCGCGTGGCGTCCGAGAGCGCGGCGAAGGAGGCGTCGAGGCGAGCTGTCTCATACTGAACCATATGGTTCAGTGTGTAGCGCGCGAATTGGCGCCATGCAATGGGCGTCGCTCAGCCGCCAGCTGATCGGGAAGGTCTGTGGCCCGCCGCGCCGCTGCCGCTCACCAGTCGTCCGGCCGCTGGAAGCCGCGCTTCCAGTCCGGGAAGGCGCCGTTGCGGGCGGCGAACTGCTTGGTGTTGTGGCTGTACCAGATGTGCCGGGCCTTCGTTTCGGCGAAGAACTGGTAGTAGAGCGTCCGCATGTGCTGCTTCAGGCGGTCGACGATGCGCACCCACTCCGGGTGGCCGGTGGTGTGCGGCCCGCTCGCCGGCTGGAAGCGCGCCTCGTAGACCGACGCGATCCTCTGGTCGGTCCCGAAGATCGCGCGGCCCGTGTAGCTCGGCACCAGGTCTTCGCTGCGCACGTAGTGGATAATGTACGCCGGGGCCGCCGGGTCGGGCGTCAGGCCGTTCGCCGCTGCATAGTTCCGCCCGGCCGGCGCGAACCCTGCCGAGGCGACCCCCACCACCCGTACGGGCGGCGGGGTGATGTTCCGCTTCTCGAAGAACGACTTCGCCAGCGCCCCCTGCACGTCGGCCAGCGCGCCGCCCAGGGAATGGCCGCAGATCAGGATCTGGTCGACGCCCTTGGCCTTCGCCTTCTCGAACCCGCTGCCCAGCAGCGCCATGGCCGAGGTCATCTGCGGCCCGGGCTGGTGCAGCGCGCCGGCGCGGATGTTCTGCAGCCAGTCGGCGACCGAGCTGGCCCCCTCGGTGCCGCGGTTGACGATCACGAGCGAACGGCTGGCTGCGTGGCGCAGGGCGATGCCGTCGTAGCCGCCGGGCGGGCTCACCTGCTCCAGCACCTCCCAGCCCTGGCCGAACTGCCCGTCGGTCTGGCCCGTGTCGCGGTTCTTGTAGAACGAGGCGGCCAGCGCCACCGCGGCGCGGTCGTCGATCGCCGTTGCGAGGCCGGCGGCGTTCACCGCGTCCTTCACTTCCTGGCGGAACGGTTCGTCCATGGCGTCCCCTCGCGCTAGGTGCGTTGGGACGCTGGCACGACCTTGGGTAGGCGTCCAGCCGGCGGCTTGAGCATTGCTCCGCCCGGGCGCATCGTCGCCGGAACGAGAGAGAAGCGGGCGGGGGAGACGATATGCGGAAGTGGCTGGCCTTTGCGCTTGCCTGGGTCCTGATCCTGGGCGGGGCTTACCTCGCGCATTCCATCCAGACCGGCGGCGGGACGACGGTGTCCGAGGTGCGCATGCCGGCGGAGGAAGGCGTGACCGTCTCGGGGCTGCTCTACAGGCCCGCCAACGCCACGGCGGCCACTCCGGCGCCCGGCGTCCTCGTCAGCCACGGCTATATCAACACCCGCGAGATGCAGAGCCCGTTCGCCATCGAGCTCTCGCGCCGCGGCTACGTCGTGCTGGCCATGGACATGACCGGCCACGGCTATTCGGGCGGCATCGTCGGCACGGCCGGGTTCGGCGGCCCCGCGGCCCTGCGCTACCTCAAGAGCCTGCCCTACGTGGACAAGTCCAACATCGGGGTGGAGGGTCACTCCATGGGCGGCGGTCCGGTCCTGGCGGCGGCCAAGGCCGACCCGGACGGCTACCGGTCGATCGTGCTCGAGGGCTCGACGCCGGGACTGCTCGGCGCGCCGGCGCCCGAGAAGCCGCGCAACCTTGCGGTCGTCTTCGGCCAGTACGACGAGTTCTCGGGCCTGATGTGGGGCGTGCCCAAGGGCGGCGACATCGAAAAGTCGCCCAAGCTGCAGAAGCTGTTCGGCGTCACCGGTCCGGTGGAGGAGGGCAAGCTCTATGGTTCGATCGCCGACGGCAGCGCCCGCATCCTCGCTAACCCGCCGATCACCCACCCCTGGGAGCACTTCTCCAGCTCGGGTGTCGGCGACGCGGTGGACTGGTTCCAGCGCACCATCCCGGCGCCCAGGGCGATGCCCGCCGCCAACCAGGTCTGGATCTGGAAGGAGGTCGGCACGGGCGTAGCCTTCCTCGGGCTGGTGGGCCTGATCGTCGCCACCTTCGACCTGCTGCTGGGCCTGCGGTTCTTCGCGGCGTTGAACCACCCGGCCGAACCGGCCACGGAGCGCCGCGACCGCCGCTGGTGGCTGATGCTGGCCATCAGCGCCATCCTGCCGGCGCTCACCTACTTCCCGCTGATGAAAGTGGGGCAGGTGTTCTTCCCGATGGCCCCCTTCCCGCAGTGGGTGCAGAACCAGCTCCTGGTCTGGGCGCTGGGCACGGCGATCCTGACGCTGGTCATCGGGGTTTTCCTGAAGAACCGCCCGGCCTTCACCAACCGCTGGGTCCCGTCGATCCTGGCGGCGCTGGCGACCATGGCCGTGGCCTACCTCTCTATCGTGGTCATCGACGCCCTGTTCAAGGTCGACTACCGCTTCTGGGTGCTGGGCCTGAAGCCGCTGGACGCCACGCGCGCCCTGCAGCTCCCCGGCTACCTGATCCTCTGGACGCTGTTCTTCCTCGTGGCCATCCGCGCGCTCTGCGTCAACATCGCGGTGAGGGGCGAGGGGTGGTTGATGGCGCTGGGCTGGGCCAAGGTCGCCATGGCCGGCGGCTTTCTCGTGATGGTCGCCTGGGAGTACGCGACCCTGTTCGCGACCGGCCTCCTGGGCACGCCCACCGAGCCGCTCAACGCCGTCATCGCCATCCAGTTCGTGCCGCTCCTGGGCGTGATAGGGGTGATCGGCGCCTGGACCTACCGCCGCACCAACTCCTACGTCCCGGGCGCGCTGATCTGCGCGCTCTTCATCAGCTGGTACGTCACCTCGGGCACCGCCAACCACTGGCAGCCGGGGTTCGAGCCGCAGCTTCCGGGGGCGAGTTCGCGGCGCTGATCCGGTAGGCGCAGCGGCGCGCGCCGGCCAGGATGTGGTCTGTGCGCTCGATGCTGACGTCGGGCCCCAGCACGGCGCGGAACACCATCAGCTCGGCGCGGCAGAATCCCTGGCAGGCGGCCGCCGCCGCGCAGATCGGGCAGTGGTTCTCCACGAGGAGGAAGCCGCCGCCAGGGTCGGGCGTCCAGTCGGCCATGTAGCCTTCCGCCGTCCGAATTTCGGCGAGGCGCGCGACCCGCGCCTCCAGGGTGTCCGCGCCGGCCATGGCGGCGGCGTAGGCCGTCTCGGTGGCCTGCTCGCGCCGCGCGATCATCCGCTCCACGCCGGCCTCGCCGAACTCGGCGCGCACCGCGTCCAGCATCTCCAGCGTGAGCTGCGCGTGGGTGTCCGGGAATCGCGCCTGCGCCTTGTCGGTCAGCGACCAGACGCGGCGCGGCCGGCCGACTCCCTTGCGGGCGTCCGTGTGGTCGACCAGTCCGTCGGCGACCAGCCGCTCCAGATGTTGCAGGGTGGCCTGCCGGCTGATCCCGAGCGCGCCGGCGACGGCCCGGGTCTCGGCCGGACCCCGGGTCTTGAGCTGGAACAGGATGCGGTCGGCGGGCGCGTGCATTTGACAACTGACTTGTTGCAAAATCCGGATCGCAGGTCTACCTCGATTTTGACATGTCCGAGATTGTCAAAATGAGCGCTGCGAACCCAAACAGCTGGGCAGACCTCTTGGCCGAGGGCCGGCTGCCGCGCTTCGCCCTGATCATGCTGGGTGTCTGGCTGAACGCCGCGGACAGCCTGGTCACCTCCACCATCCTGCCCAGCGTCGGGGCCGACCTCGGCGGTTACGCCTACTTCTCCTGGGCCACGGCCGGCTTCTTCGTTGGCGCGATCCTGGCCGGCGCCAGCTCTGGCCGCTTGTCGGAGATGTTCGGCCTGCGCTCGGCCACGGCGCTGGCCGGCGTGGTCATGGCTGTGGGCTGCGTGATGAGCGCGGCCGCCCCCGACGTCGGCACGTTCCTCGCAGGCCGGCTGGTGCAGGGCCTGGGTTCTGGCTGGATCTCCGGGTTCGCCATGGTGGCCATCGCGCTGCTGTTCCCGGAGCGCCATCTCGCCCGCGTCTTCGCCGCCGTCACCTTCGTCTGGGGCATCGCCACGGTGCTGGGCCCGCTGTTCGGCGGCGTGGTTGTCGAGGTCGGCGACTGGCGCGACGTGTTCTGGCTCTTCGCCCTGCAGACCGCCGTCTTCAGCGCCGCCGCGCCGTTCCTGCTGGGCGGCTCGGGCAAGGCGTCGGGGGGGCCGGGCATCCCCTGGACCCAGCTCGGCGTGCTGGGCCTGGGCGTCGCCGCCATCGCCGTGGCCGACCTGGTCAAGTCGCCGGTGCTGTCGATCGGCGCCGTCGTGGCGGGCCTGGCGATCCTGGTGCTCGTAGTCTGGATCGACCCCCGGGCGCGGGTCCGCCTGTTGCCGCACCGGGCGGGCGACCTCACCACCGTCAGCGGCTCGGGCTACCTCGCCATGTTCGCGCTCACAGCCGCGTCCATGGGCTTCTCGATCTACGGCCCGCCGATCCTGCAGCAACTGCGGGGCTTCTCGCCGCTGGCGGCCGGCTACGCGATCGGCGCGGAGTCCATGGCCTGGACCGTGGCGGCGATGGCCGTCGCCGGGGCGACCGGGATCTGGGAGACGCGATGGATGCGGTTCGGCGCGCTCTGCCTGGTGGCCAGCCTGGTGATCCTGGCCTTCACCATGGCCGACGGCCACTTCGCCTGGGTGCTGGCCGGCGGCTCGCTGATGGGCGCGGCCTTCGGCTTCTCCTGGGCGTTCATGGCGCGCCAGCTGCTGGCGGCGCTCTCCGACGAGGACCGCGCCATCGGCTCCTCGGCCATCACCGCCGTGCGCCAGACCGGCGCCGCCGCGGGCGCGGCGATCTCGGGCGTCGCCGCCAACCTGGTGGGCTTCTCGTCCGGTCTCACCGACGCCAGCGCGCGGGCGGCGGGCCTCTGGATCTACGTCGCCGTAGTCCCGCTAGCCCTGGTCGGGACCTGGGCGCTCTTCCGGATGACCGCCATCCCTCCCTTGATGGGGAGGGACAGCTCGCCGGAGGCGAGCAGGGTGGGGGAGTGAGGGGCAAATTCGGCAGGTTGGGGAGGGTCGACGCTTCCCACCCGTCTCGCTTCGCTCGCCACCCTCCCCATGAAGGGGAGGGAAACTAGAGCTGGTCCAGTCCGTAGGCGGCGTGCAGCGCGCGTACGGCGAGCTCGGTGTAGGCCGCGTCGATCAGCACGCTGATCTTGATCTCGGAGGTCGAGATCACCTGGATGTTGACGCCCTTGGACGCCAGCGCCTCGAACATCGACTTCGCCACGCCGGTGTGGCTGCGCATGCCGACGCCGACCACCGAGACCTTGGCCACGTCCTCGTTGACCTGGACGTCCTCGAAACCGATCTCGCCCTGGACGCCACGCACGATCTCGACCGCCCGCTGGGCGTCGCGCTTGCCGACGGTGAACTCCATGTTCGCCGTGTCGGCCGTGCGCGCGTGGCTCTGGACGATCATGTCCACGTTCACGTTGGCGTCGGCCAGGGCGCCGAAGATCGCCGACGAGACGCCCGGATGGTCGGGCAGGCCGAAGAGGCTGATCTTCGCCTCGTCGCGGCTGTAGGCCACGCCGCTCACGATCCGCTTCTCCACGATCTCCTCCTCGTCGCACACGATGGTGCCCTGGCCGGGGGCTTCGCCCGGCTCCACAAAACTGGAAAGCACCCGGACGGGCACGTGATAGGCCATGGCCAGCTCGACCGAGCGGGTCTGCAGCACCTTGGCGCCCAGGGACGCCATCTCCAGCATCTCCTCGTAGGAGATCTTGGCCAGCTTGCGGGCCTTGGATTCGATCCGCGGGTCGGTCGTGTAGACGCCGTCCACGTCGGTGTAGATGTCGCAGGCCGCCTCGACCGCCGCGGCGATCGCCACCGCGCTCGTATCCGAGCCGCCGCGGCCCAGGGTGGCGATGCGGCCGTCGCGGGTCACGCCCTGGAAGCCGGCGATCACCGCGATCTCGCCTCCGTCCATGGCCGCGCGCAGCTTCTCGGGCGGGATGTCGTCGATGCGCGAGCGACCGTGGGCGTCGTCGGCGATGATCGGAATCTGCCAGCCCATCCACGAGCGGGCGCGCAGGCCCATGTTGCGCAGCGTCATGGCCAGGAGGCCGGCGGTGACCTGTTCGCCCGAGGCGACCACCACGTCGTATTCGTCGTCGGAAGGCGTCAGGCCCTGGGCGGCCGCGCCGGCCCCGTCGGTCCAGGCCACCAGCTCGTTGGT
>NZ_DASWTE010000104.1:0-5895 GCF_036402295.1 Phenylobacterium sp.
AGGGACTCCTCGCCCGCGGCAAGCCCGCCAAGCTCATCACCGTCGCCGTCATGCGCAAGCTCATCGAAGCCGCCAACCTCGTCCTCCAACGAGGCCAGCCCTGGCTAAAGCAGCCCGCCACCTAACATGGTTGCTCCACCAGTCGCCGCTCCGCGGCGGAGGTTAGGACTTAAGCCGCCGGTCGCGCCGCGTCCTGGACCAGCAGGGCATGCACCGCGTCGGCCGAGCGGGCCTTGCGCAGCTGCTCGCGCAGCTCGCTCTGGCGCATGATTCGCGACACCCGGGCCAGCGCCCGCAGGTGCTCGGCGCCGGCGTTCTTGGGCGCGAAGAGGGCGAACAGCAGGTCGACCGGCTGGTCGTCCACCGAGCCGAACTCCACCGGCTGCTCCACGCGGACGAACACGCCACGCATCCGCTCCAGGCCTTCCAGGCGAGCGTGCGGCACGGCCACGCCGTAGCCCACGCCCGTCGATCCGGCCGCCTCGCGCTCGCTCAGCGCGTCGAGCACGTCGCCGGCGTCGAGGCCGAAGTTGCGGGCCGCGATCTCCGCGATCACCGCCAGCACCTTCTTCTTGTTTCCGGCGCTCACGCGCACGGAGATCGCTGAGCGATCCAGCAATTCGCCGATGTTCATGGCCTCGAAGTACTAACCCCCCGAACCCCGTGAACCCGCCTCATCGGCGCGCCCGCGGGGCCGTCGTTGCAACTAATGGGCCGGACCGCCGCCGTCTCCCTCGGCTCCGTTGCGGCCCTTGGTCCGCTCCGGATCGATCCAGCCGATATTCCCATCGGGGCGGCGATATACCACCGAAAGTCCGCCGTGCGCGGCGTTTCGGAACACGATTGTTTGAGCTTCGGTCAGGTCCAGTTCCATGACCGCGGTGGAAACGGTCATCGAACGGACCGGCTTCTCGGTCTCGGCGATGATCATCGGCTCGGTGAAACCCGGGGCCGCGTGGTCCTCGTCGCCCTCCTCCTCGTCCAGGTCGGTCGAGGCGATGACGAAGTAGGCCGCGCTCTCGGCCTGGCGGGCCGCCAGGGCCTGTCCGTGATGGCTCTTGAGCCGGTTCTTGTAGCGGCGGATGCGCTTCGACATCTTCTCGAGCGCCGCATCGAAGGCCACGTGAGCATCGCCTCCCAGGCCGTGCGTGGTGAGCTGCTGACCGGAGGCGAGCGTGACGGCGCAATCCACTTTGAAGGCGCCTCCCTCTCGGCTCACGACCACGTCGGCTCCGCCGCCCCGGTCGAAATATTTGGCGATGCTGGTTGAGAGTTCGTCGGTGACTCGCGTTCGCAGAGCCTCGCCGACATCGACATGCTTGCCGGTGACTTGGACTTGCATAGGAAGATCAACGCTCCTGCCGGGGGAAGGTGTCAAGCGGCGGTGACGACGGTCCAGGCGTGCATGAACATCCTGACGATAATGTGAGCCGCGAGCGCCAGGACCGAGGCGCTGGTGACGGCCAGCGCATAGCCGATCAGCGCGATCAACCCGTCGCGCTGAATGAGGGCGAACGCCAGCGCCGAGACGGCCATGGCGGGCAGGATGTTGCCGCCCGGGATCGGCAGGATCAGCACCAGCGCCAGGGCCAGGATGACGAGGCCGATCAGCCGCTCCCCGACCGCGCCGAACAGGATTGTGAAGCGCGGCTTCGACACCGCCTCGATCTTCTTCAGCCATCGGATCGCCCGCGGCAGCCCCTCCTTCAGGTGGGCGGTCGAGATGGTCCGGTGCTTCACGCCGTCCGGCAGCCAGGGCGCCGAGGCGCCGATAATCAGCTGCGGCGCCAGCAGCACCAGCGGGAAACCGAAGATCGTCGTGGCCCCGGGCGGCAGGGGCAGCATGCAGGCCAGGCCGAAGACGAACAGCAGGGCGCCGATCGCGCGGCCGCCGAACCTCTGCGTCAGCTCCTCGACCGAGATGGTGTCCTCGCGGTGCTCGCAGATGTCGGCCAGCACCGCCGATAGCGGCAGCTCCGTCTCGGGCACTTCGGCGGGGTGGGTCGTTTCGGACATTCAGACTCGCATCTGGCGTGCCGCGGCCGCGTCGCCAAGTGGTGCAAAGACCTGAAGACGCTGAAAGTTCAGCGGTGTGCGATATTGGTCCCCAATTCGGGGCCGAAGGCGCCTAGGCCGGCTCCTTCAGCATCCGCCGGCGGTCGACGGACGAGGGGATGCGCATCGCCTCGCGGTACTTGGCCACCGTGCGCCGCGCGATGTCGACGCCCGCCGCCTTCAGGATGTCCACGATCCGGTCGTCGGAGTGCACGTCGGCCTCGGTGGCCTCGGTGTCGATCAGTTGCTTGATCTTGTGGCGCACGCTCTCGGCCGAGTGGGCTTCGCCGCCCTCGCTCGACGCGATCGCCGAAGTGAAGAAGAACTTCATCTCGAACAGGCCGCGCGGCGTCGCCATGTACTTGTTCGAGGTCACCCGGCTGACGGTGCTTTCGTGCATGCCGATGGCGTCGGCCACGGTCTTCAGGTTCAGCGGCCGCAGATGCTCGACGCCGTAGGCCAGGAAGGCGTCCTGCTGGCGCACGATCTCGGAGCTCACCTTCAGGATCGTGCGGGCCCGCTGGTCCAGGCTCTTCATCAGCCAGTTGGCCTGCGCCAGGCAGTCCGAGACAAACGTCTTCTCCTGGTCGGTCTTCGACTGGCCCGAGACGCGGGCGTGGTAGCGCTGGTCGACCAGCAGGCGGGGCAGGGTGTCGGAGTTCAGCTCCACGTGCCACAGGCCGCCCGGGCCCTCGCGCACGAACACGTCCGGCGCCACGGCGGTCGCCGCCTCGCCGCCGGGGAACGCCGCGCCGGGCCGCGGCGTCAGCCCGCGGATCTCTGCGATCATGTCGCGCAGGTCCTCGTCGTCGACCCCGCAGATCTTCTTCAGCGCCGCCAGGTCGCGCCTGGCCAGCAGTGGCAGGTTGTCCAGCAGGGCGCCGATGGCCGGGTCGTACCGGTTCTGGTCCTTGAGCTGGATCATCAGGCATTCGCGCACGTCGCGCGCCGCCACGCCCACCGGGTCGAAGCCCTGCACCACCGCCAGCACGCGCTCGACCCGCTCGAGGTCGCAGCCCAGCCGCTCGGCGGTCTCGCCCACGTCGGCGCGCAGGTAGCCGGCCTCGTCGACGGCGTCGATCAGCACGCTGGCGATCACCCCGTCGGCGGCCGAGAGGCCCGCGGCGGAAAGCTGGTCCAGCAAGTGCTCGGTGAGGGTCTTCTCGCGGGTGAGGGCGCCGTCGCCCATCTCGCCGTCGTGGTCGAAGCTGCCGCCCGAGCCGGCCCGCGACCAGTCGATCGCGCCGCCCGCGTCGGCGGCTTCCGGGGCGTCGCCCGTGGCGCGCTCGCCCGGCGAAGCCTCGTCGTGGGTGGTGTCGAGTTCCGCGCGGGCGTCGGCGTCGGCCGCGTGCTCGTCGGTGACGGCGCTCTCCGGGGCGGGCGTCTCGTCGGCCTCGTTCTCGCGCTCGTCGCGCTGCAGCAGCGGATTGCGCTCGAGCTCGGTCTCGACGAAGGCCTCCAGCTCGAGATTCGACATCTGCAGCAGCTTGATCGCCTGCTGCAGCTGGGGCGTGATGACCAGCCCCTGTCCCTGCCGAACCTCAAGACGTGCGCTGAGCGCCAAAGAACCGCCCCCGTGGCCTGTTTCTTGCTTCCCAAGCTAGGGCTGCTTCCCAACTGACAGGTTAACGCGCGCGATTTCGTGCGCCGTTCCCAGGGCCGCGAAGCGGCGTCATCAGATTGGAACCGCGGAAAACGCAGAAAACGCGGAAAGTTGACCAGGCGTCTTCCGCGTCCTTCTGCGTCTTCCGCGGTTCAAAAAAGAGGGCCTCCGCTTTCGCGAAGGCCCCAAGTCGAGCGCTCACTGTGGGGAGGAAAAGCGCCTTCTAGGCAGCGACCGGCTGGCGCAGGCTGGCCTCCAGGTCCCATTCGAACTCGGGGTAGAACTGCGCCATCAGCCGGTCGACGTAGGCCACCAGCGTGCCGAAGCCCTCGGTGCGCCGCTTAAGTTCGCTCTCGAAGTACGGCGTCAGCACGCCGGCCAGCAGCGCGAACACCGTGGCGTCCACCCCGCAGGGCCGCTTGCCGAACAGGAACGGCTTGTCCTGCAGGATCGCCGCCACCGCGGCCAGCGACCGGACCCCCAGCGCCACCATCTCGAGCTCGCTGTGCCGCCCGATCGCGCCCTGGATGCGCTTGCCGACTTCCGCCTGCACCGCCTCGCGCACGCCGTCCGGGGCGCCGTCGAAGAAGTGTGCGGGACCCTTGGCGAAGTTCACCGGGTCCAGCCAGCGCGACTGCGCCGACACCCAGCTGAAGTGGTTCTCCATCATCCGCTCGATCGCCCATGCCGTCGCGCGCTGGGTCGGGTCGAGGCCCTCGTCGAAGTCGATCCCATAGGTCCGCTCCAGATAGCCCCGGATGAAGGTGGAATCGGCGATCCGCACCCCATTGGCGTCGATGAACGGCACCTGCCCCTTCGGGCTGTCCTCGCGCTGCCCGCGCGCCTTCTCGTACGCCAGGCCGGCCATCTTCAGCTGGACCTCGGTCTTCATCACGTACGGGCTGATCTCCGGAAGGCCGAAGCCCTCGCCGGCGCCATAAAGCGTGATCATCTCGACCTCTCCCTTGCTTGACACGAACATCATGGCAGGGCCTTGCTGACAGCATTCTGTCAGCAGAACGGTGCGTGAACATGCGAAGGGCGGATCGTCTCTTCCAGATCATCCAGATCCTGCGCCGCCACCGGAAGCCGGTGACCGCCGACGCCATCGCCGAAGAGCTCGAGACGTCGAAGCGCACGGTCTATCGCGACATCGCCGACCTGATCGGCCAGCGCGCCCCGATCCGCGGCGAGGCCGGGGTCGGCTACATCCTGGAGGACGGCTTCGACCTGCCGCCGCTGATGCTGACGCCCGAGGAGGTGGAGGCCGCCGTGCTGGGGGCCCAGATGGTGGCGGCCCGCGGCGACCCGGCGCTGCGCCGCGCGGCCGAGGACCTGATCGCCAAGATCGGCGCCGTGATCCCCGAGAACCTGCGCCCGCTGGTCGTCGAGCCGGCGACCCGCGCCGCGCCCAACTGGAAGGCGACGCCCGACAACATCGACATGGCGGAGGTGCGCCAGTCGATCCGCGCCGGCCGCAAGATCACGCTCACCTACCGCGACGAGCAGGAGCGCGAGACCGAGCGCACCGTCTGGCCCTTCGCGATCGGCTACTACGAAACCACCCGCCTGATCATGGCCTGGTGCGAGATGCGCACCGACTTCCGCAGCTTCCGCACCGACCGCGTCACCGCCGCCGTGTTCTGCGAGGCGCGCTACCCCGACCGCCCCGCCAGCCTCCGCGCCCGCTGGCGCCGCCACCAGCAGGAACAATGGGAGTCCATGCAGGCGCGGATGCGGGCCCGCGAGCGCACCGCCGCGGAGTAACATCCAAGCTCTTCTTCAGTTACGGCCAAGGTTGTTCGGCCTTGCCGACAAGCGCGGCCGTAGATGGCGCGGGCCGGTCAGCTACGTGCGCCAAGTTGAGGCCGTTTCAGAAAAACGCCTCACAGGGGCAACGTATTGACTCGATACGAATCCTGTAAGCCATTGTTAGCGGTAATTAGCGCTGGGGCGGCGTTGACGACTGTCAGTATCCGGCTGGCTTAGAAGCCTGCGGGGACTGTCGGCCGCGCGCCAAAATGGGGGCTTCCTGATGAAGCAGACTTTGAAATTGTTAGCCGGTTCTGCCGGCGCCTTGGCGCTGCTAAGCGCGGGCGCGGCAAACGCGGCCACGACGTTCGATATCATCGACTCGACCCTTCTGAACCTGAACGGCACGGAAGGCTTCTCGGCCACGATCACCGACGACGTCGGCGGGTTCGTGCACACCTTCGAGTTCACGCTCGACGCGGCCA
>NZ_DASWTE010000105.1:0-11238 GCF_036402295.1 Phenylobacterium sp.
GGCCACGGCCCGTCACCGTCGTGGCGCTGCGCAATGCGCTCAAGCGGAGCAAGCTGGATCTCGCGATCCCCCGACTGCAGCCGCTGGGTCCCGTTGAGCCTTACGAGGGCTGAGCAAGGAAAGAATTCGCCACCGTCGTCAGCCCCGGGGACCTCCCGGAGGTATTCCGCCGCGATGAAGTCGGCCAACGCCCTGCGGCTGCGGGCGGCGAAGCTCTAATCGGCGATCCGTGTTCCTTGATGCACGTCAAGGCACGCGCGTTCGTCGGAGCGAAAGCTGAAACTCGAACTTCAAGGCTTCTGCGGATTCGCCATGATCCAGTTGCTCAAGACCCTCCTGCTCCTCGCCGCTGTCGCGGCTGCCCCGGCCTGGGCCGCCCAATCCGACCCGCACGCCGGACATCATCCCGAGGCGGCCCCAGCGGCCAAGCCGGCGCCGAAACCGGAGCCTGAAGTGGGCATGCACGCCTGCCCGATGATGGACGCCAAGATGGCAAGCGCGGATGGCAAGGCTTCGAAGGGCAAGGCGCCCGAGGGCAAGATGATGATGGAGGGCAAGGAGATGCGCTGCATGCCTGCGCAGGCGGCCGCCAAGCCTGCGGAGCCTGCGCACGACCACGACCATCCTGACGCCGCACCGAAGTCGCCCGAGACACCGAAATGAGCGCCCGCCTGCGAAGCTTCGCGCTGATGACGCTGGTCGCCGTCGCGGCGGCCGCGGGGTTCTGGCTGCTGCGCGACCATTGGGGCCACGCGTTGGGGTTCGCGCCCTACCTGCTCTTTCTCGCCTGCCCGCTGATGCACCTCTTCATGCGTCACGGCCACGGAGGACACGGCCATGACCACGTGCAAGACAGCCGCAACCAGCCGCCGGCTGGATGAGGCCCTCGCCGACGGCTTCCCGGCGGGAGATCCCGCGGCTCTGACCGAGCCGGCCGGCGATGTGCGCGACGTCGCGGGGTGCTGCTGCGCCGCAAAGTCCGAGCATGCGGCGCCAGCGCCTGAGCCTGCGCCTCCCAAGTCGGGTTGCTGCGGATCCTAATGCGCTTCCGATGAGTCGCAGCTTCGAGACCATCGTCCGCCTCTCGGCGCCACCTGCCGCCGTCTTCGCACGGCTCGACGATCAGGCCGCCTGGCCGAGCACATGGAGCGCCCGTCGGCCATGATGGGCGGCGGGCGCATGACCTAAGACTTCGACACCGGGCGGGGCCGGGCAGGTCCTCATATCAGCCCCTGGAATAGCCCGCAGTCGGTGAGCAGGCGACGGCCGCCGAACTCCAGCAGGTGCTTGGCGCCGGTCACCGTTCCGGCGCCGCGCAGGGACGTCAGGGTCGTCATTGTCGGGCCTTCGCTGCGGCGGGACGGTGGGGGAGGGTCAATCAGTTGCGTGCCGAAGCACAGCCGTCGTTGACGTGACGCAAGGCCACGCTCGCTAAGACACCACGTTCTGCGGGGCGCCGGCCTCGAACGCGGCGATGTTCGCCAGTGTCGTGTCGATGATCCGCTCGACCGCTTCTCGCGAGTCGTAGGCGATGTGCGGCGTCACGATGACGTTCGGCAGGCTCAGAAGCGCATGGTCGGCGACCAGCGCCCGCAGACGCTCCGTCGACACAGTCGCTTGCGTGCGGAAGATCTCGGCCTCCTCGCGCAGCGCGCCTTCTTCGGCCACCACGTCCAGGCCTGCGCCGGCCAGGTGGCCGGAGGCCAGCGCCCGGACGAGCGCCTCCCCGTCCACGACACCACCGCGGGACGTGTTGATGAGGACGGCGCCGGGCTTCATCCGCGCCAGCTCCGGCTCGCCGAGGAGGTGGTGGCTGCCTGCCCCACCGGGCAGGTGCAGGCTGACGACATCCGCGCTCGCGAGCAGCTCGGCCAGCGGTGCGTAGCGGAACCCGAGGGCCGCGGCGGCCTCCGGGTCCGGCCGCAGATCGAAGGCGATCACATGCATGCCGAGGCCCCGCGCGATGCCGGCGACCCGCCG
This sequence comes from Phenylobacterium sp., assembly GCF_036402295.1. Taxonomy (GTDB): domain Bacteria; phylum Pseudomonadota; class Alphaproteobacteria; order Caulobacterales; family Caulobacteraceae; genus Phenylobacterium. The sequence continues at coordinate 1,981 of NZ_DASWTE010000105.1, forward strand.
CCCGATCCGGCCTGCGCCCACCACGCCCAGGGTCTTGCCCGCTAGGTCGAAACCGCGCAGTCCGGCCTCGGAGAAGTCGCCGCGCCGGGTGCGCTCGGCGGCCTGGACGATCCGCCGGCTGAACGCCAGGAGAAGGGCGAAGACGTGCTCGGCCACGGTGTGGTCGCCGTAGTCCGGCACGTTGCAGACCGTGACGCCGGCCTTCCGGCAGTGGTCGAGGTCGATGTGATCGAACCCCGTGGACCGGGTGGCGATCAGCCGGAGCTTCGGCAGCCGGCGCAGGACGGCCGCGCTGAGGTCGGACCAGATGAAGGTCGTCACGATCTCGGCGTCAGAGAAGCCATCCACTAACTCCGATGTCAGCCGTTCGGCCGTGCAATGGACGGTGTGTCGGGGCTGCAGGCTTAGACAGGCCTGGTGCTCCCACTCCGTTGCTTCGAAGACCGCGACCTTCATCCCCATCACCACTCGCGGCGGAAGACGAGCCAGCTGACGCCGAATAGAGGCGCGCCGATCAGGGCGAGGGCCAGGGCATGCGGCCAAAGCTCGGCCATGCCGGCGCCTTTGAGGAAGAGGCCGGTGGTGATCTCGATCCCATGACGCAGCGGGCTGGCCTGGGAGGCGACCTGCAGCCAGCGGGGCATGCTTTCGATGGGCGACACGCTTCCAGAGAGGAACAGCAGGGGAAAGAGGCCGAAGAAGCTGGCCAGCATCGCCTGCTGCAGAGTGCTGGTGAGGGTGGCCACGAACATGCCGATGGAAACGGCGCTGAGAAGGAAAAGCGCCTCCAGCCCGACGAAAGTCGACACGCTGCCGCTCATCGGCACGTGCAGGAGCCGGAGCACCAGCAGGGAGGGGAACAGCGAGCCCAGCGTCACCGTGACTGGCGGCAGCACCTTGCCCAGGAACAGTTCGTGGGCGCGGATCGGGGTGACCCGGATCTGCTCCAGCGTTCCGTTCTGCTTCTCGCGGACCATGCCGGCGGCGGGCAGGATCACCGCCAGCATGAAGCCCGCCTGGGCGAGCATGGCGAGCGCCTCGAAGCGGGTGTTCGTGAGGTTGGGATTGTACCAGACCCGCACCGCCGGTTGGACCCCGCCCGCCATCGGCATGGCGCCCATGGTCCGTTCGCGGGCGAAGCGGGCGGTCATCTCGATGATGCAGGCCCGGGCGCGGGAGGCGACATCGGCGTTGGAGCCGTCGACGATGACGCCTACCGACGCCTGTCGGCCTGCGGCCACCCGCGCGCCGAACCCTGGCGGGATCTCGACCACGGCGGCCAGCCTGCCGGCTTTCAGCCCGGCCTCGGCCTCTCGCTCCGAGGTGAAGACGCCGGCCAGCACGAAGGTGTCTGCCGACGTCAGTTCCGTGGTCAAGGCGCGGCTCGCGGCCGAGCGGTCGTGATCGACCAGGCCCAGCGGCAGGTTCTTGACGTCCATGCCGACCGCCATGGTGCACATGACGACCTCGACCGTGGTCAGCCAGAAGATCAGGAACAGCACCACCGGGTCGCGCAGCATCTGCGCGAACTCCTTGCCCAGGAGGCCAAAGAGGCGTTCGCCGAACATTCAGGCGATCCGCTTCTTGAGCAGTACGGTCGCAAGCGTCAGGACGACGACGGTGTAGAGCGTTAGAACGGCGACGTTGACCCACAGCTCGGGGAGCCCGGCGCCGCGCATGACGATCCCGCGCGAGATGTTGACGAAGTACATGGTCGGGATGCGCGCCGAATAGCTCTGGAAGAACGGCGGCATGGTGAAGATCGGATAGATGAAGCCGGAGAACAGGAACGACGGCATCAGGGTGACGATGAGCGTCACCAGCATGGCCGCGACCTGGGTGCGCACCAGGGTCGAGACGAGCAGGCCGATGGAGACCGTGCAGAGGACGTAGATCAGTCCCAGCCCGACCAGCAGCGCGAGGCTGCCATGCATTGGCACCCTGAACCACAGGAACCCGGCGGCCAGCACGATGGCCAGCTGCAGAGCCGCGATCGCGGCGTAGGGCATCAGCTTGCCAACGATGAACTCGGGCTTGGTGAGGGGAGAGGCGTAGATCTGGGCGATCGTACCCAGCTCCTTCTCGCGGGAGACGGCGAGCGCGGTGAGCAGCGGCGGGAAGGCCATCAGGATCACCGCGAACAGGCCGGGCACGATGAAGTCGCGGCTGCGCAGCTGCGGATTGTACCAGACCCGCACCTCCGGCTGGACGGGCAGCTGCAAGGTCCCCTTCGGAAAGGCGTAGATGATCGCGCGGCCATAGGCCGAGACGATCGCCGCGGTCGAGGCGTAGGTGCCATCGACCAGGAACTCGACCGGGGCCTCCTCGCCGCGCGCCAGGCGACGCGAGAAGTCCGGCGGGATGGACAGCACCGCGCGCGCCTTTCCCTGCATCAGGGCGTGCTCGGCGATGCGCTCGTCCTCGAAGGCCCCGGCTAGGCGGAAGTAGCTGGTGTTGAGGAACTGATCGGAGAGCGCGCGACTGGCGGCGCTCTTGTCGTGGTCGACGATGATCAGCGGCGCGTCCTTCACGTCGAAGGAGAGCGCGTAGCCGAACAGGAACAGGATCACGAGGGGCATGAAGAGCGCGATCCACACGGTGATCGGATCGCGGACGATCTCCAGGGCCTCCTTGCGGCTGAAAGCGAGCATCCGCGAGAGCTTCATGCGGCCCTCGCCGGTATGGGCGCCTGTCCGCGCTCACGGGCGATGTAGCCCAGGAACACATCCTCCACGCGCGCCTCGGCGAGGCCGAGGTCGGCCTGCAGCGCCGGCAGGGCCCCAAGCGCGATCATGCGGCCGTCCATCATCAAGCCCAGCCGGTCGCAATAGGTCGCTTCCTCGAGGTAGTGCGTGGAGACGATCACCGCGACGCCCTCGGCGGCGAGCGCTGAGATGAGGCGCCAAAACCGGAACCGCGAGAGCGGATCGACGCCCGAGGTGGGCTCGTCCAGGAACAGCACCTTCGGCCCGTGCAGGATGGCGCAGGCGAGAGCCAGGCGCTGGCGCACGGCGCTTGACAGGTTGCGGACCAGCCCGTCCTCGGCGGCGGGTAGGCCCGCGCGCTCGCGCGCCGAGGCGATCCGCGCCTTCATGTCATGCGATGGTACGCCATAGGCGCGCCCGAAGAAGACGAGGTTCTCCTGCGCCGTCAGGTCGGTGAACAGCGAGAACTTCTGCGAGACGTAGCCGATGCTGGCGCGCACCTTCCCGCTCTGGCGCGCGACATCGAAGCCGGCCACGGCAGCGCGGCCCTGCGTAGGCGCCAGGAGGCCGCAGAGGATGCGGATCAGCGTGGTCTTGCCGGCGCCGTTGGGGCCGAGCAGGCCGAGCACCTCGCCAGCCTTGATCTGCAGGCTGACGTCGTCGACGGCCACGAAGTCGCCAAACCGCTGCGCGACCCGTTCCGCCGTGACGACGATCGCCTCGCTTGGGCTGCGCACCGGGGCGCGCGGCGGCGTCATCGTCTCTCCCGGGGCGGACGCCACCGTGAAGACGTCCTCCATGGTGGGCTCGACCGGCTTCAGCTCGCGGCAGCAGAGGCCGATGTCGGGCGGCGCGCCCGCGGTCCGCAGCTGCACGCGCACCTCGTCGGCCGAACGGCGCTGGAAGCTCAGCACGTCGGGGAGCTCGGCGAGCGCCGCCTCCGCCGCCGCAGGTGCGTCCGTCCGCACGCTGAAGACGTGGGCCCGGGCGGTCTCCCGCAGTTCCGACGGCGCGCCGAGGGCCAGCGGCCGGCCGTCGCGCAGCAGCAGCACCCGGTCGCTGGCGTCGGCCTCGTCCATATAGGAGGTGGCGAAGACGATGGAGCGGCCGTCCTTGCGGGCCGCATCCAGGATGCGCCACAGCTCGCGGCGCGACAGGGGATCGACGCCCAGGCTCGGCTCGTCGAGGACCAGCAGCGGCGGCTCGTGGATCAGGTTGGCGCAGAGCGCGAGCTTCTTGCGCATCCCGCCCGAGAGGGCGCCTTCGCGGCGCTCCTGGAAGCGCTCCAGTCCGGCCATCGCCACGAGCTTGGCTTTACGAGCGGCGAAGGCCGCCTTCGGCACATCTCGGATGCCCGCCGCGAACGCGATGTTCTCGGCGACCGTCAGCCGGTCGTAGAGCGAGAAGCCCTGCGACATATAGCCGACCCGCGCCTGCACCCGCTCGGGGCGCTTGCGGACATCCTGGCCGAGCACCCGGCAGGACCCCAGGCTCGGCCGCAGGATGGCGGCGAGCATCTGCAGGAGGGTCGTTTTGCCGGCGCCGTCGGGGCCCACGACCCCGAACACCTCGCCCGGGTCGACGCGGATCGTCACATCCTGCAGGACGGCGCGACCGCCGAACCGGCGGCCCAGCCCCTCGGCCTCGATGACGGGGGCTGGGGGCACGGCCTTACTCCGGGGTCCGGAGCGTGTCCGGCCAGCCGCTCTTCTCGTCCCAGAGGATCCAGCTGTCGGCCGGCATGCCGGGCTTCAGGAGGCCCTCGGGATTGGCCGCCGCCAGCATCACGCCATAGACCGTGCGGCTGCGCTCGTCGGCCATGTGGACGTCGCGCGGCGTGAACTGCGCCTGCCCATCGACGTGGGCCACCCGGGCGGGGAAGTCGCGCCCCGGGAAGGCGTCGATCCGGATGCGGGCCGGCGCGCCCAGACGCACCTTGCCCAGGTCGCGCTCGCTGACGAAGACCTTGAGCTTGACCTCGGTGAGATCGGCGAGGACCGCGACCGGCTGACCGGCGGCGACGACCTCCCCCGGCTCGGCGAGGCGCTCGAGCACGGCGCCGGTGATCGGCGCCGCCACCCGGGTCTTGGCGATCTGCGAGCGGGCGAGTGCGTGGGTCTTGGCGACCGCCGCATCCTGCGCGGCCGCCTCGGCCTTTTGCTCTCGGAGGACGCCGGTCTGTTCCTTGGCCGCGACGTAGGCGTCGCGGGCGCTTTCCACGCGTCTGGCGGGGACCCAGCCCTCGGCGCCGAGGGTCTCGTAGCGGTCGAGATCCTTCCTGGCCGTGCCGGCATGGTGCTCGGCCAATCCGATCTGCGCAGTGATCTGCGCGCGCGTGCGGCGCACGGCCTCGTGCTGGGCGGCGACGCGATCTTCCTGCAGCTCGTAGTCCGCGGGGTCGATCCGGGCCAGCGGCTCGCCGGCCTTCAAGGACGTGCCTTCGACGGCCCGGTTCTCGAGGAGCCGGCCGGGCACCTCCACCGCCACCCGCACCTCGTCGGCCTCGATCCGGCCGCTGCCATAGATGACCTGGGCGGGCAGGGGCTGCGGCCGCATGCGCCAGTAGGCGTAGCCTGAGCCGGCAGCGATCATGATGAGGGCGATCGCTACGAGGGCGATGGCAGACTTGGCGCTCATCTTCACGGGACGCGCCCTCCGCGAGGTATGGACGTCAGACTGCGGTCGGACGTGACGACCCGCATTGCGATGGATCAAGGGGAGATGAAACTGGCTCGCAGTCGCGGAACCCCGTCGCCCTTGATCCATCGCAAGCCGCGCGCTCCTCCAGGCTCCATCTGGCCCTACAAGGGCCGCACGCTGCGCGCCGCCCAAGGGCGGGCAAGGCGATGATCAGCGGGTGCTGATCGGGCCCGGCTATCGGCTCTGGGGGCGCGTGTTCCTTCGCCAGGCGTCGCGGGGGACCGGGCCTGGGCCCCGGAGCGCCGTTGACGCGGGTCAAGGCGGAGCGGGCTTCGGACCCTAGTCTCGGCTGCGACGTCATCCCCGGAGCAGGCCCATGCCACAGGCCGACTATATCGCACCCTTCGACAGCCTCACGCTGCGCGACATTCCGCGTGTCGGCGGCAAGACGGCCTCCCTGGGGGAGCTCTGCCAGCTGCTTCGCGACGCGGAGGTCCGGGTCCCGAACGGCTTCGCCATCACCGCGGACGCCTACCGGGACGCGCTTTCGGAAGCCGGCGCCTGGCCCAGGCTTCGGGAGCTGCTCGACTTCGACGTTGACGATGTGGCCCAGCTGCGTCGGCGCGCCGCCCAGGCCCGTGAGATCGTCTACCAGGCCACGGGAGGCGCGAGCCTGCGCGCCCAGATCCTGGCGGCCTTTCGGCATCTCCAGGACATCTCCGGCCCCGACCTCACGGTCGCGGTGCGCAGCTCGGCCACGGCCGAGGATCTGCCCACCGCCAGCTTTGCGGGGCAGCACGAGAGCTTCCTCCATATCGTCGACGAGGACGAGTTGATCGAAGCGTGCCGGCGCTGCTTCGCCTCGATCTTCACCGACCGGGCGATCGTCTACCGGGTCAACAATGGCTTCGACCACGCCAAGGTCTTTCTCTCGGTCGCGGTGATGCAGATGGTGCGCTCGGACCGGGCGGCGAGCGGGGTCATCTTCACCCTCGACACCGAGAGCGGCTTCCGCGACGTGGTGTTCGTCACCGGCGCCTATGGGCTCGGCGAGAATGTCGTCCAGGGGCGCGTGGACCCCGACGAGTACTATGTCCACAAGCCCACCTTCCGGCAGGGGTTCCGCGCGGTGCTGCACCGCAGCCTCGGCGCCAAGCAGACCCGGATCGTCTCGGAACCGAAGGGGGACGGCCCGGGCCTCCTCGCCATCCCGGTTCCGCGGCCGGCGCGGGAACGCTACTGCCTGACCGACGCGGAGGTCCTGGCCCTCACCGACGTCGCGATCCGGATCGAGGATCACTATTCCGAGCGCGCGGGCCATCCGACGCCCATGGACATCGAGTGGGCGAAGGACGCCGTGGACGGCCGACTCTACGTCGTCCAGGCTCGACCCGAGACCGTCGCGTCCCAGCGCGGCGCCGATATCGAGACGTTCCGGCTGACGGGCTCAGGCGTGGTGTTGGCCAGCGGCAAGGCGGTCGGCGAGCGCATCGCCAGCGGCGTGGTGCGCGTGATCCGCGGGCCCGCCGACCTGGAGGCCTTCCAGCCCGGCGAGGTGCTGGTCGCCGCCGCGACCAGCCCAGACTGGGAACCGGTGATGAAGCGGGCGAGCGCCGTGGTGACCGACCGCGGCGGGCGCACCTGTCACGCGGCGATCGTGGCCCGCGAGCGGGGCGTGCCGGCGGTGGTGGGCGCGGGCGAGGCGACGGCGCGCCTGGCCAATGGCGTTCGCGTGACCGTCTCCTGCGCCGAAGGCGAGACCGGTCGCGTCTACCAGGGCGACGTCGCCTTCGAGGTGCAGCGCCTGAAGGCCGCGGACCTCCAGCAGCCCAAGACCCACATCATGCTGAACCTGGCGCAGCCGGACCTGGCGTTCCGGTTCGCCCAGCTGCCCAGCGCCGGCGTCGGACTCGCCCGACTGGAGTTCATCATCGGCGAGCAGATCCGCTTGCATCCGATGGCCGCGGTCCATCCGGAGCGTGTGACGGTCGCGCGGGAGCGCGCTGCCATCGACCGGCTGATCAAGGGCTACGCCTCACCGAGGCAGTACTTCGTGGACAAGCTGGCCGAAGGCGCCGGCCTCATCGCCGCGGCCTTCTACCCGCGGCCGGTCATCGTCCGGCTGTCGGACTTCAAGACCAACGAGTACGCCAAGCTGCTGGGCGGTCGCGCTTTCGAGCCGGTCGAGGAGAACCCGATGCTTGGGTTCCGGGGCGCCGCCCGCTACGCCCATCCACTCTATGCCGACGGCTTCGCCCTGGAATGCGAGGCCCTGGCGCGCGTCCGGAAGAACCTGGGCCTGACCAACCTCAAGGTGATGGTGCCCTTCTGTCGGCGCGTCGAGGAGGCGGAGCGGGTGCTGGCCGCCATGGCCGCGAACGGCCTGAAGCGCGGCGAGGACGAGCTCGAGGTCTACGTCATGTGCGAGATCCCCAACAACGTCATCCAGATCGACGCCTTCGCGAAGTTGTTCGACGGCTTCTCGATCGGCTCCAACGACCTGACCCAGCTGGTGCTGGGCGTGGACCGGGATTCCGAGACCGTGGCCTTCGACTTCGACGAGCGTGACCCGGGCGTCCTGGAGATGCTGCGGCAGGCGGTGGTCGGCGCGCACCGCAACGGCCGTCACGTCGGCATCTGCGGCGAGGCCCCGGCGACCTATCCCGAGATCGCCGCCTTCCTCACCGCACTCGGTATCGACTCGATGAGCGTCAATCCGCAGAGCCTGCCGCGCACGCTCGCCATCGTGCGCGAGGCCGAGGCGGCCAAGGCGCCAGCCGCGCCGCAGAGGCGCTCGATCGCCGAGGCCGTGGGAGGATGAACCTAATGCCCGATGCTCGCGCCCATCCGCCCCGCCCACTCTCTCTGTTCGGCGTCCAGATCCGGATCCACGTGAGCTGGGTGATCATGGCGCTGTTCATCGCCTGGTCCCTGGCGTCCGGCTCGTTGCCGATGCTGTTCGAAGGCTTGCCGTCCGGCTCCTACTGGACCATGGCCGCGATCATCGTGATCGGGCTGGCGGCCTCGATCGTGTTGCACGAGCTGGCTCACACCCTGGTGGGCCGGACCATGGGGGTCTCGGTCAGCCGGATCACGCTCTTCCTCTTCGGCGGGGTGGCCGAGTTGGCCGAGGAGCCGAAGCGCCCCGGCGCGGAGCTGGCGATGGCGATCGCCGGCCCTGCCTTCAGCGTCGTGTTCGGTGTGGTCCTGGCGACCGCGGCCGGGGCGATGGGCCAGACGGACGCGCCGGCCGAGGTCGTGATGGCGCTGGGCTACCTGGCCACGCTCAATGTCGTGCTGGCGGCGTTCAACATGGCGCCGGCCTTTCCGCTCGACGGCGGGCGCGTGCTGCGGGCGCTGCTCTGGATGTCCACCCGCGACCTGATGAAGGCCACCCGGATCGCTGCGCGCACGGGAGAAGTCCTGGCCCTGCTGCTGATGGCGTTGGGTCTCGTCGTGGTGTTCACGGTTGAGCCGGCTGGCGGCCTGTGGTGGATCATGATCGGCCTCTTCATCCACAGCGCCGCACGTGGGGCGCTGCGCGCGGCGGAGGCCCGCCAGATGTTCGCCGGTCACGCGATCGCCGAACTGATGGCCCCGTCCATCGAGACCGTCCCGGCGGGCTACACGCTGGATCGGTTCGTGGACGACCGCCTGATGGCCAGCCGGCACGGCCTCTACCCCGTCGTCGATGGTGAGGCGTGGCTCGGCATCGTCACGCCGGAGGACATCCTGCGCACCCCACGCGAGACCTGGAAGACCAAGACGATGGGCGAGATCTGCACGCCGGCCGCCCTCACGCCGGCGGCGGGGCTGCTGGACGACGCGTCGCAGGTGATGGATCGGATGCGCGCGGAAAACGTCCAGCGGATGCCGGTGGTCCATCGCGGATCGGTGGTCGGCATCGTGACGC
>NZ_DASWTE010000106.1:0-28673 GCF_036402295.1 Phenylobacterium sp.
GATCCCGAAGGGCGCGCTGCTCATCGGCCCGCCCGGCACCGGCAAGACCCTGATCGCGCGCGCGGTCGCGGGCGAGGCGGGCGTCCCGTTCTTCACGATCTCGGGCTCTGACTTCGTCGAGATGTTCGTGGGCGTCGGCGCGAGCCGAGTGCGCGACATGTTCGAACAGGCGAAGAAGAACGCGCCCTGCATCATTTTCATCGACGAAATCGACGCCGTGGGCCGCCATCGTGGCGCGGGCCTGGGCGGCGGCAACGACGAGCGCGAGCAGACCCTGAACCAGCTGCTGGTCGAGATGGACGGCTTCGAGGCGAACGAGGGCATCATCCTGATCGCCGCCACCAACCGCCCCGACGTGCTGGACCCGGCGCTGCTGCGTCCCGGCCGCTTCGACCGCCAGGTCGTGGTGCCGAACCCCGACATCAACGGCCGCGAGCGCATCCTGCGCGTCCACATGAAGAACGTGCCTCTGGCCGCGGATGTCGACGTCAAGATCATCGCGCGTGGGACCCCGGGCTTCTCGGGCGCCGACCTGGCCAACCTGGTCAACGAAGCCGCCCTGATGGCCGCCCGCAAGAACCGCCGCATGGTCACCATGCGCGACTTCGAGGACGCCAAGGACAAGGTCATGATGGGCGCCGAGCGCCGGTCCATGGTCATGACCGAGGACGAGAAGAAGCTCACCGCCTACCACGAGGGCGGCCACGCCCTGGTGACGCTGAACGTCCCGAACACCGACCCGGTGCACAAGGCCACGATCATTCCGCGCGGCCGCGCGCTGGGCATGGTCATGCAGCTGCCGGAACGCGACAAGTACTCGATGAGCTACCAGCAGATGACCTCGCGCCTGGCCATCCTGTTCGGCGGCCGGGTGGCCGAAGAGCTCATCTTCGGCAAGGAGCACATCACCTCGGGCGCCTCGTCCGACATCAGCCAGGCCACCAAGCTGGCCCGCGCCATGGTGACGAAGTGGGGCTTCTCGGATCGCCTCGGCGCGGTCGAGTACGGCGAGAACCAGGAAGAGGTGTTCCTGGGCCACTCGGTTGCCCGCAATCAGAACGTCTCGGAAGAGACCGCCAAGATCATCGACGAGGAGGTCCGCATCCTCGTTGAAGGCGGCGAAAAGGAAGCCCGCCGCATCCTGACCGAGAAGCTCGACGACCTGCATACGCTGGCCAAGGCGCTGCTCGAGTACGAGACCCTGACCGGCGACGAGATCATCAACGCGCTGAAGGGCGTGCCGCCCAGTCGCGATGAGAGCGAGTCCAAGCGCCCGGCCGGCCCCGCGGTGGCGGTGCCGATCTCGCCCAAGCCTAGCGCCGAACCGGCGTAAAGGCGCAAGCCAGAGCGAACACGGGGGCGGTCGCGCAAGCGGCCGCCTCCTTCTATTTGAACCGCGGAAAACGCGGAAGGGACGGCTCGCCTTTCCACGTCCTTCCGCGGTTTGAATCGCCTTCGGCGTCTACCCCACGAAGATCCAGTCGCCCGTCAGGGTCGACATCTGCACGCCGACCAGGACCACGCGGGCGCCGCCGGTGATCTCGACGACGGTGTCGGCGCCTTGCTGGCTGACGGTGTAGGCGTTGCCGGCGTCCAGGCGGACGCGGTCGCCCTCGCCGCGGTTGAAGTCGGTGATCCGGTCGAGGCCGGCCGCGCCGAAGCTGTTGAAGATGTCGGCGCCCGCGCCGCCGGTGACGGTGTCGTCACCCAGGTCGCCCGAGAGGAAATCGGCGCCGGCGCCGCCCGACAGCACGTCGTCGGCCTGGCCGCCGCGCACCAGATCGGCGCCCGCCCCGCCGTCGCAGGTGTCGGAGCCCAGGTTGCCGTAGACGATGTCGTCGCCGTCGTCGCCGGTGAGCAGGTCGTTGTCCTTGCCGCCCACCACCCAGTCGTGGCCCTGGCCGCCCGAGACGGTGTCGTTCCCCATGTTGCCGTGCACATCGTCGAAGCCGGAGCCGCCCAGGATGCTATCGTTCCCGTCCTCGCCGCGCAGGTAGTCCAGGCCGTCGCCGGCCGTGGCCCGCGGGCTCAGCCGGTGGATGTCGCCGTCGAGGCCGATCAGGTAGAGCCGCCCGGTCCCGTCGACGGCGAACGAGGCGATCTGGTCGATATCGCCGCCGCCGGAGACCACCAGCTGGGCGTTGCGGTTCAGGAAGTCCTGCGCCTGGCCGCCGGCGGCGTACGACACGCTCCAGAGGTTGGCGCTGCCGAAGTCGCCGAAGATGTAGAGCCCGTCCATGCCGCCCGGGCCATGGTAGACGTGGCCGCCGGTCACCGAGACCCCGCTGTAGAGCGGCGTGGTCCGGTCGTAGTCCAGGATCGGGTCGGTCAGGCCGGCCGGCGGATTGCCCGAGAAGGTCGAGAAACCCTCCTTGAACTTCCAGCCCAGGTTCAGGCCGCCTTGGCCGGCCGCGATCACGTCGATCTCCTCGCGCGCGCCCTGGCCGACGTCGCCGATCCAGAGGTTGCCGTTGGCGGCGTCGAAGCTGGCGCGCCAGGGATTGCGCAGGCCGTAGAGCCAGATCTCGTCGGCGCCCGGCGTGGCGCCGGCGAACGGGTTGCCGGCGGGGATGGCGTAGTTTCGCGCCGCGTCGCCAGGGAAGGCGTCGCCGTTCACGTCGATCCGCAGGATCTTGCCCAAGAGGTTGTTCAGGTTCTGGGCGTTGTTCTGCGGGTCGCCGCCCGACCCGCCGTCGCCCGAGGCGATATAGAGGAAGCCGTCCGGCCCGAAGCCCAGCCAGCCGCCGTTGTGGTTGGCGAAGGGCTGGTCGAACTCCAGGATCGGCCGCGCCGAGAATGCGTCGGCGTGATTGGCGTCGGCGCGGCGATACTCGCGCACCTCGGTGTCGCCCGCGGCGTTGGTCAGGTTGACGTAGAAGAGGCCGTTCGAGGCATAGTTCGGGTGGAAGGCGAGGCCCAGCAGGCCCTGTTCGCCGCCGCCCGCCAGGCTCGAATCCGGAAGATCCAGGAAGTGGTCGCCGTTCAACTGGCCGGTGTTGAGGTCGAGGATACGGATGCGCCCGGTATGCTGCTCCACGATGAACAGCCGGTCCGGATCGCCGGGCGGCGAGGCCGCAAACAGGGGGTTGGAGAGCCCCGAGGCCACGCGCACCGCGTCGATCAGCTCGGAGCCGGCCGTCAGGTCACCGGTCGAGTGGCCGTAGATCGTGTCGTCGCCGCCGCCCGCGAAGACGCTGTCCGAGCCGTCGCGGCCGGAGATCGTGTCGGCGCCCGCCGTGCCGTTCAGGGTGTCGCGCGCGCTGGTCCCCGCGATGTCGGCCATGATCCCTCCCGGCGTTCGCAATAGCTACGGTCGGAACTATGACTTGGCCGAGGCCGCGCGGGTTCCACAACCCCGCGTTTGAGAGGGCCGGAACGCCTGCGCCCCGGCCCCCCGTCGGGCCTCTAGAGGCCGATGACCCCGCCGGCGTCCTTGGTGATCACGATCGTCGAGGACCGCGGCCGGGAGACGGCCGTGGCGCTGGTCTGGCTGGCCGGCCAGTTGCTCGGGAAGGTGTTGGGGAAGCCGGTCGAGGTGTCTTCGCCCGGATGCTGGATGTTGACGAACATCGTCTGGCCGTCGGGCGTCGTGTCGATGCCGGTGATCTCGCACTCCTTCGGGCCCACCAGGAAGCGGCGCAGGTTGGTCCCGGGCGCGCGGCCCACGATCGTCTGCTGGCTGCGGCTGGTCGTCCCGTCGGTGTTGCTGATCGTGCGGGTCCCGCCGTCGCCGACGACCCCCGGCATGGCCGCCAGCATCATGCAGTTGGTGACGTCGGTGTAGGCGCCGTCGTCGGTCTGGATCCACAGCAGCGGGTTCACTTGGCCGCCCGGGTTGGTGGGCCGCGAGAACCACAGGCCGTCGGGGCTGGAGAAGTCGTTGCTGGCGTCCAGGCCCGAGATGTTGATGTTGGTCGCGTCTAGGTCCGCGCCGGCGCCGAAGGCGTAGATGTCCCAGGTGAAGCTGGCAGCCTCGGGCGTGTCGCCGGTTTCCCGCAGCCGGATGATGTGGCCGTTCGGGTTGCCGCGCTGGGCCGTGGCGCCCTTCGGGTCGTTGTAGAAGCGGGGGTTGGCCGCGTCGGTCCCCGCGAGCGGCCGAGAGGTGCTGTTGGTGTTGGTGAGGGTCAGATAGACCTCGCCGTTCTTCCAGTTGACCGCCACCCACTCGGGCCGGTCCATCTTGGTGGCGCCCACAGCGTCGGCCGCGAGGCGGGTGTTGACCAGCACGTCCGCCTGGTCGGCGAACGGATAGACGGCGTTGGCGCCCGTCAGCGGGCCCTGGCCGAACACCAGCGGCAGCCACGTACCTGTCCCATTCGCGTCGAAGCGCGCCACGTAGAGCGTGCCGGCGTTCAGGTACTTGTCGCCCACCGCCAGGCGGTCGGCGGCGTTGCGGTCGGCCTCGGCCCAGGGCGTGTTCGAGACGAACTTGTAGAAGTACTCGTTGCGGGCATCGTCGCCCATGTAGAAGGCCGGGCGCACGCCGGCGCGGAAGATCGAGGGCTGGGCGTTCTCGTGGCCCATGCGGCCGAGCGCGGTGCGCTTGCGCGGGGTCGAGGCCGGGTCGTAGGGGTCGATCTCGACGACCCAGCCGTACTGGTTGGGCTCGTTGCGGAAGTCGCCCGTGGCGTCGGCTGCGGTGGCCGAGGCGTTCCACTTGGCGAAGAGGGTCCCGCCCGCGGCGGGCGTTACCGAGGCCCAGCCATAGTTGCCACCGGCGCCCTGGGCGATGCCGTAGCGGCTCAACGCCGTGACCTCCTTGGCCGTTCGGGCCGCGTTGTCGGTGGCGCTGCGGCGGAAGTAGCCCGCCCAGTTCTCCTCGCAGGTCAGGTAGGTGCCCCAGTAGCTGGGGCCGGCGGCGCAGTTGTTGATCGTGCCGCGCCCCTGGGTGGCGTTGGGCGAGAAGGCGGTGCGGAGCAGGGCCGAGCCGGCCGCCGGACCCGCGAGGGTCATCGGCGTATTCGGCGTGATCCGGCGGTTGAGCGCGGAGCCGGGGGCGTAGGCCCAGCCGCTCCCGCCACGCGCGACCTCGATCATGCTCACGCCATGCGCTTCGATCTCCTTGATCGCCTCGGCCTCGGGACGGACCCCGCCCGTGCTGGTGGCGCCGTTGGGGTGAAGGTAGCGCTGGGTGATGTTCTCGTGGTTCATCACCAGGAGGCCGCGGGCGCTGCTGTTGTCGTCGCGTGCATTGCCGGTCGCGGCGAGGCCGAAGTAGGCCATGCCGTCGTGGTGGTCGCCGGCGCGGCCGGCGAAGCCGGTGTCGGCTCCGTTGTTCGCATAGGCCGGCGTGGCGGTGTTGATGGGGTCGCCAAGGCGGTAGAGCACGGTGACGCTGTAGCCCGCGGGCACGGTCACGACGTCGTTCTGGTTCTTCGCCACCGCCTGGAAGTCGAGTTTCGAGGGCTCGACGGTGACGGTCGTGTCGGCCGATGCGGCCCCGCCCGCGCCCGTGGCGGTGAGCTTGAAGGCCAGCGGCGTGGCGGCGGTGACCGCCGGCGCGATGAAGGTCGCGACGGCCGTGCTGGCGTTGCTCAGGGTGACGGCGGGACCCGAGGTCTGCGTCCACGCCAGGTTGGCCGCGCCATCCTTGGCGGTGGCCGACCCGTTCAGGGTGACGTTCTTGCCGGCGCTCACGCTGATCGACTGGCCGGCGTTGACGGTCGGCGGCGCGTCGCCGTCGCTGCCGCAGGCCGCCAGCGGCAGGCCGAAGATGGCCGCAGCCGTGGCCGACATGCCGCCCAGCAGGCTCCGGCGGGAAAAGCGCGCCGCGACCACGTCCCCGATCGTCGGGTTGTCGGAAACGTTCGTGTCCAGTTCGCCGTCCGAATAGCCGGCCGTCAGCCCACCGTCGCTCATCTTTGCGCCCCTCGCTCCCGGCCCCAACGGCCGAAGGCGACGGTGTTAACGGCGGCGTTGCTCGGAGCGATGACGGCTTCCCGACCGGTCGCCGTCACTTCCGTGACCGATCAGCGCCGCCTCGCCGACGATTGCGTGACAAGGGCGTCCGGCGGCGTTCTGCGGTATCAGCGGGCATGGCTCGTCCGCTCGCCCCGCCGCCTCGTCCCCGCGTCATGGGGATCGTGAACGCGACGCCCGACAGTTTCTCGGACGGCGGCCGGTTCCTCGACCCGGCGGCGGCGCTGGCCCATGCGCGCCGGCTGATCGCGGAGGGCGCCGACATGCTGGACGTGGGCGCGGAGTCCACGCGGCCGGGCGCCGAGCCAGTCCCGGTCGAGCTGGAGATCGAGCGCATCGTGCCCCTGGTCCGCGCGATCCGGGCCGAGAGTGCTGTCCCCGTCTCGGTCGACACGATGAAGCCGCAGGTCGCCCGCGCAGCGGTCGCGGCGGGGGCGGCGATCTGGAACGACGTCACGGCGCTGCGCCACGCGCCGAACAGCCTGCACGTCGCCGCCGAGCTCGGCTGCGAGGTCGTGCTGATGCACATGCAGGGCGAGCCCCGGACCATGCAGGCCGAACCGCACTACGACGACGTGGTGACCGAGGTGGCGGAATTCCTGGCCGCGCGTGCCGAGGCGGCGATGGCGGCCGGCGTGGCGCGCGAGCGAATCTGGCTGGATCCCGGCATCGGCTTCGGCAAGCACATGCTGCGCCATAACCTGCCGCTGATGGCCGGTCTCCCCCGCATCGTGGCGTTGGGCTTCCCGGTGCTGCTGGGCGCAAGCCGCAAGAGCTTCATCGGCGCGCTGTCGGGCGGGGCCGCGCCCGACCAGCGGCTGGGCGGCTCGATCGCCGCGGCGCTCGTCGGCGCGTCAGCCGGCGTGGCGGCGGTCCGCGTGCACGACGTGGCCGAGACGGTGCAGGCGCTCAACGTGCAGGCCGCGATCGCTCAGGCGAGCGAGACCCAATCGGCATAGAGGTGGCGGATCGCCTTTTCGCGCTCGCGGACCTTGCTCCAGGGCGTCTCGATACCGTCGGCGGCGTCCTCGATGGCCTGCAGGTGGGCGTGCCAGCCGGGGCCGACGTCCTTGGCCTCGTCGGGCGACAGGCCGGAGTGGGTGAGGGTGACCTTGCATCCGGCGCCGTCCGGCTCCAGGTCCCAGCGCACGAGCGACGTTTTCGAGCCGTCGAGCTCCGTCCACTCCCAGGCGAAGGTCTTCATCGGCTCGAAGATCACGATGCGGCCAGTGCTGCGGTAGTTCTCGTCCTTGAAGTCGAGGTCCATGGTCCCGCCGACGCCAACCCGGTCGATGGTGGTCGTGGCGAACCAGTCCGTGATGCGCTCAGGCACGGTCAGGGCGGCCCAGACCTTTTCGACGGGACGGGCGTAGCGGCGGTGGAAGACGACAGTGATCGTGTCGCCCTGGCGACTGAGGGTTCCCAGCTCCTGTTCGATGACGGACATGATCAGGCTCCTGTCGGTTCGGGGAGGGCGTGGCCCGGCGTCATTGTTCGCGCTCCAGATGCTCGTCCAGTCGGTTGAGCCGGTCGGCCCAGAAGCGGCGGTAGGGCATGAGCCAGGCGTCCAGGTCGGCGAGCCCGCCGGGCTCGAGGCGGTAGAGCCTGCGCTGGCCCTCGGCCCGCATACTGACCAGGCCGGCCTCACGAAGCAGCTTCAGGTGCTTCGACACGCCCGGCTGGCTGATCGCCAGCGCCTGGACGAGGTCGCCGGCCGGCCGCTCTCCGCTGCGGAGAACGTCCAGGATGCGCCGACGGTTCGGCTCGGCCAGGGCTTCGAAGGGGCTCATGGCCGATATATACGCCATTAGAAATATAACTCAACTAGAATATTAGAGGCTAGTTTGCCGCCTTCACCTGCGGATGGTCGCGCCAGGCCGGGAGCGTCGCCATGCGAGCCAGGGTGTCGCGCTCGGCGTCGGCGCGGTCGCCACCCCTCTCTCGAAGCCGCCAGTCGACCATCCGCGCGAAGCGGGTCTCGAAGTCCTGTAGCTTGCCGGTCTCGTCCACGCAGTATTGGCAGTAGCGGCCGTCCTCGATGGGCATGCCGCAGCTCTCACAGTCGTGCATCGGGCCTCTCCGTCTTCAGGGCGGCGACCAGGCTCGCGCTTGTCGCGCCCGCGGCGCACCCTGGCGACAGACGTTGACGGCGATCCGATCCTTCGTAAATCCCGATGCATTCGCCCGCCGGAGGCGCTACTGCACCGCCATGCCTGTCCTCGGCCGAGTCCTGATCATCGCCGGTTCCGACAGCGGAGGCGGGGCGGGGATCCAGGCCGACATCAAGACGGTGACCGCCCTGGGCGGCTATGCGGCGACGGCCATCACCGCGGTCACGGTGCAGAACACCCTTGGCGTCACCGGCGTGCACCCGATCCCGCTGGACGTGGTGGCCGCGCAGGCGCGGGCTGTGCTGTCCGACATCGGCGCCGACGCGATCAAGACGGGGATGCTGGGCGATGCGGCCACCGTCGAGTTGGTGGCCGGGCTGCTCGACGAGGCGAACGTCCCGGCGGTCATTGATCCCGTGATGGTCGCCAAAGGAGGCGCGTCCCTGCTGGCGCGGGCGGCGGTGGCGGCCGTGCGCGAACGGCTGGTCCCGCGCGCCGCGCTGCTCACACCGAACGCGCCCGAAGCCGAGGCGCTCACCGGGATCGCGGTCGCCACGACCGACGACCTGCGCCGCGCCGGCGAGGCGCTGCTGGCGGCCGGCGCAAGGGCGGTGCTGATGAAGGGCGGCCACGTGCCCGGCGATCGGGTGACCGACCTGCTGATGACGCCGGCGGGCGAGACCATCTTCGAGAGCGAGCGGATCGACACCCGCCACACCCACGGCACCGGCTGCACGCTGGCCTCGGCCTGCGCCGTGGGCCTAGCGCAGGGGCTGCCGCTGACCGACGCGGTGGCGCGGGCCTGGGCCTATGTGCAGGAGGCGATCGTCCGGGCGCCGGGCCTGGGCCGAGGCCACGGCCCGCTTGACCACGGCTGGCCGCTGCGAGGCCGCGCATGAGCACGCCGGAAGCCCGCCTCGAGGCGGTGCTGCGGCGCTCGGAGCCGTTGATGCACGTGCTGCGGACCCTGGCGTGGCTGAACCCGCCCGACTGGATGGTGTTCTCAGGCGCGATCTACCAGCGTGTGCTGAACGACCTTACGGACCGGCCGCTGGACTACGGGATCAAAGACTACGACGTCGGCTACTTCGACGACTCGGACATCTCGTACGACGCCGAGGACGTGGTGATCAAAGGCGTGGCCGCCGCCTTCGAGCCGCCGCTGCGCGAGATGGTCGAGGTTCGAAATCAGGCGCGTGTGCACGTCTGGTTCCAAGACCACTTCAACGAGCCCTACGAGCCTCTGGCCTCCAGCGCCGAGGCGCTCAGCCGGTTCGTGAGCCCGCTATTCGCCGTGGGCGTCCGGCTGGACCGCGACGATGCGATGACCATCCACGCGCCGTTCGGCCTGGACGACCTCTTCGCCATGCGGCTGCGGCCCAACCCCACGCGGCGCAGCCCGAACTACGAGAAGATCGCGGCCGCGGCCAAGGCCCGATGGCCCGAGATCGAGGTGACCGGGCTCTAGCGCCGGTAGACCTCGGGATCGCGGATCTCCATCCAGTTCTCGACCTTGGTGAGCTCGGTGAAGCCGAACTGCCGGTAGAGGCCGTGGGCGTCGCGCGTGGCGAGATGCAGCCGTCGGAAGCCCTGCAGGTCGGGATGGGCCTTGAGGTAGGCCATCAGCCGCTTTCCCAG
Organism: Phenylobacterium sp.; assembly: GCF_036402295.1. Lineage (GTDB taxonomy): Bacteria > Pseudomonadota > Alphaproteobacteria > Caulobacterales > Caulobacteraceae > Phenylobacterium. The sequence goes on from NZ_DASWTE010000106.1 coordinate 9,669, forward strand.
GCCCTCGCTCCGCTGCGCCTCGGCGACGAAGACGTCGCAGATCCAGCCGAAGGTCGCCCGGTCGGTCACCACGCGCGCCATGGCGGCCATGGTCCCGTCGGCGGCGTAGGCTCCGACTGTGAGACTGTTGGCGCAGGCCTTCGTGAAGGTCTCGAACGGGATGCCCTCGGCCCAGTAGCTTTGGGTCGCGATCCAGCGGTGGGCGCGGGGCAGGTCGAAACGGGCCGGATCGTCGCTCAGCAGGAAGCCGCCATCTGTCGTTTCATGGGCCACGGTTTGCTCCCCCTCGGTCCGTTACGCAGGAACTGGCCCTTGCCGGGCCGGCCCGGCCGCCGCAAGGACCACTTCGCTGACAAGGGACTTGACCATGCGCCAGTGGACCGTCGACGCCTTCGCCGCCCAGCCCTTCCGTGGCAACCCGGCCTGCGTGGTCGAGCCCTTCGAGCGTTGGCCGTCGGACGGCTGGATGCAGGCGCTGGCGGCGGAAAACAACCAGGCCGAGACAGCGTTCCTGCTGCGCACGGACGACCCGGCGCGGTTCGGGCTGCGCTGGTGCACGCCGCTGCTGGAAGTGCCGCTGTGCGGGCACGCGACGCTGGCCAGCGCGCATGCGCTGTTCACGGAGCTGGGGCTCGTAGCCGAGACCGTCACCTTCGACACCCGGTCGGGACCGCTCGTGGTGCGCCGCGCCGGCGACGGCTACAGCATGGACTTCCCGGCGCAGCCCCCGGTGCGTACCGAGATCCCGCCGGGGCTCGCCGAGGCCCTGGGCGCGACGCCATCCGAGGTGTGGGCCTCGGCCTACCTGGTGGCGCTGTTCGACGACCCGGCGACGGTGCGCGGCCTGACGCCCGACCACGCGGCCCTGAACGCAATCTCCAGCGCCGCCACCGGCGGGCGGGGCAACGTGGGTGTCGCGGCCCTCGCGGAGCCCGACGCGGACCACGATGTCGTCGACCGCTTCTTCGCGCCGGGATCGGGAATCCCGGAGGACCCCGCCACGGGGTCGCTGCACTGCATCCTGGCCCCGCTTTACGCCGAGAAGCTGGGTCGGGCGGCGGTGCGGTTCCATCAGGCCTTCCCGGGCCGCGGCGGCGACCTCTTCTGCGATCACCGGGGCGATCGCGTGCTGATCGGGGGCGACGCGGTGACGATCATCGAAAGCCGCCTGCGGGTCACGCCGCAATAGGAAACGCCCCCGGAGCAGGCTCCGGGGGCGTTCGGTCTCAGCCGGCAGCCCGGCCGGTGTTAGCGGCGCCGATTAGCGGCGATAGCCGTAGCCATAGCCGTATTCGCGGTCGCGGGTCTCATAGCGGATGGCCGCGATGAGCTGGTCCCAGCGGCGCTCGACCTGGGCGCGTTCCCAGCCCGACATGCCGCCACGGCGGGCGCGGGCTTCGAGACGGGCGAAGTCGTGCAGCTCGTCCCGCAGGCGGGCGGCCTCGCGGCGGGTCAGCTGGCCGCTCCGCAGGCCGGAGTCGATCCGACGCTCGGCGGTCTGCACGCGGTAGCTGGTCCAGCCATTGTGGTAGCGGCTGTCCTCGTAGCGGCGATCGTAGCGCTGATCGTGGCGGTCATAGCCGTAGGGCTGCGCGGCGGCGGGGGCGGCGACGGCCGTCACGGTGGCGACGGCGGCCAGGGCGGCGAAGATCTTCTTCGCGTTCGGGGTCTTCATATTCTGGTCCTCCAGAACCGTGTCGGCCGGTGGTTCGGCCTTCCATGGAGGGAACAAGAACACTTTCAGGGTGAAACGGTTCTGAGCCCCGCTGTTCGGCGAGGTTCATGTAGCTGAGCGGAATGTCAGGCGATCAGGCCGCCGAAGTCGCCTGGGCGGCCGGCGCGACGCCGTCGGTGGCGGCGGCGTTCAGCACCGCCGAAATAGCGTCGTACAGCTTGGCGATCTCGATCGGCTTGGCCACGTGCGCGTCCATGCCGACCGCGAGATACTCCTCGACCTGGTGGGTCAGGGCGTTGGCGGTCAGGGCCACGATCGGAGTGCGCCGACGGCCCGACAGGCGCTCCTGCTCGCGGATGGTCGAGGCGGCGGTGATGCCGTCCATCACGGGCATCTGGATGTCCATCAGGATCAGGTCGTAGCTGCCCGTGCGCCAGGCTTCGACGGCTTCCTTGCCGTCTGGCACGATGTGCACCTCGATGCCCAGCGAGCCCAGAACGGCCGCCAGCACCTGCTGGTTGGTCGGGTTGTCCTCAGCGGCCAGTAGGCGCAGGTCGCCGTCCTCGGACGCCTGCGCGCCCTCGGAGCTCTGGACCGACGCCGGGCGGCCGCGTTCCAGGGGCAGTTCGACGATGAACGTCGAGCCGGCGCCTTCCAGGCTCTCGACGTCGATCGAGCCGCCCATCATCTGGGTCAACTCGCGGCAGATGGCGAGGCCCAGGCCGGTGCCGCCGAAGCGGCGGGTGGCCGAGTTGTCGGCCTGGGTGAACTTCTCGAACAGCGTCGGCAGCTTCTCGGGCGAGATGCCGACGCCGGTGTCGCGGACCACGATCCTGAGGCCGCCGTGGGCGGAGATGTCCACGCGGGCGCTGACCGAGCCCTGCGGGGTGAACTTGACCGCGTTCGACAGCAGGTTGCCGACGATCTGGCGCAGGCGGTCCGCGTCGCCGCGCCACCAGCCCTTGGCGTCCTCGGCGACCTCGACCTCGAAGCCCAGGCCCTTGGCCTTGGCCATGATCTCGAAGTTCTCGCGCGCCTGCTCGACGGCCACCTCGACGTCGAAGTCGTCCTCGAACAGGGCGAGCTTGCCGGCCTCGATCTTGGAGAGGTCGAGCACGTCGTTCAGCACCGCCAGCAGGAGGCCGCCCGAGCGCCGGATCACGTCCAGGCGGTCGCGCTGCACCTGATCCAGCTGGCCCAGCGCCATCACCTCGGCCATCGCCAGCACGCCGTTCAGCGGCGTGCGGATCTCGTGGCTCATGTTGGCCAGGAACTGGGTCTTCAGGACATTGGCCGCGTCGGCGGCGTCGCGCGCCACCTCCAGCTCGCGCATGGCGGCCTTCAGGTCTTCCTCCCGCTCGGCCAGCTTGGCGAGCAGGTGGTTGAAGCTCTCCGTCAGGCTCTGGAACAGCTCGTCGGAGGCGTCGACCGCCACGGGCGTGAAGCTGCCGCCGGCGGCGACCTCATGCATGGCCTGCGACAGGGTTTGCACCGGCTTGATCACCCGGTGCGCCATGCTGCGCGCCAGAAACAGCGCCACACCCACGCCGCCGAACAGCAGGACGAAGGTGAGCGCGATGAACTGCGGCAGCATCGGCATGAGCGACGGCTGCTCGACCACCATGACGACCTGGCCGACCTTGCGGCCCTCGTGGGTGATGGTCCGGGTGATCGTCTCCGTCGGGCCCGCGGCCTCCGCGTCCGCCGGACGGGGCGCGGCGAAGCCGGCCAACTCCTGCCCGGCTGAGTCGAGCAGACGGGCCGAGCGGACGTCCTTGCTGACCTTCACGGCGGCGAGGTCGCGGGCGAGGTGCGTGCGATGCTCGGAGCCCATCGAAGGCGCGGCCACCTGGGCGGCGATGGCGGCCAGCTCCTCGTGGAAGCGATGCGCCTGGGTGCGGGCCACGGCCCACTGCTGCAGCATGAAGGTAAGGCAGGCTGCGACGAGGACCACGAAGGTCGTGATCAGGCCGACGCCCGCGACGCGCGCATGGAACGTGGCCGACGGCGCAGACGCCTTCGGCCCCCCCTCCTCGCTATGGTCCCCCAGCAAACCCATGGAGACTAGGAATAGCGCGCAAGTTGCTAACGCTTCGCTTCCATCGGAGCATCGCAACCCAGCGTGGTCTCGGGATTCTGTGGCTTTGGCGCCACGCTACAACCTGCCGCAGGAAGAAACATGGTTAACAACTCCTGAGTCAGTTGCGTGCACGGTAACCTTTGCTTTACCTTAACGGGTGTCGGGTATCTCAAGGGGTGTATCCACATGGATAAGGTTTTCGTGGCCAAGCGCGTGGCCAAGAAGCTGTTCGAGACCGAATCGGCCGTCGACAGCGCGCTGGTCGAAGCCTCCGAGCTGATGAGCGAAATGCTCAAGGCCCGGAAGGACGTGAACACGTCGCTGGTCTTCGCGGACGACGTGCAAGTGAAGATGATGGAAGCCATCAAGGCGCTGAGCGAAGCTCGCACCGCCATGGTCGGCGTCCACAGCGAACTCAACGAGGCCAAGCTTCGCCTCGGCATCCGCACCAAGATGGGCTTCGAAGACAAGCCGGCCGTGGCCGCTGCCGCCGAGCACACCATCATGCGGGAGGTCGGCTGACCGACCTCGCCGTCAGGCACCTGACGGATCATTGCAATAGATTAACTGGTTGGGCGCCTCTAATCCTGATTAGGGGCGCTTAATCATGCCGACTTCGCCGATAGTCCAATTGCTGATCGCCGTCGGGCTCCTCGCCTGCCTCGTTTCTCTTTGGAAGGGCGGGACGGCTGAACGCGTCGGCGCAGCCCTCGTCCTGGCCAGCATCGCCTTCAGCCTGTTCGGCGCGATCCTGCTGCCCAAGGGCGCCTTCCTGTTCGGCCAGATGGTCGGCGACGCCGCGGTGGCGCTGGGGCTGCTGGCCCTGACCCTGCGCTACGGCAGTCCCTGGATGGGCATGGCGATGCTGCTCTATGCCGCCCAGTTCGCGCTGCACTCGTTCTACTTCGTCACCCAGCGCCCGAACGATCTCTTCCACGCGACCATGAACAACGTGAACTTCATGGGCGTCATCCTCTGCGTCGCCCTGGGGACCGTGACCGCGATCCTGCGACGCATGAAGCAGCGCCGCGCCGCCGCCGCGCGGACCTAAGTTCGGCCCCGCGGCGTCATCGTCGCCAGCGCCACGCCCGCCAGGATCAGCCCCAGCGCCACGAACGCCGGCCAGCCCGGCCGCTCGCCCAGGGCCGCCATGCCCAGCCCTGTGGCCAGACATGGCGCCAGATAGATCGACATCGACATGAAGAGCGGCCCGCGCCGCTGGATCAGGAACACGTAGCCCACGGTCGCCAAGCCCGTGGAGAACACGCCCAGCGCGCTCACCGCCAGCAGCGCGGGCAGCGGCGGCATGGCGGCCGGCGGCGGCTCCAGCGTCACGGCGGCCGCCAGCGCGAACCCCAGCGCCCACAGGCACATCATCAGCGCCCCCGCCGTGGACGACACCGCCGGGGCCTTGCGGGTGACGACGTTGGCGATGCCGTACATGAAGGCCCCGAACAGCGCCGCCGCCAGCGCCAGCGTCTCGATGGTGAAGCCCTCGGCCAGCCGCGGCGCCACCAGGGTGACCAGGCCTCCGAACCCCAGCCCCACACCTGCCGCCTTGCGTGCGGTCAGCCGGTCGCCGCCGCCGATGAAGAGGTGCGCCAGCAGGCCGGTGAAGATGGGCGAGGCGCCGTTGCAGATAGCCACGATCGCCGACGGCAACTTCTGCGACGAGAAGGCGAACAGCATGAAGGGGAAGGCCATGCCGAAGAAGCCGATGAGCGCGTAGGCGCGCCAGGCCGGATGGCTGAATTCGGGCAGCCGCTGGCGCTGCAGCACCAGCACGACCGCCAGCGTCGCCGAGGCGATGGCGATGCGGATGGCGGTGTTCCAGAGCGGGTCGATGTAGGTGGTTGCGATCTTCAGCGCCGCGAAGCCCGAGCCCCAGATGGCCACCAGGATGGCCAGCACCAGCCAGTCGAACGCCTTCGATTGCATGGTTGCGCTTGGATCACATCGTCGCAGGCGCCGCCACCCCGCGCCTCGCGGAACGACCTGCTGACAGCAGGGCTTCACACGTCGTTAGGAAAGTTTCTCTTGCGCCGCAGCAAAAACCGGGGCCTTTGGCCGGCGGGCCACGCCCTCCCAACGGGGCGCTGCCTATCTGCGAGGATAGGAGACATCGCTATGAATACCCCGCCGAAGCCGGCCATGCGTCCGGCTCGTCCCGAGTTCTCTTCCGGCCCCTGCGCCAAGCGCCCCGGATGGAATCCCGAAAATCTCAGCAACGCCGTCCTCGGCCGTTCGCACCGGTCGAAGATCGGCAAGGCGCGCCTGAAGGAAGCCATCGACCGCACGCGTTCCGTGCTGCAGGTCCCGGATGACTTCCTCATCGGCATCGTCGCCGGCTCCGACACCGGCGCCGTTGAGATGGCCCTGTGGTCGCTTCTGGGCCCGCGGCCCGTGCAGCTGCTGGCCTTCGAGAGCTTCGGTAAGGACTGGGTGACCGACGTCACCAAGCAGCTGAAGATCGACGCCGAGGTGCTCTCCGCACCTTACGGCCAGCTGCCCGACCTCACGAAGGTGCGCAAGGACGCCGACCTGGTCTTCACCTGGAACGGCACCACCTCGGGCGTCCGCGTGCCTGACGCCGCCTTCATCGCCGCCGACCGCGAGGGGATCACGATCTGCGACGCCACCAGCGCCGCGTTCGCCCAGGCGCTGGACTGGACCAAGCTCGATGTCGTGACCTTCTCCTGGCAGAAGGCCCTCGGCGGTGAGGGCGCCCATGGCGTCCTGATCCTGGGTCCGCGCGCGGTCGCCCGCCTCGAGAGCCACACGCCCGCCTGGCCGATGCCGAAGCTGTTCCGCATGACCAAGGGCGGCAAACTCAACCTTGAAATTTTCGAGGGCGCCACGATCAACACGCCATCCATGCTCTGCGTGGAGGACGCGATCGATGCGCTGAAGTGGGCCGACGCCATCGGCGGCCTCACCGAGATGCAGCGCCGCGCCGACGCCAACCTCGCGATCCTCGCCGACTGGGTGGCCAAGACCCCGTGGGTCGAGTTCCTCGCCGAGGATCCGGCGGCGCGCTCGAACACCTCGGTGTGCCTGAAGGTGGTCGACGCCCAGGTCGCCGCCCTCTCTGAAGACGCCCAGGCCGATTTCGCCAAGAAGCTGGCCTCGGCGCTGGAGAAGGAGGGCGTGGCCCTCGATATCGGCGGCTACCGCGACGCCCCTCCGGGCCTGCGGATCTGGTGCGGCGCCACGGTGGAGACGTCCGACGTGGACGCGCTCACGCCTTGGCTCGACTGGGCCTTCGCCTCCGTCGTCGCCGACCTGCAAGCCGCCTAAGCGGCCCGCCACCCAACTGATCCCAATTTTCCCTCCCGGCCGCGCCGGGAGGGCTCTCCCCGAGGAGACTCCCCATGCCCCGCGTGCTCATCGCCGACAAACTCAGCCCCGCCGCCATCGACATCTTCAAGCAGCGCGGCGTCGACGCCGACGTGAAGACCGGCCTCTCGAAGGACGAACTGCTCAAGATCGTCGATCAGTACGACGGCATCGCCATCCGCTCGGCCACCAAGGTCGACAAGGACGTCGTCGCCGCCGCCAAGAACCTCAAGGTCGTCGGCCGCGCCGGCATTGGCGTCGACAATGTCGACATCCCCGCGGCCACCGCCGCCGGGGTCGTGGTGATGAACACCCCCTTCGGCAACTCGATCACCACTGCCGAGCACGCCATCGCGATGATGTTCGCGCTGGCCCGTCAGCTCCCTGCCGCCGACGTCTCCACCCAGGCCGGCAAGTGGGAGAAGAACCGGTTCATGGGCGTCGAGCTCTACGCCAAGACGCTGGGCCTGATCGGCGCCGGCAACATCGGCGGCATCGTCGCCGACCGCGCCAACGGCCTGAAGATGCGGGTCGTCGCCTACGACCCCTTCCTCTCGGAAGAGCGCGCGGTCGAGATCGGCGTCGAGAAGGTCGAGCTGGAGGAGCTGCTGGCGCGGGCCGACATCATCACCCTGCACACGCCGCTCACCGACAAGACCCGCAACATTCTGTCGGAAGAGAACCTCAAGAAGACCAAGAAGGGCGTGCTGATCGTCAACTGCGCCCGCGGCGGCCTGGTCGACGAAGCCGCGCTGCGCAAGCTGCTGGACGAGGGCCACGTGGGCGGCGCCGCGTTCGACGTCTTCATCGAGGAGCCGGCGAAAGCCAACCCGCTGTTCGGCGCCGAGAACTTCATCGCCACGCCGCACCTGGGCGCCTCGACCAATGAGGCCCAGGAGAACGTGGCCCTGCAGGTGGCCGAGCAGATGAGCGACTACTTGCTCACCGGCGCCGTCACCAACGCCCTGAACAGCCCCTCGGTCACGGCCGAGGAGGCGCCGCGCCTGAAGCCCTTCGTGGCGCTCGCCGAGAAGCTGGGCGCCTTGGCCGGCCAGATGCTGGACTACGGCATCAAGGGCGTGGACATCGCCTTCGAGGGCGAGGTGTCCAAGCTCAACACCAAGCCGCTCAGCGCCGCGGCGCTGGCCGGCGTGATGAGGCCGATGCTGGCCGAGATCAACATGGTTTCGGCGCCGGCGGTCGCGAAGGAACGCGGCATCACCGTCTCGGAGAGCCGCCAGGAAAGCTCGCCGATTTACGAGAGCCTCGTGCGCATCACCGTCACCACCGAGAAGGGCAAGCGCTCGTTCGCCGGGTCGGTGCTGGCCGGCGCGCCGCGCGTCGTCGAGGTGAAGGGCATGGAGCTGGACGCGCCGTTCCAGGCCCGGATGCTCTACGTCAACAACCTGGACAAGCCGGGCTTCATCGGCGCCCTGGGCGGCCTGCTGGGCGAGGCGGGCGTGAACATTGCAACCTTCAACCTGGGCCGCATCGACGCCGGCGACGACGCCATCGCGCTGGTGGGCGTGGACCAGGAGCCCGACGCCAAGCTGCTGGCCAAGATCCAGGCCCTGCCGCACGTGAAGGAAGCGCGCGCGCTGAAGTTCTGAGTTGGCGCAGCGTCCCTCCACTGCTTAGCGGTCCCCCTCCCCCTCACCCGCTTGCGGGGGAGAGGGACCACGAGGTGGTGGAGGGGGCGCTGCCGCCGCCGCGGCCTTGCGGGCGTCTCTCGCTCGGCCCACCTTCCCGGCAGAACCCGGGAGGCGCGCATGAAGGTGATCGGCGGCTACGTCAGCCCCTATGTCCGCAAGGTTCTGGCCTGCCTGCACCTGAAGGGCCTCGACTACGAGATCGATCCGATCACGCCCTTCTACGGCGACGCTGAGTTCGAGCGGGTGAGCCCCTTGCGGCGCATCCCGGTGCTGATCGACGGCGCTGTCGAGCTCTGCGACTCCTCGGTGATCTGCGCCTACCTCGACGAGGCCTATCCCGGCCATCCGCTGCTGCCGCAGGCGCCGGCCGACCGGGCGCGCGCCCGCTGGCTCGAGGAATACGCCGACACCCGCATGGGCGACGTCTTCATCTGGCGGCTGTTTCAGAACGCGGTGATCAAGCCCGCCGTCTGGGGCGAGAAGGGCGACAAGGCGGTGATCGCCGCCGCGCTCGAGACCGACGTTCCGGGCGTGCTCGACTACCTGGAGCGGCAGGTCCCGGCGCAGGGGTACCTGTTCGGCGAGTTGCTGGGCCTGGCCGACATCTCGCTGGGCGCCTTCTTCCGCAATGCCGGATTCGCGCGCTTCAGCGTCGACGCGGGCCGCTGGCCGAAGACGGCGACGTTCGTGGGCCGCGTGCTGAACCACCCGGCGCTGCGGATGCTGCAGCCCTACGAGGACGTCTGCATGACGACGCCGATCGCCGGTCACCGCGATGCGCTGCGCGCGGCGGGCGCGCCCATCACGGCCGAGACGGTGGCGACGGCGACGCCGAAGCCTGGCGTGATGCCGATTTAGCCGCCCGACAGCGCGCCGAAGATCAGCAGCTCTCCGCCGTCACGGACCGGTACGGCTATAGTCTTCGCCTCGTCCTGGCCGACGAAGATGCGCATGTGCCGGCGGATGCGGTCCTGTTCGTCGATCACCCGGAACTTAAGGCCCGGGAAGCGGCGGTCGAGATCGTCCAGCACCCGGCCCACGGTGTCGCCCGCCGCCTCCACCTGCGTCGCGCCATCGGTGTAGGCGATGAGCTGCGAGGGGATGGCGACCCGGATCATGGCGCGGCCGGGACGGCGGCGACCGAGTAGATCTCGGGAAGGTGGGCGGCGATCTGGCGCCAGCTTCCGCCCTCATCACCGCTCATCCAGATCTCGCCGCCGGTCGTGCCGATGTAGAGGCCCAGCGGGTCGTTCCCGTCGCGGCAGAACGCCTGGCGCTTGACCGTGAACCAGCCCTGCTCGGCGGGGAAGCCCTTGTCCTGCCGCTCCCACGAGGCGCCGCCGTCGCGCGTGCGGTAGGCGGCGGGCCGGCCTCCCGGACTGGTGCGCGGCCAGACCTCGGTGCCATCCATCGGCCAGACCCACGCGGTGTCACGGTCGCGGGGATGCGGCACGATGGTGAAGCCGATATCGCCCACGTCGCGGGGCATGTTGTCGCCGATCCGCTCCCAGCGCTCGCCGGGCCGGTCCAGGCGATAGATGCCGCAGTGGTTCTGCTGCCAGAGCCGGTCGGGATCGGTGGGAGCGAGCGCCACGTAGTGGCTGTCCTGGCCGAACTCGGGATAGGGGTCCGGCAGGAAGTCGCAGCGGACGTTCTGGTTCAGCGGCCGCCAGGTCTGGCCCTGGTCGGCCGTCTCCAGCACCCCGGCCGAGCAGGTGGCCAGGTACATGTGCCGGGCGTCGCGCGGGTCGATCAGGATCTGGTTCAGGATGGCCCCGTCCGGCGTGCCGCCCTCGGGCGGGAACCAGTCCATCACCTGCGGATGCTGGTTGAGGCCGTCCACGCTCTCCCAGGTGTCGCCGCCGTCGGCGCTGCGGAACAGGCCGGGCGGCGACGAGCCGGCCCACCAGACGCCAGGCTCGGAGGCGTGGCCCGGCTCCAGCCAGAACGAGTGGTCCACCGAACGGCCGTGCGGCTCGCCCTTCGGGAACGCGGGCGGCTGCCTGGCCTCGGTCCAGGTCTCGCCGCCGTCGGTCGAGCGCAGGACGGTGGGCCCGAGGTGGCCGGTGGACGCCGCCATCAGGAGCGTCTTCCCGTCCCGCGGATCGCGGACGAAGTGGTTGACGATCTGCCCCAGGAACAACGGGCCGGTGACGGACCACTGCGTGCGGCTTTCGTCGCTGGTGTAGATCCAGGCCCCCTTGCGGGCGCCCACGAGCAGTTGGATGGCGTGCGTCATCTGGAACCTCCCAGCCCAAGGACGTTCGAGATGAGCTTAGACCGACAGCGCCGCCTCCGGAATCTGGGGTGAGCTCACTCGCCGGATGCGGGGTCGGACTCCGCCGCCGGCGGTCCGCCGTTCGCCCTCAGCGCCGCGGTGAGGCCGTTGGTGTCCTTGCCGTTCAACCCGATCTCCGCGAGCAGCTGGTCGACCAGGGGCGCTTGCGCGCGGTAGCGCAGGGCGCTGGCGACGACATTGTCGGCGAGGTTGCCGCCGGCCACGCCGTCGGACGAGGTTCCATTGCCCGGGTTCAGGCCATCGACCTGGACGATCTTGATGGAGTCGATGGACTCCATCGGCTTCACGCTCTCGGCGATGATCCGGTCGAGGTTCTCGATCAGGCTCAGCCGGATCCGTAGCGCGACCTGCTCGGCCGACAGCACGTTGGCGGCCTCGTTGACCGCCTTCTGGCCGGTCGCATCCACGTCGTAGCGCACGCGGTCGGCCTCGGCGGACAGGCGCACCGCTTCGGCCCCGGCGGTCGCGGCGATCTTGACCTTGTCGGCCTCGCCCTTGGCCTGTTCGCGGAGCGCCACGGCGCGGTCGACGGCGGCGGCCTTCTCGGCCTCGGCGGCGACGCGGATGCCGATCGCCTCCCGCTCGGCCTCACGGGCGGCCTCGATCAGCTCGATGGCCTTCTGGCGCTCGGCGGCCTCGGTCTCGCGGGCGGTGACGACCCGTTCCTCGGCCTGCACGGCGAGCGCCCGGGCCTTGTCGGCCTGGGCCTGGGCCTCGGACTGGGCGCGCGACTTCTCGGCGACGGCGATGGCGCGGTCCTGCTCGGAGAGCTCGACCGCCTTGGCCTTCTCGACCTCGCGCTCCTCGAGCTGCTGCTCCATGGCGATGCGTTCCTGCGCCACGGCGCGGTCGGCCTCGATCTTGGCCTGCTGGATCTGGCGCTCGGCTCCGATCTTGGCGGCTTCGGCGGCCTGGTTGCTGGCCGCCTGCTCGCGCGCCACCTCGGCAGCCTGCGTCGCGCGGCGGATCTCCACCTCGCGCTGCTGCTCGAGGCGGGCGTACTCCTCGTCGCGGCCGATGGTCAGCGTCTGGCGTTCGGTCTCCAGGTTCTTGTTCTTGATCTGGACGAGGGTGTCCTGCTCGATGTCGTTGCGCAGCTTCTTGCGCAGCTCGATCTCCTGGGTCAGGCGGGTCAGGCCCTCGGCGTCGAACGCGTTGGACGGGTTGAAGTGCTCCATGGCGGTCTGGTCGAGGCCGGTCAGCGAGACGCTCTCCAGCTCCAGGCCGTTCTTCAAGAGGTCCTCGCTCGAAACTTGCTGCACCTTCTGCACGAAGTGCGTTCGCTGCTCGTGCAGCTCGGTCATTGTCAGTTCGGCGGCCACCGAGCGCAGGGCGTCAACGAACTTGCCCTCGATCAGCTCCTTCAGCTGCTCCGGGTGCATGGTGCGCAGGCCCAGCGTCTGGGCGGCGGCCGAGATGGCGTCGGCGCTCGGTTGCACCCGCACGTAGAACTCGGCGATCACGTCTACGCGCATACGGTCCTTGGTGATCAGCGCCTGCTCGTTGTTCCGCTCCACGGCGAGCCGCAGGGTGTTCATGTTCACGGGAATCGTTTCGTGGAAGACCGGCAGCACCAGCGCGCCGCCGTTCATCACCACCTTCTCGCCGCCGAAGCCGGTTCGGACGAACGAGACCTCCTTGGACGCGCGCTTGTAGAGGCGGGCCAGGATAAGGCCGAGGATCAGGAGACCGGCGAGGCCGACGCCGGCGAGGATCAGGATGTCGAGAATGGGCGTGAACATGGAACTCCCCCCGGAGAGAAACTAGAGACGTGCGTCCTGCAGGGCGGGCCCGCCGCGGATCGCGAAGAAGGTGGCGCCGGCTCGTCGCACCAGCACGACGGTCTCGCCTTCGGCGAAGACGTCCTCGGGCGCGTCGGGCTCGACCATGACGTAGTGCGGCTGGCCGTGGGCGTCGCGGGCGCGGGCCTGGGCCGGCGATCCCGCAGCGGCCTCACCGGTGACGACGACGGCCATGCGGCCCACGAGGGTGTCGCGGTCGACGGCGGTGGTCTCCTCGGTGGGCAGGTAGCGGGCGAACAGGCGGCCGGCGGCGCGGGTCGTGGGCAGGGCGGCGGCCAGGGCCAGGGGGGCGGCGAGGAACCACGGCGCGGGTTGGCCGATGAGCGCGGCGACCAGCCGCTGGCCCATCAGGCCCAGGACGCCGAAGCTCAGCAGGAAGACCACCAGGAGCATGAGCAGCGGCAGGCGGCCCAGGTTCAGCCACTGGAGCAGCGAGAGATCGGCGGAAGCGTCGGCGTCGGAAACCAGGCTGGAGCCCAGGCCGGCCAGCTCGGCCGCGCCGATCAGGAGCATCAGGACGAGCGCGGCGACGAACGGCACATTGTCGCCCACCAGCAGGAATCCGACCATTCGCGCTTACGCCGCCCACGCCACAGTTGTGAGAGTCATAGGCGCCATCCAGGCGTTTGATAAGGGGATTCCGCCCCGCCGGCCGGCGATCAGTGGAAGTCGCGGCTGCGGATCAGGCCCCCGGTGACCCTGCTGTGGGCGGCGATCTCGCCCTGGTCCTCGCGCAGCTCGGCCAGGCGGCGGGAGAGGTCGCTGAAGCGCTCGGCGACCACGTGGACGACGCCGTCCACGCTCTGCACCTGGCCGTGCACGATCAGGAACGACGAGGTCATCACCAGCCGCCGGTTGGCCTCGAAGGCGTCGCGCCAGACGACGATGTTGGCGATGCCGGTCTCGTCCTCCAGCGTCATGAACACCACGCCCTTGGCGGTGCCGGGGCGCTGGCGCACCAGCACGAGGCCGCCCACCGACAGCCGGCGGCGGTCGCGGGCGGTCTTCAGCACCGAGCAGGGCACGACGCCCTGCCGCGCCAGGTCCTCCCGGAAGAAGTCCACCGGGTGGGCCTTCAGGGAAAGGCTGGTGGTCCGGTAGTCCTCGGCCACGCCCTGCGAGGCGGTCATGAACGGCAGTGGGACCTGCGCTTCCTTCAGGTTCTGGCGCAGCAGCAGGGGGGCCTCCTTCTCGGCGCCCCACTCGCCCGCGAGCCCCTTCACCGCCCACAGCGCCTCGCGCCGGGTCAGGCCCAGGCTGCGGAAGGCGTCGGCCTCGGCCAGCAGCTCCAGCGCGCGGCGCGAGATCCGGCTGCGGGCGAAGTCCTCGACCGTGCGCGCGCCGGCCGCCCGCGCCGCCACGATGGCCGCACCGTCGCTGTCCTGCTTCAGCCCCTTGATCTGGTGCAGGCCCAGCCGCACCGGCCGCAGCCGCTCCTCGGGGTCGTCCCGCGCCTCGAGGGTCGAGTCCCAGTCGCTGAACATCACGTCGGGCGGCCGCACCTCGACCCCGTGCTCGCGCGCGTCGCGGACCAGCTGCGCCGGCTGGTAGAAGCCCATCGGCTGGCTGTTGAGCAGGCCCACGAGGAAGGCGTCGGGCCAGTGGTGCTTCACCCAGGCCGAGACGTAGACCAGGATCGCGAAGCTGATCGCGTGGCTCTCGGGGAAGCCGTACGAGCCGAAGCCCTCGATCTGTTGGAAGCAGCGCTCGGCGAACTCCTGCTCGTAGCCGCGGGCCATCATGCCCTTCACGAACTTCAGGCCATGCTCCCCGATGGTGCCCACGTTGCGGAACGTGGCCATGGATCGCCGCAGCCGGTCGGCCTCGTCGTCGGAGAACTTCGCCGCGACGATGGCCACGCGCATGGCCTGCTCCTGGAAGAGCGGCACGCCATGGGTCTTCCGCAGGATGTCCATCAGCTCGTCGGGCGGGCCGTGGTCAGGATGCGGCGAGGGGAAGGTGATCGGCTCGATCCCGCTTCGCCGCTTCAGGTAGGGGTGGACCATGTTCCCCTGGATCGGCCCCGGCCGCACGATCGCGACCTCGATGACCAGGTCGTAGAACTTCCGCGGCTTGAGCCTGGGCAGCATCGACATCTGCGCCCGGCTCTCCACCTGGAACACGCCCACCGAGTCCGCCCTGCAGAGCATGTCGTAGACGGCCGGGTCCTCCTGCGGGATGTGGGCGACGTCGGTCACCTGGCGGCCGCCGATCGGCGGCAGCAGCGCGAAGCTCTTCCGGAGCGCCGTCAGCATGCCCAGCGCCAGCACGTCGACCTTCATCAGCTTCAGGGCGTCGATGTCGTCCTTGTCCCATTCGATGAAGGTGCGGTCGTCCATGGCCGCGTTGCCAATGGGCACGGTCTCGTCCAGCCGCCGCTTTGTCAGCACGTAGCCGCCCACGTGCTGCGACAGGTGCCGCGGGAAGCCCAGGAGCTCCTGGGCCAGCGCCGTGGCGCGGCGGATCTCGGGCGCGTCCGGGTCGAGCCCGGCCTGGCGGATGTGCTCGTCGGGGACGTCGTCGCCGTAGCTGCCCCAGACAGTGTTGGCGAGCGCGGCGGTGATGTCCTCGGTCAGCCCCAGCGCCTTGCCCACCTGGCGGATCGCCATGCGCGGGCGGTAGTGGATCACCGTCGCCACGATGGCCGCGCGGTGGCGGCCGTAGCGGCGGTAGACGTACTGCATCACCTCCTCGCGCCGCTCGTGCTCGAAGTCGACGTCGATGTCGGGCGGCTCGTTGCGGTTCTCGGAGATGAAGCGCGAGAAGAGCAGGTCCTGGTCGGGCTTGGTGGGATCGACCGAGGTGACGCCCAGGCAGAAGCAGACGCAGGAGTTGGCCGCCGAGCCGCGGCCCTGGCAGAGGATCTCCTGGTCGCGCGCCCAGCGGACGATGTCGTGCACGGTCAGGAAGTAGTTGGGGTAGTCGAGCTTCTCGATCAGGTCGAGCTCGTGGGCGACCAGGTTGCGCACCTTGTCGGGGATGCCGTCGGGATAGCGCCATTCCGCCCCGGCCCAGGCCAGGTCGCGCAGGTGCTGGATCGCCGTCTTGCCGGGCGGCACCGGCTCGTCGGGGTACTCGTAGCGCAGATCGCCCAGGTCGAAGGTCACGCGCTCGGCGATCTCGGCGCTGCGTTCCACCGCACCCGGGAAGCGGGCGAAGAGGCGGGCCATCTCGTCGGGCGCCTTCAGGTGGCGCTCGGCGTTGGCGGCCAGCCGCAGGCCGGCCTCGTGGATCGTGCAGGTCTCACGGATGCAGGTCAGCACGTCCTGCAGCGGGCGGCGCTCGGGGCCGTGGTAGAGCACGTCGTTGGTGGCCACCATCGGCATGCCGCTGAGCTCGGCGAGCGCGCCCAGCCGGCTCAGGCGGGCAAGGTCGCGCGGGCCGTAGCGGCGCGCGGCGGCCAGCCAGACGTCGGGCAGTTCGCGCGTGATCCGCCGCAGATCGCCCGCAAAGGCCTCGTCCAGCCGTTCGGGCGGGACCACCAGGGTGAGCTGGCCCTCGGCGTGGGCCAGGAAGTCCTCCCAGTGCAACTCGCACTCGCCCTTCTCGGACCGGAGTTGGCCAGCGGTGAGCAGCTTGGTGAGCCGCCCATAGGCCTCGCGGTCGGAGGGGTAGACGATGAGGCTGGGCGTGCCGTCGGCGAAGTCGAGCCGGCAGCCGGTCAGCGCCCGGATCCTCGCCCCGGACGGGCGCATGTCCTGCACCTGCCGCCAAGCCCGCACCACGCCGGCCAGGCTGTTGCGGTCGCAAACGCCGATCGCCTCCAGCCCCAGAGCCTCGGCCCCGATGACCAGTTCATGCGGATGCGACGCGCCCTGCAGGAACGAGAAGTTGGTGGTGGCCTGAAGCTCGGCGTATCGGGTCACGCGAACACCCCGTGCAGCCACCATTTCGGCGGCCCGTCGCCCTCGCCGTAGAGGCCGGCGCGGAACAGCCAGAAGCGGGCGCCGTCCTGGTCCTCCACCCGGTAGTAGTCGCGGACGTGGGCGACCGAGACCTCGCCGATCTCGCGCTTCCACCATTCGTCGCCGATCCGCTCGGGCCCCTCGGCGCGGCGCACCTCGTGCAGGCGGCCGCGCCAGCGGAACTGCCGCGGCGGGTCGTCGGGCAGGAGGGCGAAGACCTGCTCCAGCGGCTCGGGGCGGCGAAACAGGCGCACCGGGCGCGGCGCCTCGCGGTCCCAGGGCTGCGCCTCGGAGGGATCGGCGCCCAGGGCCGGGTCGCGGCCGACGGCGAGCTCGGGCACGTGACTCTCGACCGGGGCGGCGCGCCAGACGCGCTCGGGGCCCAGGCGGTTGACCAGCCGGTCGACCAGCGGCGCGAGGCCGTCCTCGACCGCCGCATCCAGCCCCGCCTCGATGCGCACCTGGCGGCCCGAGACGGGCTCGACGGCGTAGGCGCAGATGGTCACCGATTCGATGCCGAAGCCGGGATCGACCGTCTCCAGCTTGGGCTGGAACAGCCGCGCGATGCGGCGCGCGTCGCGGCCGGCCAGCGACAGGCCGATCGTCAGCGGCAGGGCCTTGCCGTCCACCCGGTGGAAGGCGATCTCGAAGCGCCGGGCGCCCTGGCCCTCGGCCTCCAGCCGGGCGCAGAGCTTGGCGGTGACGTCCTCGGTGACGCGGGCCATGTCCTCGGGCGCGCTGATCGGCTCGAAGAAGGCCAGCCGCGCGATCCAGGGCGTGGGCGGGCGGCGGAAGACGAGCGCTTCGGCCGCGCGGCCGAGGGCCTGGTCCAGCCGCTCCAGGGTGCGCGCCCCGAACCGGCGGCCGAGCGGGGCGCGGGGGATCTCCATCAGCTGGCCCACCCGGCGCAGGCCCAGCCGCTCGATCTGGGCGGCGGCCTCGGGGTCGAGGCGCAGAGCGGCGGGCGGCAGGGGCGCGAGCAGCTCGCCCTGGCCGCCGGGTGGCGCGATCGTCCCGTCGCGGCCGAACCGGCTGAGCGCCCAGGCCGCGCCCGGGGTGTCGGCGATGGCGAGGCGGAACGGCAGGCCGTTGTCCAAGAGGCGCGCGCGGAAGTCGGCCAGCAACTCGGCCTCGCCGCCCCATAGGTGGGCGACGCCGGTGATATCGAGGAAGAGGCCGTCGGGCGCGTCGGCCGCCACCGCTGGCGAGAAACGCACGCACCAGTCGATCAGCGCGGTCAGCGCTTCGGCGTCGGCCTCGGGATCGGCGTCGGCGGTCGCAAGCTCGGGGACCAGCGCCATCGCGTCGGTGGCCTTCTGGCCGGGGTAGAGGCCTAGCCGGTTCGCCTCCAGGCTGACGGCGGCCAGCCGGCGGACCTGCCGGACGGTCTCCACAAGTGCGAGCGGCGGCAGCGCCGCCTCCGCCACTTCGTGGTCCCCCTCCCCCCTTGGAAGGGGGGAGGAACTGAAGCCCGACTGTCCGCGCCCAGTTCCTCCCCCGCCCGCGGGGGAGGGGGACCACGAAGTGGCGGAGGGGGCGCTGGGAACGCTAGGCGGCGCGTCGGACGGGTTGCGCCGGCGCCAGTTCGCGATCGCCCAGGTCGGCGACCAGGCGCAGAGGATGCGCGACATCGCCTGCCTCCCACGAGTAGGCCTGATCGGCCTCGAGGATCCATGCGCCGGTCCGCCCGCCCCGGCAGCGTTCGAGCTCCACGCGGAACCGCGGGCTTCCCAGCCCGAACTCGCCGGCCGGCGGCTCGGAGGGGGCGGAAGCGACCCGCCAGCGCGTGGCGGCGACCGAGCCCGCGGCCTCCTGTTTCGCCGTCCCGCCGAACGGGCGGCGCTTGATTACGAAGCCCGTGGCCCCGCGCCGCTCGCAGGCCAGCTGCAGTCGCCGCCCGGCCGTGAGGTCCACCGCCTCCACCTCGCCGAACACCGCCGCCACGCCGACGGTGGCCAGCGCGTCCTCCATCACTGACAGCGCCTCGGCCTCGTCGCGGGCGCAGACCTGGATCAGCCGCTCGGTGGGAAAGCCCAGACCCGCCAAACCCGGCGCCCACAGGTCGTCGCGGCGCAGCACCCAGACCGCCTCGCCCCGGCGCGCAAGCGGCGCGGCCATCAGCGCGGCGTAGGCCCCCGGCGCGGCCGAGGTCTCGACCTCCAGGCCCGCGCCCACGATCTCGTGCCAGCGCCCCAGCGGCAGCCCGCCGCCCGCCAGCCGCCCGTCCAGCCGCTCGTCGCCGAACGGCAGCACGCC
>NZ_DASWTE010000107.1:0-6093 GCF_036402295.1 Phenylobacterium sp.
TATGAGCAGACCCTCGAGCTGGTCGGCGTCGGCTACCGCGCGGCAATGAAGGGCCAGGCGCTCTCCATGCAGCTCGGCTTCAGCCACGACGTCGACATCCCGCCGCCGGCGGGCATCTCGTTCGCCGTGCCGAAGCAGACCGAGATCAAGATCTCGGGCATCGACAAGCAGATGGTCGGCGAAATCGCCGCCCGGATCCGCCGCATCCGTCCGCCGGAGCCCTACAAGGGCAAGGGCGTGCGCTATGCCGGCGAGAAGGTCCGGCGCAAGGAAGGCAAGAAGAAGTAAGCCATGGCCCTTTCTCCCCGCGAATCCACCGCGCGCCGCGCGCAACGTGTCCGCACCCACCTCCGCAAGGTGGCGAACGGCCGCCCGCGGCTGTCGGTCTTCCGTTCGGCCAAGAACATCTACGCCCAGGTCATCGATGATGAGAACGGCGTGACGCTCGCGGCCGCCTCCTCGCTGGAAGGCGAGAAGAAGGCCAAGGCCAAGGGTTCGGACAAGGACGCCGCCGCCAAGGTCGGCGCCCTCGTGGCCCAGCGCGCGATCGAAAAGGGCGTCAAGAACGTCGTCTTCGACCGTGGCGGCTACCTGTACCACGGCCGGGTGAAGGCCCTGGCGGACGCCGCGCGCGAAGCCGGCCTGAATTTCTAAGGAACGATCATGGCTCGCAGAGACGAACAGCGCGGCGATCGTCGCAACCGCTCAAACGAAGAAGAGCGCGACAGCGAAATCGTCGAGAAGCTGGTGCACATCAACCGCGTCGCCGCCACCGTGAAGGGCGGCCGCCGGTTCTCCTTCGCCGCTCTGATGGTCGTCGGCGACCAGAAGGGCCGCGTGGGCTTCGGTCACGGCAAGGCGCGTGAAGTGCCGGAAGCCATCCGCAAGGCGACCGAAGAAGCCAAGAAGTCGATGATCCGCGTGCCGCTGCGCGAGAGCCGCACCCTGCACCACGACGGCAACGGCCGTTGGGGCGCGGGCAAGGTGATGGTGCGCGCGGCGCCTCCCGGCACCGGCGTCATTGCCGGCGGTCCGATGCGCGCGGTGCTCGAAACCCTGGGTGTCCAGGATGTCGTCGGCAAGTCGGTCGGCTCGTCCAACCCCTACAACATGGTGCGCGCGACGTTCGAAGCGCTGAAGGCCCAGTCCTCGCCTCGCCAGGTTGCCGCCAAGCGCGGCAAGAAGGTGTCGGACGTGATCGGCCGCCGCGCCGACGGCGCCTCGGCGGCTGCGCCCGCCGCGGATGCGGAAGGTTAAGCTCATGGCCAAAGTCAAAGTTCGCCAGACCGGCAGCCCGATCCGCCGGACCAAGGACCAGCGCGCGACTCTCGCGGGCCTGGGCCTGAACAAGGTCGGTCGCGTCTCCGAGCTCGAGGACACCCCCTCGGTGCGCGGGATGATCGCCAAGGTGGCTCACCTGGTCGAGGTGGTGGACTAAGTCCGCCGCCCCGGGGCCCTTCGGGGCCCCTTCGGCCTTTCGGGGCCGCAGTTTTCCAACGCCGAGTCCGGCCTCCGCCGGGCGCCAGATCTCCAAGGAGAGGCACAGATGACCAAACTCAACGAACTCGCTCCGCGTGACGGCTCCACCAAGGGCCGCATGCGCGTCGGCCGTGGCCCGGGCTCGGGCAAGGGCAAGACCGCCGGTCGCGGCGTGAAGGGCCAGAAGGCGCGCTCGGGCGTCGCCATCGCCGGCTTCGAAGGCGGCCAGATGCCGCTGCACATGCGCATGCCCAAGCGCGGCTTCAACTCGCGCAACCGCAAGGACTTCGCCGAGGTGAACCTGTGGCGCATCGAGCAGGCGGTCGCCGCCGGCAAGCTGGACGCCAAGAAGGCCATCGACGCCGACGCCCTGCTGGCCGCCGGCGTGATCCGCCGCGCCAAGGACGGCGTGAAGCTGCTGGGCGAGGGCGAGCTGAAGACCAAGCTCACCCTGACCGTGTACGCCGCCACCGCTTCGGCCCGCGCGGCCGTCGAGAAGGCCGGTGGCACCCTGACCACGACGAAGCCGGAAGCGGCCGCCGCCGAGGCTTAAGCCGGACTGTGACAACGCCGGCCTCGCTATCGGGGCCGGCGCGTCCTATCTGAGCACGACTACCGAGTCAGGGGATTTGCCGTATGGCTTCGGCCGCTGAACAGCTCGCCGCCAATCTGAACTTCGACGCCTTCCGCAAGGCGACGGAGCTCCACAAGCGCATCTGGTTCACGCTCTGGGCGCTGATCGTCTACCGCCTGGGCACCTACATCCCGATCCCGGGCATCGACGCGGCCGCCTTCCAGGCGGCGTTCCAGGGCCAGGCCCAGGGCATCCTGGGCATGTTCAACATGTTCTCGGGCGGCGCCGTCGAGCGGATGGCCATCTTCGCCCTGAACGTGATGCCGTACATCTCGGCATCGATCATCGTTCAACTGCTCGGCACCGTGTACCCGCCGTGGGAGAAGCTGCGGAAGGAAGGCGGCGAGGCGGGGCGCAAGACGCTCAACCAGTACACTCGTTACCTCACGGTGGCGCTCGCCATCGTGCAATCGTTCTTCATCGCCACCGGCATGGTGCAGACGCCCGGCATGGTGGAGACCCCCGGGGTCTTCTTCGTCCTGTCGACCGTCGTGACGCTGACCGGCGGCACCATGTTCCTGATGTGGCTGGGCGAACAGATCACCAGCCGCGGCGTCGGCAACGGCATCTCGCTGCTGATCTTCGCCGGTATCGTCGCGACCCTGCCGCAGCAGCTGTTCCAGGCCCTGGAGCTCACCCGCACCGGCGCCATGACGACGGCCACGCTGCTGCTCATTGCCTTCCTGGTCGTGGGCGTGACCGTCGCCATCGTCTTCATGGAGCGCTCGCAGCGCCGGCTCCTGGTGCAGTATCCGAAGCGCCAGGTGGGCAACCGCATGTTCGGCGGCGACACCTCATTCCTGCCGCTGAAGATCAACACCTCCGGCGTGATCCCGCCGATCTTCGCCTCCTCGCTGCTGCTGCTGCCGGCGACCGCCATGGCCACCTTCGCCACCGCCGACCTGCCGGAATGGATGCAGTGGCTGCCGTTCGCCGTGGGCCAGTTGCAGCACGGCCAGCCGCTGTTCATGCTGCTGTACGGCGCGCTGATCGTCTTCTTCTGTTTCTTCTACACCTCGGTCGTGTTCAATCCCGAGGACACGGCGGAGAACCTGCGCAAGTACGGCGGCTTCCTGCCGGGCATCCGCCCCGGCAAGCGCACGGCCGAGTACATGGACTTCGTGCTGACGCGCCTGACGGTGATCGGCGCGGCCTACATCGCGATCGTCTGTCTGCTGCCCGAGGGGCTGATGCGGTTCACCGGCACCCAGTTCTACATGGGCGGCACGTCGCTGCTGATTGTGGTGAGCGTCACCATGGACACGGTGGCCCAGATCCAGTCGCACCTGCTGGCCCACCAGTACGAGGGCCTCATCAAGAAGTCGAAGCTCCGGGGCGGCCGGCGCTAGCCGTCGCCCTTGGCTGACCTGAGGGGACGGCGCCAACAAGAGCGCCGCGGAAGGGGACAACTGGAATGAACCTGATTCTGTTCGGGCCGCCGGCGGCGGGGAAGGGGACCCAGGCCAAGCGCCTGGTCGAGGGCCGCAACATGGTCCAGCTTTCCACGGGCGACATGCTACGCGCCGCCATCGCGTCGGGCTCCGAGCTCGGCAAGCGGGTCGAAGGCATCATGCAGCGCGGCGACCTGGTCTCGGACGAGATCGTCATCGAGCTGATCGAGAGCCGGCTGCCGGAGGCCGAGGCCGCGGGCGGGGCGATCTTCGACGGCTTCCCCCGCACGCTGCCGCAGGCCGAGGCCCTGGACAAGATGTTGAAGGGCCGAGGCCGCAAGATCGACCTGGTGCTGCGTCTCAAGGTGGACGACGAGGCCTTGAAGCAGCGCATCGCCGGCCGCTTCGCCGAGTCGGGCCGTCCGGACGACAACCCCGAGAGCTTCGTCGTGCGCCTGAACGCCTACAACGCCCAGACCGCGCCGCTGCTGCCGTATTACCAGGGGCAGGGCAAGCTCGTGGAAGTCGACGGCATGGGATCGATCGACTCGGTGGCGAGCGGCATCGATGCCGCGCTCGACGCCAAGCGCTAGGCAAAACCAGGCGCCAGCGTGGGCTGCCCGACGGTGCGGCGGCGCGTCCGTTGCGCGATGGCCGCGCTCATGCTTTCCTTTCGTCATCGCCGGCCGGGCCGGCGGCCCCAGCTATGCGGCGCGGGTGAGGCTCATCCCCTTGCGCGTGCAGCATTTCGTTCACATTTGCGCGTTTCCGCCATTGACGGGGACCCGCCGATCCATATAACGAAGCGCTTCCGCGAAAGAGCGCGAAGGACGCGCCGGCCGACGCCTATGGGTGTTGAGGGTCGGGGCGCCATTCGCGCTTCTGTCGTGTGATCTTGGAGAGCACCTCACGTGGCCCGTATCGCTGGCGTCAACATTCCTACGAACAAGCGCGTGATCGTCGCGCTGCAGTACATCCATGGCATCGGCGAGGCGAAGGCCCGCGAGATCGTCAGCAAGGTCGGCATCGAGGACGCCCGGCGCGTCAACCAGCTGACCGACCAGGAAGTCCTGCAGATCCGCGAGACGATCGACCGCGACTACATGGTCGAGGGCGACCTGCGTCGCGAGACCGCCGTCAACATCAAGCGCCTGATGGACCTGGCCTGCTACCGCGGCCTGCGTCACCGCAAGGGCCTCCCGGTCCGCGGCCAGCGCACGCATACCAACGCCCGCACCCGCAAGGGCCCGGCCAAGCCGATCGCCGGCAAGAAGAAGTAAGAGAGCTAGTCGATGGCCAAGGAACCGGCGCGCGTTAAGCGACGCGAGCGTAAGAACATCACTTCGGGCGTGGCGCACGTGAACGCCTCGTTCAACAACACGATGGTCACCATCACCGACGCTCAGGGGAACACCATCTCCTGGTCCAGCGCCGGCCTGATGGGCTTCAAGGGTTCGCGTAAGTCGACGCCCTACGCCGCGCAGATGGCGGCGGAAGACGCCGGCCGTAAGGCCGCCGAACACGGCGTGCGCACGCTGGAAGTCAACGTTTCGGGCCCCGGCTCGGGTCGTGAATCCGCGCTTCGCGCCCTGCAGGCGGTGGGTATGACGATCACCACCATCCGGGATGTGACGCCCATTCCTCACAACGGCTGCCGCCCGCCCAAGCGCCGGCGCGTCTAGTCGTAAGAGCTAAAATTCCCTGACGCCGGCCGTGGAATTACGGCCGGCGATCCTGCGTTTCCGAGGGACACCCGTGATCGAACGAAACTGGAACGAGCTTATCCGTCCCGAGAAGCCGCAAATCGAGACCGGCGCCGACGCCAGCCGCAAGGCGCGTCTGGTGGCCGAGCCCCTCGAGCGCGGGTTCGGCGTGACGCTGGGCAATAGCCTGCGCCGCGTGCTTCTCTCCTCCCTGCAAGGCGCGGCGGTGACCGCGGTGCAGATCGACGGCGTGGTCCACGAGTTCTCCTCGCTGGAAGGCGTGCGTGAGGACGTTGTCGACATCGTCCTCAACATCAAGCAGCTGGCGCTGCGCATGCACGCCGAGGGCCCGAAGCGCATGACGCTCCGCGCCACCGGCCCCGGCCCGGTGACCGCCGGCCAGATCGAGGCCCCCTCGGACATCGAGATCCTCAACCCCGACCACGTGCTCTGCACGCTGGACGAGGGCGCCAACGTGCGCATGGAGTTCACGGTCCAGACCGGCAAGGGTTACGTTGCCGCCGAGATGAACCGTCCCGAGGACGCCCCGATCGGCCTGATCGCTGTCGACGCGCTCTATTCCCCGGTCAAGCGCGTCGCCTATCGCGTCGAGCCCACCCGCCAGGGCCAGAGCCTCGACTACGACAAGCTGATCATGGACCTGGAAACCAACGGCGCGGTCAGCCCGGTGGACGCGGTGGCCTATGCCGCCCGCATCCTCCAGGACCAGCTGCAGATCTTCATCACCTTCGACGAGCCCAAGAAGGCCGTGGAAGCCGCGGACGGCAAGCCCGACCTGCCCTTCAACCCGGCCCTGCTGAAGAAGGTGGACGAGCTGGAGCTGTCGGTGCGTTCGGCCAACTGCCTGAAGAACGACAACATCGTC
>NZ_DASWTE010000108.1:0-6455 GCF_036402295.1 Phenylobacterium sp.
ACGCTCGTTGCGGCCCTCCTCGCCGCAGCCTTGGCCACGCCGGCAGCCGCCGGCCCTGACTTCGCCGACCGCCAGGACTTCGCCTTTGCCGAGCGGGGCTTCCTGGGCACGCGCGCCAACCCGAAGATCACCGCCGAGGACGGCCGGGTGGTCTGGGACCTCGCCGCTTACGACTTCCTCAAGGGCGCAGCGCCCGTCAGCGTGAACCCCAGCCTTTGGCGGCAGTCGCAGCTCTTGGCGAAGCACGGCCTGTTCGAGGTGGCCAAAGGCGTCTGGCAGGTCCGCGGCTTCGACCTCGCCAACGCCACTTTCATCGCCGGCAAGACCGGCTGGATCGTCATCGACCCACTGACCTCGGCCGAGACTGCCAAGGCCGCGCTCGACCTCGCCGACGAGAAGCTCGGCGCGCGGCCCGTCGTGGCGCTGATCTACACCCACAGCCACGTCGACCACTTCGGCGGAGCCCGCGGCATGGTTGCCCAGGCCGACGTCGACGCCGGCAAGGTGCAGGTGATCGCGCCCGAGGGCTTCCTGGAGCACGCTGTCAGCGAGAACGTCATCGCCGGCGCCGCCATGGCGCGCCGCGCGAGCTACCAGTTCGGGACCTTGCTGCCCAAGGACCCCTCAGGCCAGGTGAGCTCGGGCATCGGGCCCGCGGTCAGCGCCGGGACGCAGACGCTGATCCCGCCCACCACAAGCATCACCCAGACCGGCCAGACCCTGACGATCGACGGCGTGCGCATCGAATTCCAGTTGACGCCCGGGACCGAAGCGCCGGCCGAGATGAACCTCTGGCTGCCCGACCTGAAGGTGCTGGACCTGGCCGAGAATGCCAACGCTACCTTGCACAACGTGCTGACGCCGCGCGGCGCCCTGGTGCGCGACGCCAGGGAGTGGGCCGGCTACCTCTCGGAATCCATGCGGCTCTACGGCGACAAGGCCGACATCCTGATCACCAGCCACGCCTGGCCGCGGTTCGGCCGCGAGGTGATCGCCGACTACGTCGAGAAGCACCGCGACGCCTACAAGTACCTGCACGACCAGTCGGTGCGGCTGATGAACGAGGGCCTGCTGCCGGCCGAGATCGCAAACCGGCTGAAGCTGCCCGAGGCGCTGGACCGCGAATGGTACAACCGCGGCTACTATGGGACGATGAGCTTCAACTCCCGGGCAGTCTATCAGCGTTACATGGGCTGGTACGACGCCAATCCCGTCCACCTCGCACCGCTGGAGCCCACCGACGAGTCGGCCCGCTATGTGGCGCTGATGGGCGGGTCCGCGAAGGTGCTGGCCGCGGCCCAGGCCGCGTTCGATGCCGGGGATGACCGCTGGGCAGGCGAACTCCTGAACCGCCTGGTGACGGCCGACGCCCAGAACAACGCCGCCCGCGAACTGCTGGCACGGGCCTACCTCCGGCAGGGTGCGGCGGCCGAGAGCTCGATCTCGCGCAACATGTACCTCTCGGGCGCCCAGGAGCTGCGGGCCGGCGTGCGCGCCAGCCCGGTGCAGGGCGCTTCGCTGGACTTCGTGCGCAACACGCCGACGCCGATGTTGCTCGACCTCTTGGCCGTGCGCCTCGACCCGGAGAAGGCGAAGGAAGGCCAGGTCTCGATCGACCTCGTGTTCCCCGACCGCAAGGAGCGCTACCGGGTGCGGGTGAAGCACGCCGTCTTGACCTACGAGGCCGACCCGGCGGGCGGCAGGGCCGACGCGGTCTATACCATCCCGCGCTCGCAGTTCCTGGTGGGCGCCCTGGGCGGCGGCGACCTGTCGGGCGCCGCGGCGATCGGCGACCGCACCGCGCTGGCCCGCCTGCTGAGCTGGCTCACCCCGCCGAAGCCGG
Source organism: Phenylobacterium sp. (assembly GCF_036402295.1). GTDB lineage: Bacteria > Pseudomonadota > Alphaproteobacteria > Caulobacterales > Caulobacteraceae > Phenylobacterium. The sequence continues at coordinate 1,844 of NZ_DASWTE010000108.1, forward strand.
GCTTCCCGATCGTCACGCGCCGATAGCCAGTCTGCGGCGACTGGACCGGTGACAAGCGTTCGCCGAACCCTTACGGTCGCGCCGTCATGAGCCGCCGGTCCGCACATATCGTGAAGGTAGCCGTCGCCCGTCCGGGGGCTCGCGAGGCCGTGCGCGTCTGACGCGCCACGCTTTCGATCCCCGCCCACCAGCGGATGGATCGGCCAGCCTCCTCCATCCGCCGCCGCCTGATGGAGATTACTTCGATGAGTACCTGGGAAGATCGCTTCAGTCCGCGGATGGCGCACGTGCGCGCCTCCGAGATCCGCGAGCTTTTGAAGCTGCTCGACCAACCCGACATCCTGTCGTTCGCCGGCGGCATCCCCGACCCGGCCCTGTTCCCGCTGGAGCGGATGCAGTCGCTGTACGCGCAGGTGCTTGCCGACGCCGGCCAGCAGGCGCTGCAGTATTCCGTGAGCGAGGGCCTGCCGTCGCTGCGCCGCTGGGTGGCCGAGCGGATGACCCGCGCCGGCGCGCCGTGCGACGAGGGCAACATCGTCATCACCGCCGGCTCGCAGCAGGCGCTGGACCTGCTGGGCAAGCTGTTCCTCGGACGCGGCGACGGCGTGCTGGTCGAGCGGCCGACCTACATGGGGGCGCTCGGCGCCTTCAACGCGTATGAGCCGACCTATGCCGACCTGGGTGGCGAGGTCCCGGCGGGCGCGCGGCTGGCCTATGTGGTGCCCGACTTCGCCAACCCGACCGGCCGCACCATGACGCGGCGCGAGCGCGACAGGCTGCTCGACCTGGCGGAGACGCACGACGTCGTGGTCGTCGAGGACGGCGCCTACCGCGAGCTGCGCTTCTCAGGGTGCGACGAGCCGATGGTGCTGGCGCTCGACGTCGCGCGCTCGGGCTCGATCGAGGACGTGCGGACGGTGTTCTGCGGCACCTTCTCCAAGACCCTGTCGCCGGCGCTGCGCCTGGGCTGGATCTGCGGCCCGCGGGCGGTGATCGAAAAGATCGTGCTGCTCAAGCAGGGCGCCGACCTGCATGCGTCGACGATCAACCAGATGGTCGCCGAGCGCATCGTCGCCGACGGCCACGAGGCCCACCTCGACCGCCTGCGCGCGCACTACCGCGACCACGCCTCGGCCATGCAGGCCGCACTCGCCCGCCACATGCCGATGGGCGTCGCCTGGACCAAGCCCGAGGGCGGCATGTTCGTCTGGGTGCGGCTGCCGGAAGGCCTGGACGGCGCACGCCTGCTGGAAGCGGCCCTGGCGGAGGAACGCGTGGCCTTCGTCCCCGGCGCGCCGTTCTTCGCCGTGGGGCCGGAGCTCAACAGCCTGCGCCTCAGCTACTCCCTGTCCAGCCCGGAGGACATCGACGAGGGCGTGCGGCGCCTGGCGCGGGTGATCGAGGCGCGCATGGCCTACGGCGGGAACGCGGCACAGGTGGCGGCGGCGCGGGCTTAGGGCTCACACTTGCGCTGCGCCGCCGGGGCGTGACAGGCTTGGACGCAACCCTGGGGAGGTGCGTCAGTGTTTCGTCTTAGCTTGGCGGCGAGTGTAGCCGCCATCGACCTGGCCGCGCCGGCCTGGGGCGCCGACGGCCAGAAGCTGTCGGTCACGATCTACAACAGCGATATCGCCCTGGTGCAGGACGTCCGCAGCCTGGACATCCCGGCCGGCCGCTCGCGTCAGGAGTTCCGCGACGTCTCGGCGCGCATCCGGCCGGAGACGGTGTCGCTGTCGGCGGCCGGCATCGGCATCGTCGAGCAGAACTTCGACTTCGACCTGCTGACGCCCGACAAGCTGATGGAGAAGGCGGTCGGCAAGCAGGTGCAGATCGTCCGCATCAACCCCGGCAATGGCGCCCAGGTCACCGAGACGGCCACGGTGCTCTCCGTGAACGAAGGCGTGGTGTTGCGGGTGGGCGACAAGATCGAGGTGCTGCGCGCCGACGACATCCCGACCCGCGTGATCTTCGACCGGATCCCCGACAACCTGCGGGCTCGGCCGACGCTGTCGGTGACAGTGGATTCCCAGAGGGCCGGGGTGCGGCCTGCGACGCTGAGCTATCTCACGAACGGCCTGTCGTGGAAGGCGGACTATGTGGCGCTGTTCGAGGAGAAGGCTGGCACGCTGGACATCCAGGGGTGGGTCACACTCACCAACCAGTCGGGCGTGGAGTACCCGATGGCCGACGTCCAGCTGGTGGCGGGCGACGTCAACCTGATCGGCAGCGAGCAGGAATACTGGAACCGTGAGACCCGCGCCCGCGCTGCGCGGCGCGTCGCCGCCGCTCAGCCACAACAGATGGCGCAGGGGCCGCAATCCCTGGCCGACTACTACCTCTACACGCTGTCGCAGAAGACGACCGTCGCGCAGAACCAGACCAAGCAGGTCAGCCTGATCGACCTCAAGGGCGCGACGGGCCGCAAGACCTACCTGTACCGGAGCTACGGGTTTGAAAGCGAAGAGCAGCCGGTGAGCGCCGACGTGGTGATCCAGTTCGCCAACACCGACGCCACGGGCCTGGGCCACCAGCTGCCGGCGGGCATCGTGCGCGTCTACGTCCGCGACCAGGCCGGCGAGCCCAAGTTCGTCGGCGAGAACCGCATCGACCACACGCCGCGCGGCATGGACGTCTCGGTAAAGATCGGCGACGCCTTCGACGTCACCGTCCAGCCCACGGTGGTGAGCTCAGAGAAGATCAGCCGCACCCGCACGCGCTACGAAATGGCCTATGTGGTCCGCAACGCCCGCGGCGCGCCGGCCACCGTGGTCGTCCGGCAGGGCGGGCTGGGCCGCGAAGGCAAAGTCGCCAAGGAGAGCCTGCCCAGCAAGCGGATCGACGCCTACAACCTGGGTTGGGAAGTCCCCGTTCCGGCCAGCGGCGAGACGCGGCTGACGGCCACCATCGAAACCGGCTGGTGATGCGCGGGGCAATCCTCCTCGCCGCCACCCTTGCCGCTGGGCCGGCGGCGGGCCAGGTCGTCTCGACCGCGCCGGATGAGGCCGCGGTCACCATCTACCGTCTGAGGGTACCGATCGACATCAGCGTCGACGACAGGCTCGAGGAGATGGAGCCCTACGAAGGCCTCGCCATGATCCGCGAGACCCGCACGATCGAGCTGCCGGCCGGTCGCAGCCGCATCAGCTTCCGGGGCGTCTCCGACACCATGGTTCCCGAAACCGCGGCCGTGGAGGACCTGCCCGGCCCAACGGTCGAGCGCAACGAAGACTACAACCTGCTGACACCCGGGGCCTTGGTCGAGGGCTCGCTAAGCCGGACGGTCCAGCTGGTGCGGACCCACCCGAAGACCGGCGTCGCGACCGCCCGGCCGGCTGTGTTGCGGGCCGGCGCCGACGGGCCCGTGCTGGAGGTGGACGGCCGGGTCGAAGGCCTGGGCTGCAGCGGTGCGCCCGAACGGCTGGTGTTTGATGGCCTGCCGCCCGGCCTCGCGGACAAGCCCACGTTTTCGATCCTGGCCGACGTGCCCGCGGCTGGGCGCTACAAGGTTCGTCTCAGCTATCTGGCGACCGGGATGGGGTGGTCGGCTGACTATGTGGCGCGTGTCGCCGCGGATGGACGCACCCTGGACCTCACCGGCTGGATCACGCTCGCCAACCAGACCTCGATGAGCCTGGTGCGAGCCCCCACGGACGTCGTGGCCGGAAACCTCTCGCACGAGGCGGAGACGGCGCCGCCCGAATTCTCGACCACGGGCCTCACGATCCAGTGCTGGCCCTTGCGGCGGCAGGTCGCGGTTCGCGGCCGGGTCCTGAATGCGCCCATCGCGCGCGGCCACGGCGGGATCGGCGCGGTCCCGGGCGAGGGCCTCGAGGAGATCGTGGTGACGGCCGAGCGACGCGCGACGTTGTCCGAGCTCGGCGACTACAAGCTCTATACCCTGCCCGAGCCCACCACGGTCGCCTCCCACCAGACCAAACAGGTCCAGTTCCTGGAACAGCGCGGCGTCCGCTTCGAGCGCCTCTACGCGTTCCGCTACGACGGCGACCAGCACGACGAGGGCGAGCTTGAACCGGCCACCAGTGTCCTGCGCCTGAAGAACGAGACGAAGGCCGGGCTGGGCAAGCCGCTGCCGGCCGGCGCCGTGACGGTCATGGAGTCGCCGGGAAGCGGCGCGTCGCTGCTGGTGGGTCAGTGGCGCGTCCGCGACACTGCGGTAGGCTTGCCTGTCGAGCTGGAGCTGGGGCGTTCCATGGACGTGCAGGTCAACGTCGACGAGACCGGCTACAGGTCCGGCCCGAACGGCACCGACTGGACCGACATCCAGGCGACGTTCGTCAACGACAAGCCGGTGGCGGTTACGCTGGAGTACCGCCAGGCCAACCAAGGCGACGGCTTCAAGGTGACGAAGGCCTCACGCCGCTCGACCAACAAGAACGGCGACGCCATGTGGCTGATCCGCCTCCCGCCCCGCGGGCAGGAGACGCTCAGGTACCGCGTCTATTCCGAGTAGGGCGGCGGCGCGCCTAGACCAGCGCGCCGTGGCAGTGTTTGAACTTCTTGCCCGAGCCGCAGGGGCAGGGCTGGTTGCGGCCGCTGTCTTCCCAGCCGTCGGGCAGGGCCGAGAGGGGCAGAGCGGCGCGTTGCTCGGCGG
>NZ_DASWTE010000109.1:0-13412 GCF_036402295.1 Phenylobacterium sp.
CCCCCTAGTGCTGGCTCTCCGGCATCGTCACGCGCAGGCCGTCCAGGTCGTCCGTGACCTTGATCTGGCACGACAGGCGGCTGTTCTCCTCGACGCCCTCGGCGAAGTCGAGCATCGACTCTTCCATGGCCGAGCGCTCGCCGGTCTTGGCCAGCCACGCCTCGTCCACATAGACGTGGCAGGTGGCGCAGGCGCAGGCGCCGCCGCAGTCGGCGTCGATGCCCGGGATGTTGTTCTTCACGGCGCCTTCCATCACGGACAGGCCGTTCTTCACGTCGATGGCGTGCTCGGTGCCGTTGTGTTCGACGTAGGTGATCTTGGCCATGGCTGCCCCTGACTAACCGCCGCTTTCAGGCGGCGACCTCTTTCATGGAAATGGACGGGTCTGCAAGCTTCGCCTTGTCGACGGGCTTGCGGTTGAGGATGAGCAGCTTGCCCATCATGAACTCGGGTGGCGAGTTGATCGCCTCGACGGACTGCACCTGGTCGCCCTTGAGGTGGAAGACCGCGAACTTGGCGCTGGCGGGGTCGCCGCGCACCAGGATCTCGTCGACGTCGAAGGCGTAGCCGGCGATCTGGAGCTTCAGGTCGTACTGGTCGGACCACTGCCAGGGGCACTCGCCCGCCGGCCGCGGCCGGCCGACGATGGCGCTGGCCGCCTGCTTGGCCTGTTCGAGCGCGTTCGGCACGCTCTCCATGCGGAACATGCGCTCGTAGACCGGCATCGGCCGGTGGGCGACGTCGCCGATGGCGAAGACGTTGGGGTCGCTGACCGAGCGGGCGTCCAGGTCGACCACCACGCCGCGGGCGCAGTCCAGGCCGGCGTCCTTGGCGAGCTCGTCGTTGGGATGCGCGCCGACGCCCACCACGACGGCGTCGCAGGCGATCACCCGGCCGTCGGCCAGCTTCACGCCGGTGACATGGCCGTCCTTGCCTTCGAAGCCCGTGACGCTGCAGCCCAGCTCGAAGGTGACGCCCTGCTTCTCGTGGTAGGCGGTGAAGAAGTCCGACAGCGCCTCGCAGGCCACCCGCGCCAGGATCCGTTCCTCGCGTTCCAGCACCACAACCTCGGCGCCCAGCGCCCGGCCCGAGGCCGCCACCTCCAGGCCGATGTAGCCGCCGCCCACCACGGCCAGGGTCTTGCCCGGCCCGACGGTCGCCTTCAGCGCCTCGGCGTCGGCGGCGGTGCGCAGGAACATGATGCCGGCGAGGTCCTTGCCCTCGATCGGCAGGGCGATGGCCCGCGCGCCGGTGGCCAGGATCAGGGTGTCGTACGAAACCGAAGAGCCGTCCGAGAGCGCCACGGTCTTCGCGCCCCGGTTCAGCGCCGTGGCCGTCACCGAGGCGCGGAAGTCGATGCCGTGCTCGCCGTAGAACTCCAGCGGCTTCAGGGCCAGCGAGTCGGCGTCGGCCTCGCCCTTCAGCCAGGCTTTGGACAGCGGCGGGCGCTGGTAGGGCGGAATGGGTTCCTCCCCGATCATGGTGATCGGGCCCTCATGGCCGTACTGGCGCAGCAGCGCCGCAGCCGTGCCGCCGGCATGACCCGCGCCCACGATCACCACATGTCCGCCCGACTGGCTCATACTACTCCGATGCCCAAAAGTGACACTGGCGTCAACTTCCCCCTGAGGTAACCGCCGCGCCGCCGGGCCCTCTTTGCCCGCTGACCTTACGGAGGGCAAATGTTGTCGCCGCCCTATCTGCCCCACCGCGTGTCATCCCGGTTTGGGCGAAGCCCAAGACCGGGACCCAGCCCACCCCGAAGCTCCGAGTCCGCAAGACGGCTCGGAACTCGATGGAACGCCTTCGACTTCGAGGATGCGGCCGGTTGGGTCCCGGTCTTCGCCTGGGGCGCAACCGGGATGACACCCCTAGGTAAGGGAGGCCCGATGTTCCTCGTTCTCTACGAATGGCGGGCGAAGCCCGGCATGGAGGCTCAGTTCGAGGAGGGCTGGCGCCGCGGCACGCTGGCCATCACCCGGAAGTACGGCAGCTACGGCTCGCGCCTGGGCCGCACAGCCGACGGTCGCTACGTAGGCGCCGCCGAGTGGCCCGACGAGGCGACGTGGAAGACCGCGATGGCCGAGGGCATGGCCTACGACGACCCCGAGGCGAAGACGATGTTCGACGCCGCCACGCGGGACGGCGGCGCCCCCATCCTCGGCATGACCATCGTCAGCGACCTGCTGGTCCGCCCGGACTAACGCCCTGCGTGTCCTTTGGCTCGGGGGTGCGTCTCGCGCGTGTGGCGGCTGGTCGCACCGCCTTACGGACAAGCTTGACCATTGATACGGCTGTTGTGTGTCAGCGCCCCCCGATGATCCATCCGACGTCGTGAACTACCTCCGCAGCGTAGCCGCGATCGAGGCGTACCTGCGCGGCGCGATGCTGGAAAACGACCCGGCCTACCTGGCCTACGCGCGGCTCTGCGCCGCGCTCGCCGTCAACCGATGGCGCATCCAGAACCTGCCGCCAGAGCTCCGGCTCGCGCTGGACCCCGTCCTGATCGACGCCGTTCAGCGCGTGTCGTTGGGTCGCGAGCCAGCCCCTCGGCGGGCGCGCCGAGCCCGACGGCGCGTCCCGGCCTGAGGCGGACGGCCGCGCCCAGCCGAGCAAACGGCTTGCCGAACAGTGTTTGGATCGGCGTCATGCATCCAAACGGCCACAAAGGCCGGGAGGAACAGTCATGGACGACGGCTCTGTCGAGTTCCGTGAGGCCGCCGCGGCCGAGGCGTGGAGCGTGCCGATCGAGGCGCTGAACCCGGCCCAGGCCGACCTCTTCGCCAGCGACGCCATGTGGCCGATCTTCGACCGTCTGCGAAAGGAGGCGCCGATCCACTGGACGCCGCGCGGCGCCGAGTACGACGGCTTCTGGTCGATCAGCCGCTACCAGGACATCATGACCGTCGACACCAACCACGAGGTGTTCTCGTCGGCCGACGGCATCGTGCTGCAGTCGCTGGAGGCCAAGGCCGAGTCCGACAAGCGGCCGCGCGGAAACAGCTTCATCGCCATGGACCCGCCGGGCCACGACATCCAGCGCAAGACGGTCAGCCCGGCCGTCGCGCCGCAGAACCTGCACGCCATGGCGCCCCTGATCCGCGAGCGGGCGGGCGCGATCCTCGACGGCTTGCCGATCGGCGAGGAGTTCGACTTGGTCGACCTGGTCTCCAAGGAGCTGACGGCCATGACCCTGGCCACGCTCTTCGACTATCCGCAGGAGCGCCGCCGCGAGCTGACCCACTGGTCGGACATGTTCACCAACCCGCCCGGCTTCGGCCCGGCGAAGAGCTGGGAGCACAAGCGCGCTGAGGCCGACGCGTGCTTCGCCGCCTTCGACGTCCTGTGGGCCGAGCGGGTGAATGCGCCGCCGAAATTCGACCTGGTGTCGATGATGGCCCACGCCGAGGCCACCCGGAACCTCCCGGCCACCGACTACCACTCCAACGTCGTGCTGCTGATCATCGGCGGCAACGACACGACCCGGAACACCATCTCGGGCTCGGTCTATGCGCTGAACAAGAACCCCGACCAGTACGACAAGCTGCGGGCCAACCCGGCGCTGATCCCGTCGATGGTCTCCGAGACCATCCGCTGGCAGACGCCGCTGGCGCACATGGCGCGCACCGCGACCCGCGACTTCGAGATCGGCGGCAAGACCATCAGGGCCGGCGACCGCGTGGTGATGTGGTACGTCTCGGGCAATCGCGACGAGGCCCAGATCGAGGACCCCAATCGCTACAACATCGAGCGCGAGCGGCCCCGCAACCACCTCTCCTTCGGCTTCGGCATCCACCGCTGCGTTGGCAACCGCCTGGCCGAGCTGCAGCTCACCATCATCTGGGAAGAGATCCTCGCCCGCTTCCCCGAAGTCCGCCTCCTCCGCGAACCCCTGCGCACGCACTCCGTCTTCGTGAAGGGCTACGAGACGCTCCCGGTGGTGATCCCGAAGCGGAACTAGGGTTCGTGGGTGAACTGGGTTTAGTCTGGACGGTGTGAACCTCGAAGGACGCCGATACCACGTGGGCGACCTGCCCGGCCGCCTCTTGCGCGAGGCGCGGGACATGCTGGAGGAGGGCGGCCTCAAGCAGCTGAACCTGCGCGCGCTGGCCTCGCGCTCCGGCATCACCGCCGCCTCGATGTACCACCACTATGAGAGCAAGCGGGTCCTGCTGGCCGAACTCGCGGCGCTGGGCTTCGGCGAGCTGCGCCGCAGCCTCGAGAAGGCCGATCGCGAGGCCGTCGCCGGCGGCCGCCTGCGCGCCTGGGCCACCGGCTACTTCGCCTACGCGCGGGCCGAGCCCGCCATGTTCGCCCTGATGTTCGACCCCGAGATCGCCGAACTGCCGGTCGTCGCCGAGGCGCGGGACGCGGCGCTGGACCGGCTGCATCAGGTCGTGGCGGAAGTCATCGAGACCCTGGGCCGCCGCGAGGCTCCGGTCGACAAGATCACGCTGGCGGTCTGGGCAGCCGCCCACGGCGCAGCCGGCCTTAGCGCGGCGCGGCCGGGGCAGCCGGAACTCATCGACGATGTCATCACCGGGCTCGCCGCCCTGTTCCCGCCGAACCGCAGCTAGCGGGCCGGGTCAGACGACCCGGTCCACCAGCATCTTCTTGACCTCGGCGATCGCCTTGGCCGGGTTCAGGCCCTTCGGGCAGACCTGGGCGCAGTTCATGATGGTGTGGCAGCGGTAGAGCTTGAAGGGGTCTTCCAGCTCGTCCAGGCGCTCGCCGGTGGCTTCGTCGCGGCTGTCGATGATCCAGCGGTAGGCGTGCAGCAGCGCGGCCGGCCCCAGGTACTTCTCCTGGTTCCACCAGTAGCTCGGGCAACTGGTCGAGCAGCAGGCGCAGAGGATGCACTCGTAGAGGCCGTCCAGCTTCTCGCGGTCTTCCGGCGACTGCTTCCATTCCTTCTGCGGCTCGGGCGTCTCGGTCTGCAGCCAGGGCTGGATCGAGGCGTACTGCGCGTAGAACAACGTCAGGTCGGGGACGAGGTCCTTCACCACCGGCATGTGCGGCAGCGGGCTGATCGAGATCTTGTTGCCCGAGCACTCCTCGTGGCCCTGGATGCAGGCCAGCGCGTTGCGCCCGTCGATGTTCATGGCGCACGACCCGCAGATGCCCTCGCGGCACGAGCGGCGGAAGGTCAGGGTGGGGTCGACCGTGTTCTTGATCTGGATGAGCACGTCCAGGAGCATCGGACCGCACGTGCTCACGTCGACGTCGTAGGTGTCCCAGCGCGGGTTCTCGCCGCTGTCCGGGTCGTAGCGGTAGATCTTGAACGTCTTGACGTGCGTCGCCCCTGCCGGCGCCGGGTAATGCTTCCCGGTCGGCTTGATCTTCGAGTTCTTGGGAAGGGTGAGCTGGACCATGTTCCTGTTTCCCTTCCCCTAGTAGACCCGCGCCTTCGGCGGGAACGGCGCGATTTCGTTGGTCATGGTGTAGTCATGCACCGGGCGGAAATCGATTTTGACCTTGCCGGTCGGGTCGTCGAACCACGCCAGCGTGTGCTTCATCCACTTCTTGTCGTCGCGGTCCGGGTAGTCCTCGTGGGCGTGGGCGCCGCGGCTTTCCTTGCGGTTGTGTGCGCCGACCACCGTGACCACGGCCTGGCCGATCAGGTTGTCGAGCTCGAGGGTCTCCATGAGGTCGGAGTTCCAGACCATCGAGCGGTCGGTGACCTTGAGGTCGCCGCGCTTGGCGTTGACCGCCTCCATCCGCTTGACGCCCGAGGCCAGGGCCGTGTCTGTCCGGTAGACCGCCGCGTCCTCCTGCATGGCCATCTGCATCTCGAGCCGCAGGTCGGCCGTCGGCGTGCCGCCGCTGGCGTTGCGGAACCGGTCGAGGCGCGCGAGGTGCCAGTCGGTGTGGTGCGGCTTCAGTTCGGGCTGCGTGGCGCCGGCCTTCAGCGTGTCGGCGGCCCTGAGCGCCGCCGAGCGGCCGAACACCACCAGGTCGATCAGGCTGTTGCTGCCCAGCCGGTTGGCCCCGTGCACGGAGACGCACGCCGCCTCACCCACAGCCATCAGCCCGGGCACCACCTGATCGGGGTTCCGCCCCGCCTTCGTCACCACCTCGGAGTAGAAGTTCGTCGGAATACCACCCATATTATAGTGGACCGTCGGGAGCACCGGAATCGGCTCCTTCGTTACGTCCACCCCTGCGAAGATCTTCGCGCTTTCGGAAATCCCCGGCAGGCGCTCGGCCAGGATCTTGGGATCGAGGTGGTCGAGGTGCAGGAAGATGTGGTCCTTCTTCGGACCCACCCCACGGCCTTCGCGGATCTCCATGGTCATCGCCCGGCTGACCATGTCGCGCGGCGCCAGGTCCTTCACGGTTGGCGCATAGCGCTCCATGAACCGCTCGCCTTCGGAGTTGGTCAGGTAGCCGCCTTCGCCGCGGGCGCCTTCGGTGATCAGGCAGCCCGAGCCGTAGATGCCGGTGGGGTGGAATTGCACGAACTCCATGTCCTGCAGCGGCAGGCCGGCGCGCAGCGTCATGCCGCCGCCGTCGCCGGTGCAAGTATGCGCGCTGGTGGCCGAGAAGTAGGCGCGGCCGTAGCCGCCGGTGGCCAGGATGACCAGCTGGGCCTGGAACCGGTGCAGGGTGCCGTCGTCCAGCTTCCAGGCCGTGACGCCCCGGCACGCGCCCTCGTCCATGATCAAGTCGAGGGCGAAGTACTCGATGAAGAACTCGGTGTCGTTCGCCAGGCTCTGCCCGTACATGGTGTGCAGCATCGCGTGGCCGGTGCGGTCGGCCGCCGCGCAGGTGCGCTGGATCGGCGCCTCGCCGTAGTTCTTGGTCATGCCGCCGAAAGCGCGCTGGTAGATCTTGCCGTCGGACGTCCGAGAGAACGGCACGCCCCAGTGCTCCAGCTCGTAGACCGCGGCCGGCGCGTTGCGGCAGAGGTACTCGATGGCGTCCTGGTCGCCCAGCCAGTCCGACCCCTTGACGGTGTCGTACATGTGCCAGCGCCAGTCGTCCTCGCCCATGTTGCCCAGCGACGCCGAGATGCCGCCTTGCGCGGCCACGGTGTGCGAGCGGGTCGGGAAGACCTTGGTGATGCAGGCCGTCTTCAGGCCGGCCTGGGCGCAGCCCAGCGCGGCGCGCAGGCCCGAACCGCCGGCGCCCACGACGACGACGTCGAACTTGTGCTCGGTGAATTCGTAAGCCGCCATGGGTTCAGGCGCCCCCCAGCGCGACTTTGAGGATGGAGAAGATCGCCAGCGCGCCGGCGAGGCCGCTGATGAAGAGGTTGGCCAGCAGGCAGGCCGCCTTGCCGAGGTGGGTGTAGACGTAATCCTCGACGATCACCCGCACGCCCGACTGCATGTGCATGAAGGAGATGGCGATGGTCAGGATCATCAGGGTCGCATTGACCGGCTCGCTGATCCAGGAGACGGCGCCGTAGTAGTCCAGCGCAGCCAGCCGGATCACGGCGAAGGCGCCCCAGATCACCAGCGGGATCAGCGCCACGGCGGCGACGCGTTCGGACAGCCAGTGGCCGACCCCGTGCTTGGCGGAGCCCAGGCCGCGGGCGGTGGAGAGCGGCGTGCGGAACGACATCAGAGCGCTCCCGTCATGTAGGCGATCACCCACACCGCGATGGTGGCGGCGATGGCGAAGCCGAAGACCACGAAGGCCGAGCTGTTGGCGTCGTCCTTGTCCAGGCCGTAGCCCAGGTCCCAGATCAGGTGCCGCACCCCGTTGCCCAGGTGGTAGAAGGCCGACAGGCTCATGCCGAACATCACGAACTTGCCGAGCGGCGACCCCAGCAGGTCCTTGAAGATGGCGTAGGGCTCGGGGCCGCTGGCGAGCGCAATGGCCCACACCGCGACGAGCAGGCCGCCCAGGTAGAGCCCCACCCCGGTCACCCGGTGCAGGATCGAAGTCAGCATGGTCACATGCCAGCGCCATACCTGCAGGTGTGGCGACATGGGCCGGTCTGCCGGACCGCGTGGAACCGTCGTCATGGCTTAAGCCGTGCCTCCCCAAAAGCCCTCGGCGACACCTGTTCTAAGCGTCGGACCCGGGGTGTCAACGAACCGCGGGAATGTGACAGGTCGCGCATCACCGCTCGATCAGAAACATGGCGCCGAGAACCTGCGAACCGTTCTCAGATGCTGGCGGGTCCCGCCGAATACTTCCTTCTCGTTTGCCGAAGTCTCACGAACGGAAGCTTGGGCGCAATGCGTGAATGCGCTAGGTTTCCTTCGCGAAAGGCGAAGGATGCGGTTCGACCTCACAGACCTCCGACTGTTTTGCGACGTGGTGGACGAAGGCTCGATCACGGCCGGCGCGGAAAAGAGCGCGCTGGCGCTGGCCGCGGCCTCGACGCGCGTCCGCAACATGGAGGCGACGCTGGGCGCGGTTCTGCTCACCCGCTCGCGCCAGGGCGTGACGCCCACGCCCGCCGGCCGGATGCTGCTGAAGCACGCGCGCGGCATCCTCGGCCAGGCGGCGCGCATGCGCGAAGACCTGTCGACGTTCGCGGGCGGCCTGTCCGGCGAGGTCCGGCTCCTGGCCAACACCAATGCGGTCACGGAATTCCTGCCCGAGCCCCTTTCCTCGTTCCTCGCTACCCATCCCCACGTCAGCGTGGACCTCGAGGAGCGGCTGTCGGACGAGATCGTGGGGCTGATCGCCGAGGGCGTGGGCGACGTGGGCATCGTGGCGGGCGCCGTCGACGTGGGCGCGCTCAAGACCTACCCCTTCCGCTCGGACCGGTTCGTGGTGGTGGCGGCGCCAAGCCATCCGCTCGCAAGGCGCACGCGGCTGAGCTTCGCCGAGGTGCTTGAGTACGACGTGGTGGGGCTCGAGCGGTCCAGCTCGCTGCAGCGGTTCCTGGTCGGCAAGGCGGCGCGCGCGGGCCGGCCGCTGAAGGCGCGGGTTCAGCTGCGCAGCTTCGACGCCGTCTGCCGGCTGGTGGAGGCGGGCGTCGGCGTGGGCGTCGTGCCGCAGACCACGGCGCGGCGAGCGGAGAAGACCATGTCGCTCGCGATCGTCGACCTCGCTGACGACTGGGCGCTGCGCGAACTCAACATCGTGGTGCGGGCCGACGACGAGCTGCGGCCGTATGCGCGGGAGCTGGTGGAGAGCCTCAGGGCTTGAGCCACACGAACGCGAAGCTGACCGGGCGGTCGCGGTATTTCTCCCACTTCGCTTTCTGGGCCACCCAGGCGTCGTCGATGACGCCCTCCTCCAGGGCGGCGAGGCGCCAGCCCGCGGCGTGCGCGGCGCGCACGTGATCGGCGAAGAGGTGCACGTGGCTCTCGATGGCGACGGGATCGTCCGGCGCACGGTCGAAGTGGGTCGGGACGCCCGACATCAGGAACCACGGATGGTAGCCGACCAGCACGAAGCCGCCGCCGGGCCGGGCGAGGCGGAAGGCCTCCTCGTACAGCGGGTCGAGGTCGGCCAGGTGCTCGTCGGCCAGGGATTGGGTGATCAGGTTGTAGCGGTCGCTCGGAAGGCCGGTGGCGGTGATGTCGCCCACCGTCAGGCCCTCGTAAGCCCCCTTGTCCCGGGCCTGGGCCAGCATCTGCGGGGTCAGGTCGACGCCGTCGATCCGGCGAACGCCCCTGGCCTTCATCCAGGCCCCGATCCGGCCGGTGCCGCACGCCAGGTCGAGCACGCGCCCCGCCGCCGGCCAGTGGATCGAGAGGCGCTCCAAGAGGCGCAGGTCCATGAGGTCCAGCACCGTGGCCTCATAGGTCGGCGCCCAGGCGGCGTAGCCGTCCTGGACCCCGAGCGTCGGATAGTGGCGGGCGTCGAAGCGGGCGAAGTCGACCATGCGCGGGAACATAGGGGCGGCCGCCCCGCGGCGTCACCGCCGCTCCGCCAATTTCGCGAGAGCGCACGCCATGAGTGCAATAACTCTCGTTAAGGTAGCGAATTCATGTGTGAAGTGGTAAGGCTCGCGCGGTCGGGTCACTCCGCAGCAGAGGGCTGCCGGAGCGCGTGGGGCTTCGGAGGGGAGCTGCCATGAGACTCACACCCATCCTGTTGGCGTCCGCCGCGGCGACCGTGCTGGCCGCCCCGGCCCACGCGACCTCGACCATCATCGCCGGGCCTGGCGCCTACGGCGTCGGCGCCACGACGTCGGCCGAGGAGCCCGACCTGGCCGGCGTCGTGCTGGAGGACCGGCTGCAGCCCTTCACGATCAACGGCGCCGACGGCGGCTTGGTGATGGGCGTGATCCAGGAGCGCGTGGTCCGGTCGGACGCCACGGGCTTCCTGCACCTCTATCACCGGGTCACCCTGGAGACGATCAGCGGCTTCGATATCGGCAGCTACATCGAGTGGCTCGACTTCGATCCCGTGGCCACCGGCGATCCGCTTGCGGTCGGGCGGCGCACGGACGGCCTCGGCTCGCCCACGTCGAGCAGCTACGACCTGGCGGCCACGGGCCAGAGCCGGTTCGACTTCAACCTGCTCGATCTCGACCCGGCCAATGCGGGGTTCAGCACCCAGTTCCACTACGTGAAGACCAACGCCACCCACTACGCGCTGACGGGCCAGCTACGGCTGAGCGGGTTCGAGTTCATCGGCTTCGACGCGGAAGGCATCGCCAGCGACTGGCTGCCCACTTTCGCCGCGGCGGTCGTGCCGGAGCCGCAGGGCTGGGCGGTGATGATCGCGGGCTTCGGGCTGGCCGGGGCCGCGCTGCGCCGCCGCCGGGCCATCGCCTGAGGTCTGGACCTCTATCCACTACCGATCGTCCCGGCTTCTGCCTGGGATGAGCGGGATATTGCTAGCGGTCCTCGAGCCAGCTGGCCGAGCGCATCTCCTGCAGGCGTGACGCGGTGCGCTCGAACTCGAAGGCCCCGTCGCCGGCGGGGTACAGCTTCGTCGGCTCGGCCGCGGCCAGGACGATCAGGTGGGTCTTCGCCTCGTAGAGGGCGTCGATGAGGATCACGAGCCGCCGCGCCTCCTGGCGCTGGGCGGGGGTGAGCTTCGGCAGGCCGTCGAGGAAGACGGTGTGGAAGCGCTTGGCGATCGCGACATAGTCGTTCGGCCCGAGCGCCGCCTTGCAGAGGTCGTCGAAGGTCGCCCGCACCAGGCCGCCCGCGGCCCGGGGGAAGTTGAGCTTGCGGCCCAGGACCTCGACGGTCTCGCCGTCCTCGTCCTCGGGGCCCAGCATCTCCTTCCACAGCGCGTCGAACGCCCCGCGGTGGTCGGCCTCGTCGGCCGGGAACCAGGTGCCGGCGGCGCGCAGGCGGTCCAGCCGATAGTCGTGCGGGCCGGCGATGGTCACCACCTCGGCCTTCGTCTTCAGGAGCTCGATGAAGGGCAGGAAGAGCTGGCGGTTGATGCCGTTGAGGTAGAGGTCGTCGGGTAGGCGGTTGGAGGTGGCGACCAGCACCACGCCGTGGGCGAACAGCGCCTCGAACAGCCGGCCCAGGATCATGGCGTCGGCGATGTCGGTGACCTGGAACTCGTCGAAGCAGAGCAGCCGCGCCTCGGCGGCGATGACGTCGGCGACGGGCGGGATCGGGTCGTCGCCCTTGAACTGGCCGAACCGCTTCTTGCGCGCCTCACGGTCGCCCTTGCGCCAGGCGTCGATCAGCCGGTGCACCTCGCCCATGAACACGTGGAAGTGCGTGCGCCGCTTCTTGAAGCCGTCGGCCGTCTCGTAGAACAGGTCCATCAGCATGGACTTGCCGCGGCCGACGGGGCCGATCAGGTAGACGCCGCGCGGGGGCTCGTAGTGGCGTCGCCGCAGCAGGGCGAGGATGCCGCCCTCGGGCTCGTCTTCGGCCAGGTCCAGCTCGAGCCGGATCAGGGGCTGCAGCGCCGCCGCCTGGGCCGGATCCGGCCGGATCACGCCCTCTCGGACACGCGCGTCATAGGCGGCTTGCAGGGCGGATGGCATTATCATCGGCCTAGCTGGGCACGGGCGCGAGTGCAAGGAACGGGCGGCCCGCGGCCGGGTTGAAGACACATCAGTGACAGGAGAAACCCCAATGGCCGCCCCGAACGACCGCACCTCCGCCACGCCCGCCCGCGAGACGGGTCGGCAGCGAATGCCGGCCGCCCTGGCGGGCGACCTGGGCGCCGGCACCCCGGCCAACGTCGACGTCCACAAGCTGGGCCAGGAGGACCGGCCACAGGAGGACTGGGGCGAACCCGCCGCCGCCGAGGCGACCTTCTCGTCCAACCACACCCGCCGGCCGCTACGAGCCGAGGCCGAGCGCGGGCAGGGGAACAAGACCCGGAAGGCCAACAAGGACATCGTGAGCCGGCGGAACTGATCCCTCCCCTTGATGGGGAGGGTGGCGACCCCGGACTTGGTCCGGGGGCGACGGGTGGTGAAGGGTCGATCCTCCCCCATGTCTCGGGTCGGCCCCTACTTCCCCACCCTGGCCGCTTCCGCGGCCTGTCCCTCCCCATTAAGGGAGGGATATGACCCGCGTCGCCCTCCTCGGCCTGCCGACCGACCAGCACTCGTCCTTCCTGCGCGGGGCCGCCAAGGGACCGGGCGCGATCCGCGCGGCGATGCGCTCGCCGCACGCGCACATGATCGCCACGAACGGCCTCGATATGGACGCGGTGCTGGACGACCGGGGCGATGCGCCGCTCAGGGAGGACGCCGGCGACTTCGAGCGGATGGTCGCGGCCGCGGCCGAGGCGTTCCGCGATGGCCCAGCCGTGGTGTTGGGCGGCGACCACGCGGTGACCTATCCGGTCCTGGCGGGGATCGCTGCGGCCGGCCGCGCGCCGCCGCAGATCGTGCATATCGACGCCCACTCCGACCTCTACGACGACTTCGAGGGTGATCCGCTCAGCCACGCCTCGCCGTTCGCGCGGATCATGGAGCGGGGGCTGGCGGCCGGGCTGACGCAGCTCGGCATCCGCACGCCGAACGCACATCTGACAGCGCAGGCCGAGCGGTTCGGCGCGAAGGTGTTCTCGCCGGAGACACATGCTGAGGGCCTGGCGGCCCTGCCGGCGGGGCCGACCTACATCTCCATCGACCTGGACGGGCTGGATCCGGCGTTTGCGCCCGGCGTCGCCCATCACGAACCCGGCGGGCTGACGACCCGCGAGGTGCTGGAGGTGATCTGGAAGACGCCCGGCCCGGTGATCGGCGGCGACGTCGTCGAGCTGAACCCGGACCGCGACATCCACGACATGACCGCGACCCTGGCAGCCAAGCTGCTCAAGGAACTGGCGGCGCGGATCGCCGCCGATCATCGCTAAACACTGATTGTCATCCCGGTCTACGCCTTGCGGCGAAACCGGGATGAATGTTTGGGGGAGATTGGCCTACTTCATCGTCGGGATGACGAAGGCGGAGTCCTCGACGGAGCCTTCGGGCCAGCGGGCGGTGATGGTCTTGACCTTGGTGTAGAAGCGGACGCCCTCCATGCCGTGCTGGTTGGCGTCGCCGAAGGCCGAGCGCTTCCAGC
>NZ_DASWTE010000110.1:0-5376 GCF_036402295.1 Phenylobacterium sp.
GGACCCCGCACGGCACCTCGAGCAGCACGCAGACCGCCGACCACGCCGCCAGGATGACGCCGATCTCGGCCGGCGTGAGGCCGCGCTCGGCGAACATCACCGTGTAGAACGGGAGGATGAGGACGAAGCTGTCGAGGAACCGCAGCGCGCACGCGCCGAGGAGAAGTCGTCGCACCTAGGCCATGAAGCCGGCTTCGGCGAAGTCGAGCATCCGCCGCAAGAGGGCATCCACGTCGGCCTCGCGGGTGAGGCCGCCGGACAGGTGGTGCAGTCGGTCGAACTCGGCGAAGCGGTTGTTGTGCACCATGCCCAGCACGAAGTGCAGCCGCCAGTAGAGGTCTTCCTTCGGCAGCTCGGGCCGCGCGGCCATCAGGGCGTTCGCGAACCGCTCCAGGTGGGAGACGTCGTTGCGCAGCACCTCGCGCATGTCGGCCGTGCCCTCGGATCGGGCCCGGATGATGAACTGCACCGAGATGCGCCGGTCGTTGTCGGGGGCGGCCCAGCGCAGCGGCGGGGCGAAGTAGGCCTCCAGGATCTCGCGCACCGGCGGCTTGCCGTCGTGGCGGGCGGCCGCTTCGTGCAGCATGCGCGCCCGCTCGCGGTTCAGCTCCGACGTGCGCCGCCGGAAGATCTCGAACAGCAGGGCGTCCTTGGAGCCGAAGTGATAATTCACGCTGGCCAGGTTGACGCCGGCTTCGGCGGTGATGTCGCGCACGGACACGTTCTGGAAGCCGTGCAGCGCGAACAGCCGCTCAGCCGCGTTGAACACAGCCGCCTTCGTCGCGGCCTGCGCCTCGTCCGTTTCGGACGTGTCCTGGAGAAGGGGATCGGTCATGCGAATCCCTAAAGCACTGTCTCAGCTTAGGCGCATCGTGACAGAAGCGCGACTGATCAGCGCGACAGCTCCTTCATCGCCTTCTCGAGCCCGTCGATCGTCAGCGGATACATCCGGTCGCCGACCAGCTGTTTCATCACGCCGATCGAGGGCGTGTAGTCCCAGTGGCGCTCGGCCGTCGGGTTCAGCCACACGACCGAGTCGTAGATCTGCGACACGCGATCCATCCAGACGGCGCCGGCTTCCTCGTTCCAGTGCTCCACCGAGCCGCCCGGATAGGTGATCTCGTAGGGGCTCATGGTGGCGTCGCCCACGAAGATGACCTTGTAGTCGTGCGGGTACTTATGGAGGATGTCGTAGGTGTTCATCTTCTCGGTGTGACGACGCCGATTGTCCTTCCACACGCCCTCATAAAGGCAGTTGTGGAAGTAGAAGAACTCCATGTTCTTGAACTCGGATCGCGCGGCGCTGAACAGCTCCTCACAGATCTTGATGTGGCTGTCCATCGAACCGCCGACATCCAGGAACAGAAGCACGCTGATCTTGTTACGCCGCTCGGGGCGCATGTTGATGTCGAGGTAGCCCTTCTCGGCCGTGCCCTGGATGGTCTTGTCCATGTCGAGCTCTTCGATCGAGCTGTCGCGGACCCATTTGCGCAGGCGGCGCAGGGCGACCTTGATGTTGCGGGTGCCGAGCTCGACGGAGTCGTCGAGGTTCTTGTATTCGCGCTTGTCCCAGACCTTGATGGCGCGGCCGTGCCGGCCCTTCTCCTGGCCGACGCGGATGCCCTCGGGGTGGTAGCCGTTGGCGCCGAAGGGGTTCGAGCCGTCGGGCCGGCCGCCGCGCTGGCCTTCGCCCTCGCCCTTGCCGTCCTTCATGTCCTTGGCGCGCTGGGCCAGCGCCTCCATCAGCTTGTCGAAGCCGCCCATGGCCTCGATCTGGGCCTTCTCCTCCTCGGTGAGGAACTTGTCGGAAAGCCGCTTCAGCCACTCGGCCGGGATGTCGACGGCGACGTCCTCGCCCAGCTTCTCCAGGCCCTGGAAGACGTGGGCGAAGACCCGGTCGAACTTGTCGAGGTTCTTCTCGTCCTTCACCAGCGCCGAGCGCGACAGGTAGTAGAAGTCGTCCACCGTCCGGTCGATGACCTGCTTGTCCATCGCCTCCATGAGGATGAGGTATTCCTTGAGCGTCACCGGCACCTTGGCTTCGCGGAGCTCGGTGAAGAAGCGCATGAACATCGGGGAAGGCCCCTTAGCCTCGAACGGTCGTTTGAACGCGGAGGATGGGGTCTGGGCTCCCCGATGTCCAGTATGGCGAAGGAGCGCGCTTCAGCCCCTCTCGCTGTCGAGCGTGCCCATCATCGCCGTCGGGTAACGGTCGCCGACGGCCGCGCCCTTCGGGACCGCACGTTCGAGGGCGGCCAGGGCGTCCGCCGACAGGGGTCGTTCCATGGCGCCCAGCGCCTCGGCCAGCCGGTCGCGACGGCGCGCGCCGACCAGCGGCACGATGTCGTCCCCCTGGGCCGCCACCCAGGCGATCGCCGCCTGCGCCGGGGTCAGGCCCATGCCCGCCGCCGCCGACCGCAGGGCTTCGGTGAGGGCGAGGTTCGTCGTGAGCGCCTCTCCCTGGAAGCGGGGGCTGAAGCCCCGGATATCCCGGCCGCCGCCCGGCGCCGTCATGTGGCCGCCGATCAGGCCGCGGGCGAGCACGCCATAGGCCGTGACCCCGATGCCCAGTTCGCGCAGCGTGCCCAGGATCCCGTCCTCGATCCCGCGCGAGATCAGGGAGTATTCGATCTGCAGGTCGACGATGGGATGCACCGCCGCCGCGCGCCGGATCGTCTCGGAGCCCACTTCCGACAGGCCGATGTGGCGGACATAGCCGGCCTGGACCATGTCGGCGATGGCCCCGACGGTGTCCTCGATGGGCACGTTGGGATCCAGGCGGGCCGGGCGGTAGATGTCGATATGGTCCACGTCCAGGCGCTTCAGCGTGTAGGCCAGCGCCGTCTTCACGGCGCTCGGGCGCGTGTCGTATCCGATCCACATCCCGTCCGGCCCGCGCTGGGCCCCGAACTTCACGCTGAGCACCAGCTTGTCGCGGTCATGGCGCCTCAGCGCCTCGCCGATCAGCATCTCGTTGTGGCCCATGCCGTAGAAGTCGCCGGTGTCGATCAGCGTGACGCCGGCCTCGACGGCGGCGTCGATCGTGGCCAGGCTCTCGGCACGGTCGGCCGGTCCGTACATGTCGGACATGCCCATGGCGCCGAGGCCGATGGCGGACACTTCGGGGCCGGTTCTTCCAAGTCTGCGGGTCTGCATGGGTGGGTCTCCGTCGTTCGGTGACGCCAATCTAGGGCTGCACATTCCACGCGATAATCGGCATTGTCCTGAACGTAGTGTGCGGAAAAGCGAACAATGGATCGGCCGGATCTCTACGCTCTCGACAGCTTCGCCGCCGTGGCCCGCCACCGCAATTTCCGCCGGGCGGCCATCGAGCGGGGCGTCTCGGCCTCGACCCTGAGCCAGGCCGTCCGCGAGCTCGAGGCCCGCATGGGCGTGCGCCTGCTGAACCGCACCACCCGCAGCGTGGCCCTGACCGACGCCGGCGCGGCCCTGCTGGAGCGCCTGCAGCCGGCGCTGTTCGAGATCGGCGAGGCCGTGGCCGTCGCCCGCGCCGCCCAGGCCGAGCCGCAGGGCGCCCTGCGCATCAACGCGCCGGAGCCCGCCGTCGAGCTGGTGCTGGCGCCGATGGTGGCCGACTTCCTCGCCGCCTATCCGCAGGTCCGCCTGGAAGTCACCAGCGAGACCCGCTTCGTGGACATCGTGGCCGGCGGCTACGACGCGGGCGTCCGCTGGGGCGAGAGCCTCGCGCAGGACATGGTCGCCGTTTCGCTGGGCCCGCCGCAGCGGTTCGTGGTGGCCGCTTCCCCGGCGCTGATCGCCCGGGTCGGCGCGCCGTCGCATCCGCGCGACCTCCTGGACCTTCCCTGCCTGCGGGTCCGCTTCCCGAGCGGGGCCGAGCCGGCCTGGGAGTTCGAGCGGGACGGCGAGGCGCTCCAGATCACGCCGCCTGCGCGGCTCCTCTGCAGCAACATCCACATGATGCTGCGCGCCGCCGTCGACGGCGCCGGCTTCCTCCCCACCTTCGACGGCTACGCCCAGCCGCTGCTGGAGTCCGGCGCGCTTGTGGAGGTGCTGCCGGACTGGTCCGAGACCTTCCCCGGCCCGTTCCTCTACTATCCCAGCCGCCGCACCATGCCCTCGGCGCTGCGTGCGTTCGTGGACTTCGTGCAGGCGCGGCGGAGGGGGTAGCTGGGCGCGGACATTTGGGCTCGCAATGAGTTTGCTATTTGTTCTAGTCTCCTCTCCCAGGCGCGCAGCGCCGAGGGAGAGGCCGGGAGAGGGCGGCGCGGCCGTGCAGCTTCCCGGCCGTTGGACCAGGGGCCGCCATGGGCAAGATCGTTTCGGTCACATCCAAGCTGCGCCGTGACCGGGCGCGGCGGCTCCGGCGCGATGAGACCGAAGCTGAGGCGCAACTCTGGGAGGCGCTGCGTGCAGGGCGGCTGGAGGGCTGGAAGTGGCGCCGTCAGGCTCCCGTTGGACCGTTCATCGTCGACTTCCTCTGCCTCGAAGCCGCGATAGCGGTTGAACTCGACGGCGGGGTCCATGCTGAGGGGGTCGAGTATGACCTGCGCCGTGACGCGTATCTGAAGCGCCACGGCCTGCAGGTGCTTCGCTTCCGAAACGCAGAGGTGTTCGACGATCAGGACCGTGTCTGCTGGAAAATCCTGGGCACGTGCCGGGAGTCGGACCCCAGCCGACGCGGACGCCACATCGAGCGCGGCCGCCGGGCTTGCCCGCCACAAGCCTGAGGCGTGAGCGGGTCCAACGGCCGAGATGCTGCAGGCGCCGCGCCGCCCTCTCCCGGCCTCTCCCACGGCGCTCCGCGCCTGGGAGAGGAGACCAACGCAGCGTGTCGCCTCACGGCCAGCCCATACGATGCGCGAAACCTTGACAGTTCGCATTGTAATGTTCTATCTTTGTTCTCATGATGGCGCCTCCGGTCCTCACGGCGGAACGCATCGACGCCATGCTGTCGGTGATGGCCGAGGTGTGCCTGGAGTCCGTGGTGGAGGCGGGCCGGCGCCAGAAGGCGGCCGAGGATTTCGAGGCCTTCGAGCGCTCCGGCCGCACACTGCAGCGCGCCTGCCGCAACCTGCGCCAGACCATCGCCATGAAGCAGCGGTTCGACCGCGAGGAAGCCCGCAAGGCCGCCGAGTCCGCCCGCCGCGGCGCGGAGCAGGCGCGTGAAGTCGCCGTCGCGCGGCGGCGCGCGCGGGTGCAAGCGCATTTCAGCCAGGTTCTCTGGAACGAATACGAAGGCGAAGACGCCGAGGGGCTGTTCGACGACGTCGGCATGCGTCTGCGCGACCTGTCCTTCGACGACGACTTCCTCGAGACGCCCGTCGAGACCCTGATCCAGCGCCTCTCCGACGAGATCGGCCTGGGCGAGGACCCCGAAGCCGACACGGACGACGC
>NZ_DASWTE010000111.1:0-2283 GCF_036402295.1 Phenylobacterium sp.
GCGATGAAGTCGCGGACGACCGGCAGCGCGACGTCGGCCTCGAGCAGGGCGACGCGGATCTCGCGCATCACCTCGGCGACGTCCTTCTCGGACAGCACGCCCTTGCCGGAGAGCCGGTCGAATACGCCCGATAGCCGTTCTGTTAGTGCGTCAAACATCAATCACCTGTGGCCCAAACGCAGTCGACCCCCGTGCACGATTGCGTGGACGGGGGGCCTCGCCGTCCTCGTCCCAGATAAGACCTGGGGGTCGTGACGGTAGAGGGCGCTGACCGAGGTTGGCGCCGGAAGGGCGCGCTTATGCGCTGAAGAGGGGGTTAGGTCAAGGAAGGGTGGCTTTTGCCGCGGCCGCGGCCATAAGCACGCGCTCGACGACGCCGTCGAACTCCTGACCCGGAGGCAAACTGGCAGCCATGAGATTTATGGCGGGGCGTGGCCGCCGCCGTTCACCTACTCCCCCTCAATATGATCGTCATCCCCGGCCTTGTGCCGGGGATCCATCCCTCGGCGGCAAGGTCGCGGGAGCCGGCCGCATGGCGCGGCCCGTCGCTGGTCGTTGTGACGGCTGGACCATGGATCCCGGGACAAGCCCGGGGATGACGAGGAGGTAGGGAGTGAAGGCAAGCTACATGTCCGAAAGCCGCCAGCGATTATCGGCGAACGACACTATCTTACCGCCATGACCCAATTCGCCCTCTTCGACACCGCCATCGGCTTCGCGGGCATCGCCTGGAACGACGTCGGCCTCGTCGCCTGCCACCTGCCCGAGCGCGAGGCCGACACCGCCCGCCGCGGCTTCCTGCGTCGGTTCCCCGACGCGGCTGAGGCCGAGATTCCGGCCCACCTCGACGCCACGGTAGCGGGCATCCGCGCCCTCATGCGCGGCGAGAAGGCCGACCTCAGCGACGCGCCGCTGGACCTGTCGCGCACGCCCGAGTTCCACACCAAGGTCTACGAGATCGCCCGCGCCATCCCGCCCGGCGAGACGCTGACGTACGGCGAGATCGCGGTGCAGCTGGGCGACAAGCTGCTGGCCCGCGACGTCGGCCAGGCGCTCGGCAAGAACCCGTGGCCGATCGTGGTGCCCTGCCACCGGGTGACGGCGGCCGGCGGCAAGCCGGGCGGCTTTTCGGCCCGGGGCGGCGTCAACACCAAGCTGAAGCTGCTCGGCATCGAGGGCGCGAAGGCCGCCGCCCAGACGGACCTGTTCGCTTAAGGCCACGCTCGGGGTTCCCTTGCGTCGCGTTTGCGGCCAAGGTCGCGACCAGCTCACAGCTGGGGGAAACAGCATGTTCGAGGCTTACAAGCGGACGCTCGACTTTCGGGGCCGGGCGGGCCGGAAGGAATACTGGCTCTACTTCCTCGCCTACCTCATCCAGATCGTCATCGCGGCGATCATCGACAACACCGTCCTGAGCGCCTTCACGAGCGAAGGCGGGATTGGAATCCTCTACGTCCTGGTCGCCCTCGGCAACGTGGTCACGGCGCTCTCGGCGGGCTTCCGGCGACTGCACGACACCAACCGCTCGGCCTGGTGGCTCCTGATCGCACTCATCCCGCTGATCGGCGGCCTCGTGCTGCTGATCTTCTACGTCCTGCCGGGCACGCCCGGTGAGAACCGGTTCGGGCCGCCTCCGGGCACGCCCGAGCTCGAGGAGACGTTCGCCTGACGTCGACACGCTACGTGGCGCCCGCTAACACCGGGCCATGAGCATCGGCGTGTTCGATTCCGGGGTGGGCGGCCTGACCGTCCACCACCGGCTCGTGGAGCGGTTCCCGGAAGCGGACTTCATCTATCTGGCCGACCAGGCCAACGCCCCCTATGGCGGGCGGCCCGGCGAAGAGATCGTCGAGTTGACGAAGGCGGGCTGCATCCGCCTGTTCGACGAGGGCTGCGACGTCGTGGTCCTCGCCTGCAACACCGCCGCCAGCGTGGCGCTGCGGCGGCTGCAGCAGACCTGGCTGCCGGGCTATCGGCGCGCGCTGGGGCGGCCGGTCAATGTCCTGGGCATCGTGGTGCCGACCATCGAGGCGGCCACGGGCCTGCCTTGGGAGCACGAGGCGCAGTGGCGCGAGGAGAAGGCCGAGAAGCTGGAGATCCTGGGCGTCTTCTCCACGCCGGCCACGACCCGAAGCCGGGTCTACGAGATCGAGATCGACAAGCGCCGGCAGGACGTGGCCGTCTTCTCCGAGCCGTGTCCCGATCTCGCCCGGATGATCGAGGCGAACGCACCGCGCGAAGAGCTGGCCGGCGTGATCCAGGGCCACGTGAAGGCGCTGACCA
>NZ_DASWTE010000112.1:0-9246 GCF_036402295.1 Phenylobacterium sp.
GAGAAGACGCCCGACGAGGTCTTCGCCCTCGGCCAGTCCGAGGTCACCCGCATCCGCGCGCAGATGGAAGTGACGATGCGCCAGACCGGCTTCTCGGGCGACCTCCCCGCCTTCATCGCCATGCTGCGCAAGGACCCGAGGGTCTACGCCAAGAGCCGCCAGGAGCTGCTGGAGAAGGCCTCCGAGATCGCCAAGCGCATCGACGACAAGCTGCCCGGCTACTACGGGACGCTGCCGCGGCTGACCTACGGCGTGCGCCCCGTGCCGCCCGAGATCGAGGCCGCCTACACCACCGGCCGCTACTTCCAGGGCTCGCCGGAGCAGGGCGTGGCCGGCGGCTACATGGTCAACACCTATGCGCTGGACCAACGGCCGCTCTACGAGCTGCCTGCACTCACCGCCCACGAGGCGGTGCCGGGCCACCACCTGCAGATCGCGCTGGCCCAGGAGCTCAAGGACGTTCCGATGTTCCGCCGCGAGGGCGGGGTGACGGCCTTCGTGGAGGGCTGGGGGCTCTATTCCGAGAAGGTCGCCGGCGACATGGGCATCTACCGCGACGCCTACGAGCGCTTCGGCCAGCTGAGCTACGAGATGTGGCGCGCCTGCCGGCTGGTGGCCGACACCGGCATCCACTGGAAGGGCTGGGATCGGAAACAGGCCGAGGCCTGCTTCCTGGAGAACACGGCGCTGGCCCCGCTCAACATCACCGTCGAGGTGGACCGCTACATCTCGTGGCCGGGCCAGGCGCTGGCCTACAAGATCGGCGAGCTCAAGTTCCTCGAGCTGAAGGCCCGCGCGCGCCAGCGGCTGGGCGAGCGGTTCGACATCCGCAAGTTCCACGACGCGCTGCTGCTGGCCGGCCCGCTGCCGATGGAGCTGCTGGAGGCGCGCATCGACGCCTGGATCGCGGCGGAGGCGGCCCGCTAACGGCCGCTCGATCTCGCCTCAACCGCGGTCGCCACACGTGCTTCGCGAAGGTGACGTGATCGTCAACTTCCATCTGAACATTGATTAGAAATAATGATGCAACGTGCATCTGCTCGGCTATGATTTGGCGTAACACGCATTTCTAGGGCTGGACCCGGACGGGGCGAACCTCCTCCGTGGCCCATGGGAGGAACATTGGGATGATGCAGGCGCGTATTTCCGCCCTGGCGAGGGTGGCCGTCACCGCCCTTCTGGCCGGCTGCGCGAGCGACAGCTCGGCCCCCAACGCACTGTCCGCGGCGACGCCCACCTCGACCAGCGAGACGGCGGCCACGGCCATGCCGACGCAGATCGACAACTTCATGCTCGCCGACCAGAACTACATGGGTCACGAGCTGTACCGGGAGATGGGCGACGCCAAGGTCGTCGTGCTGATCACCCACGGCAACGGCTGCCCGATCGTGCGCAACCTGGCGCCCAAGGTGAAGGAGCTGCGCGCGAAGTACGAGGCGCAAGGCGTCCGCTTCATGATGCTGAACTCCAACCTGCAGGACAGCGCCGAGGAAGTGGCCAAGGAGGCGGCCGAGTTCGGCTACGACCTGCCGATCCTGATGGACAAGAACCAGCTGGTCGGCGAGCAGCTGGGCGTCACGCGCACGGCCGAGTTCTTCGTGATCGACCCCAAGACCTGGAAGGTCGTCTACCGTGGCCCGCTGGACGACCGGCTGGACTACGGGACGCAGAAGGCCAACGCCACCCACGCCTGGGCCGCCGACGCCATCGACGCTGCGCTGGCCGGACGCCAGGCGATGGCGGCCGGCAAGCCCAGCCCGGGCTGCCTGATCGACTTCCCCGACCGGGGCAAGGTGGCGACGATCTCCTACGCCAGGGAGGTCGCCCCGATCCTCGAGAAGAAGTGCGTGGCCTGTCACGTCGAGGGCGGCATCGGGCCGTTCGCCATGACCAGCTACGAGAAGGTCAAAGGCTTCTCGCCGATGATCCGCGAGGTCATCCGCACCGACCGCATGCCGCCGTGGAACGTCGACGCCCACGTCGGCAAGTGGAAGGACGACAAGAGCCTGACCCCGGCCGAGATCAAGACCGTGGTGCGCTGGGTGGAACAGGGCGCGCCGCGCGGCGACGGCGACGATCCGCTGGCCAAGAAGCGCTTCACCGTGGCGGAATGGCCGCTGGGCAAGCCGGACCTGATCCTCGACATCCCGGCCTACACGATCCCGGCGTCCGGCGTGGTGGACTACCAGCGCCCGGTCGTCGCCAATCCGCTCACCGAAGGCAAGTGGGTTCGGGCCGCCGCCTACCGCGTGGGCGAGCGCCAGGCCGTGCACCACTTCCTCTCGGGCTACCTCAAGGAACTGCCCGCGGACGGCAAGGGCAACGAGTCCCGCTGGGGCGCCTCCATGGGCGGCTACGCCGTGGGCGCCGAGGCCACCCTGTGGCCGGTGAACGTGGGCAGCTACCTGCCGCCCGGCGGCGGCATCGGCTTCCAGGCCCACTACACGCCGTTCGGCAAGGAAGTCACCGACAAGTCACAGCTGGGCCTCTACTTCTACAAGGACAACGAAAAGCCCGGTCTCGTGATGCGCAACTCGGTGGTGGTGGACAATTCGATCCGCATTCCCGCCGGCGCCGCGCGCCATCAGGAGACGGCCTACATCGACGTGCCAAAGGACATGCTGCTGTACTCGGCGTTCCCGCACGCCCACTACCGCGGCTATGCCTCGGACCTGTGGCTCCAGCTGCCGGACGGCACGAAGAAGCGGCTGCTTGCCATGCCGCGCTACGATTTCAACTGGCAGCGTGAGTACAGCTTCGCCGAGCCGCTGAAGATTCCAGCTGGCTCGAAGCTGATCGCCAACTACTGGTACGACAACTCCAAGCAGAACCCGGCCAACCCCGACGCGTCGAAGACCATCGTCTGGGGCGACCAGTCCTGGGAGGAGATGTTCTACACGGCGATCCGCTACCGCTGGCTGGACGAGACGGCGACCAAGCTCACCAACTACGACGAGCTGATGGACCAGACCCGCCTGTTCGGCATGTTCGACGACAACCGCGACGGCATGATCCAGAAGGCCGAGTTCAAGGGTGAACTGGGCGACCGGCTCTCGCCGTTCTACGCCCAGATGGACCAGAACAAGTCGGGCGGCATCGAGAACGCCGAGCTGATGGCCGCACTGAAGGTCATGCAGACCCGGATGCGCGAACAGGCGCAGGGCCACCCGATGCCCTCCAGCCCCGCCGCGACCAATGGCGCGGCTCCGGCTGCCAAGCCGGGTGGCGGACGCTAGCCTTCCCGGTCTCTCCCTGGCTAAACACCGGCCAGGGAGAGACCCATGCGCCTTCTGATCTACGAGCCCTCGTACCGTCGCCTGCAGCCGCAGATCGATGCGCTCGAGGGCGTGGAGCCGCTGGTGCTCGACAAGGCTGGCGCGGTGACCCTGAACGGCCAGGCCGTGCCGCCCGAGGCGGTGGACGCCGAGGCCGCCTGGACCAACGCCGACGTCTTCTTCAGCCCCGTGGCGCGCGCCTTCATGGTCGCCATGCTGAAGTCGCCGTCGCTGATATGGGTGCAGAGCGGAGCCGCGGGCTTCGACAACCCGGTCTTCGGCCAGATCGTCCAGAAGGGCGCGACCCTGACCACCAGCCACGGCCAGGCGGTCGGCATGGCCGACTACGTACTCTGGGGCGTGCTCGACGCGCTGCAGGGCGGCCCGGCGCGTCGCGCCGCCCAGGCCGCGCGCGAGTGGACCCGCCAGCCGTTCCGCGAGATCGCCGGCTCGCGCTGGCTGATCGTGGGCTTCGGCGCCATCGGCAAGGGCGTGGCCGACCGCGCCCGCGGGTTCGGCGCTCACGTCACCGGCGTGCGGCGCAATCCGGCGATCGATCCGTCCGCCGACCGCATCGCCGCCCAGGGCGACTTGCCGTCCCTCCTGCCCGATGCGGATGTGGTGGTCCTCGCCTGCCCACTCACCGCCGAGACGCGCCACATGGCCGACGCCGGCTTCTTCGCGGCGATGAAGGCGGGCTCGATCTTCGTGAACGTCGGCCGCGGCGGGCTGGTGGACGAGCCGGCCTTGCTGGCGGCCCTGGACAAGGGCGTGCCCGAGCACGCGGTGCTGGACGTCTTCGAGACCGAGCCCCTGCCCACGGAAAGCCCGTTCTGGGCCCATCCGCGGGTGACGCTGACGCCCCACTCGTCTGGGATGAGCAGCGGCAACGCCACGCGCAACGACGCCCTGTTCCTCGAGAACCTCGCGCGGTTCGTGGGCGGCCAGCCGCTGCTCAACGCGGCGGATCCCAAGGACGTGCTGGCCGGTTGAGTCTCACCTCCCCCGCGAAGCGGCGGGAGGTAAGTCAATCCGTCCAGAGGTCCTGCAGGTCGCCCTTGCGGTTCAGCATGCGGACCGCGCGCTTCACGACCGTCAGCAGGCGTTCGCGCCGGGCGGCCTCGTCGTAGGTCATCGAGCCCTTGGCGAGGCCCTCCAGCAGGAAGCGGCCGAGGTCGCGGCTGGTCTGGAAGCGCGGGTCGTCGCCGGCCGAGACCATGGCCCCGAAGCGGTCGCCGCCGACCTGGGCATGGTCGAAGGCGCTCTGCGCCCCGGCCAGCCGCTCGGCCAGCATCGGATCGGTGCGCGCGGCCGCCTCCAGTTCGGCGAAGGCGCGGAACGGCAGCTCCTGCAGCAGCGCCCAGTAGGCGTCGATCGCCTGCTCGGCGGCGTCCACGCCCGGCGCGGCCGGGGTAGAGGCCGCCTGCTCGAACAGGCGCGCCCGCGAAAGCTCGATGTGCGCCACCGCCGCCTCCACCAGCTCCTCGCGGGTGGCGAAGTGGTAGAGCATGGCCCCGCGCGTCAGCATGGAGGCGTCGGCGATCACCGCGTTGGTGGCCGCGTGGTAGCCGATCTCGGCGAAGAGGCGCATGGCCGCGTCCAGAATGCGCGCACGCGTCCTCTGCGACTTCGGCGTCGCCTTCGCGGGATATGTCCTGGCGTCCATCGGACCCAATTTTCGGCGACCTGGGGAGGGCCTGCTGCTTTCGCCCCTAGCAAGATGGGGGCTGTCCATGCCAGAGCATACGTCGCCGCAGCGGTCGCCGGACGCGCATTGTCCGCAGATTGGGCGCCTCCCGCGCGCCTCCGTGGCAGTTTCATGTAACGCCGCGATGCGTTGACTTCGGAAAAGAACTCATGACAGTGCGACTGCCATGAAAACTCCCCTGCCGAATCTTCGCGACCGCCAGCGGGAGGAGACCCGCGAACAGATCCTACGCGCCGTGGGCCGCCAGCTCGAGACCCGCAGCCTCGAGGACCTGAGCTTCGCCGAGATCGCCCGCGACGCCGGCGTGGGCGAGCGCACGGTCTATCGCCATTTCCCGACCAAGGAGGCGCTGCTGGGCGCCTTCTGGGCGTTCCTGCAGAACGAGGCGCTCCGTCAGCCGGAGAAGCCGAAGCCGGTGCGCTCGGACCGCCGTCTGCGCGAAGCGATCACCGCCCCGCGTGACGCGCTCCGGCCCATGCGCATCCTGGTGGCCACCGACGCCTGGGAGCCGCAGGTGAACGGCGTGGTCCGCACGCTCACCCGCGTGGTGCAAGAGCTGCAGGCCATGGGCCACACGGTGGAGGTGATCCACCCCGGCCAGTTCAAGACCTTCCCGCTGCCGACCTACCAGGAGATCAAGGTCGCGATCGGCGTCTACGAGCCCGTTCAGGAGCGCTTCAAGGCCTTCGAGCCCGAGGCGATCCACATCGCCACGGAGGGACCGATCGGGCTGGCCGCGCGGCGCATCTGCGTAGAATGGAAGCTGCCGTTCACGACCAGCTACCACACGCGCTTCCCCGAGTACGTCTCGGCCCGCCTGCCTTTGCCGCTGGCGGCGGGCTACGCCTACATGAAGTGGTTCCACAAGCCGTCGGGCCGGCTGATGGTGGCCACGCCCACCATGCGCGAGGAGCTGTCTCGCCACGGCTTCCGCAACATCTCGGCCTGGTCGCGGGGCGTCGACACCGAGCATTTCCGCCCGCGCGGCGCGGACGAGCCCGACCTCTTCGCCGACCTGCCGAAGCCGATCTTCCTCTACGTGGGCCGGGTCGCGGTGGAGAAGAACATCGAGGCGTTCGTGGCGCTGGACCTGCCGGGCACGAAGGTGGTGGTCGGCCCCGGCCCGCAACTGGACGAGCTGAAGGAGCGGTACCCTGCCGTCGTCTTCAAGGGGCCGAAGTCGGGCGCCGAGCTGGCCGCCCACTACGCCTGCGCCGACGTCTTCGTCTTCCCCTCGCTCACCGACACCTTCGGGCTGGTGATCCTGGAGGCCATGGCCGCGGGGACGCCGGTGGCGGCCTATCCGGCGCCGGGGCCGATCGACCTGATCCCGGGCTCGGGGGCCGGCGTGCTGGCGCTGACGGCCACCGAAGGGCTGCGCGAGGCCTGCCTGCAGTGCCTGGACCTCGACCGCGGCAAGGTGCGCACCTTCGCCGAGAAGTTCTCGTGGCGGGCCTGCGCCGAGGACTTCGTGAAGAACCTGCAGCCCTATCCCGAGCCCGAGAAGACCCGCTTCTGGCGGCGGCTGCGGCGACTGGCCCGAGTGCGGCGACGGAGGCCGGAGGCGGCCTGAACGCCGGCTTGCATGACACTTTTATGACAATGTGATTGGCGGTCGTCGAAACCGCGCGTAAACCGCCCCGCTCTACCGCCGCGCGCGGTACGATTCGTCAGGGATTCGCGACGCGACGATGGGCAAGAAGAGCGACAGGCTGCGTCCGGAACCCGATCGGGAACCGCGGACCCAGTACGCCGCCCTGCCCTGGCGCAAGAGCGGCGAGGGCGCCGTCGAGGTGTTGCTGATCACGTCGCGCGAGAGCCGCCGCTGGGTGATCCCCAAGGGCTGGCCGATCAAGGACATGGCGCCCGAGGCGGCGGCGGCCCAGGAGGCCTACGAGGAGGCCGGCGTGCTGGGCGAGCCGCGGCACAAGCAGCTCGGCGTTTACCACTACGACAAGCGCCTGCGCTCAGGCCGGCTGCAGCACGTTCGCGTGCTGGTCTATCCCCTGAAGGTCACCGAGGCGCGGGACATCTGGCCCGAGATGGCGGAGCGCGATCGCAACTGGACGTCCCCTGCCGACGCCGCCAGCCTCGTCGACGAGCCCGAGCTCAAGACCCTGCTGGCGAAGTTCAAAAGCTAGAGCAGCCGGCTGCGGATCGCCTGACTCAGCATGTCGATCAAGCTGACCGCGACGATGATGATGACCACGATCGCGGCCGTCGACGAATAGTCGAAGGCGTTCATGCTATCGACCAGCACCTGGCCCACGCCGCCGGCGCCGATCAGGCCCAGCACGGTGGCGCTGCGGCTGTTCGACTCGAAGCGGTACAACGCATAGCTGGTCCAGAGCGGCGCCACCTGCGGGATCAC
Organism: Phenylobacterium sp.; assembly: GCF_036402295.1. Taxonomy (GTDB): domain Bacteria; phylum Pseudomonadota; class Alphaproteobacteria; order Caulobacterales; family Caulobacteraceae; genus Phenylobacterium. Next base: position 7,355 of record NZ_DASWTE010000112.1, read on the forward strand.
GCCCCAGACGATCTCGTGCAGCTTGGCCCCGCCGGTGGCGCGCACGCCCTCGACCGGCCCGCGGTCGATGGACTCGGTCGCTTCCGAGAACAGCTTCGCCAGGACGCCCGAGGTGCCGATCGCCAGCGCCATGACGCCGGCCAGGGGGCCCGGGCCCACGGCTACCAGGAAGATCATCCCGATGACGAGGTCCGGCACCGAGCGGACGATGTCGAGGAACCGGCGGATCGGCAGTTGGATGAACGCCGGCGTGATGTTCTTCGAGGCCAGCAGTCCCAGGGGGATCGCCGTCAGGATGGCCAGGAAGGTGCCCCAGATGGCCATCTGGATCGTCTCCCACATCTTGGAGACGTAGAGGCCGATGTTGGTGAAGTCGGGCCTGATGAAGCCGCGCCCCAGCTCCTGCATGTTGGCCGAGTTCGAGAACAGCAGCGGCAGCTTGTAGAGCTCGGCCGGCCCGAACGCGATCATCAGCAGCAGGACGAGGCTGCCCCAGATGAGCAGGTCCGGCGCACGTTGCGCCAGTGTCTGACGGGGCGGCGGCGGGACCGCGGAGGTTGTGGTCGTCGTGGAGGTCATTGGGCGGCGGCGGGCTCGATGGCGCGCCTCTGGGCGGCTTCGGCGCGGACCTTGTCGAACTCGGCCTGGGCCTTGGCCAGGCGGCTCTGATCGCCCGAACGCTTGGCGGCGGCCAGCGCCTCGCCGGCCTCCATCTCCCGCACCGGATCCAGGTAGGAGTTGTCGGCCGGCTTGAAGCCGCCGTAGGCGAGGCCCTTCAACACTTCACGCTGCTTGGCGCCCTTCTCGTCCGTGCCCGTGCCGTAGGTCAGGAAGAACTGGCGGATCTTCTCCTTCAGCGCCGGGTCCAGGTCGCGGCGCACCACGATCGACGACTCCGGCAGTGGCGGCGATTCCCAGATCACCTCGACCTTCTTGGCCAGCTCGGGGCTCTGGCGGGCGAAGAACAGCATGCCCACCGAATTGTTGGTCGCCACGTCGAGCACGCCGTTCGCCACCGAGAAGGCGTTGGCCTGGTGGCTGGCCGAGCGGACCGACTTGAAGCACTTGCCCGGCTCGATGTTGCGCGGGGTGAACAGATAGGTCAGCGGCGCGAGCGTGCCCGAGGTGGACTGCGTGTCGCCCAGGCCGAAGTTCAGCGACTTGTCGCAGGCCAGCACCTTGTCGAGGGTGATGCCGCTGTCCTTGCGCACGATGATGACGGACTTGTACGTCGCATCGCCGCCCGCATCGACCACGCGGCCCAGCACCTCGGCGTCGGCGCGGCGCACGGCCTGCAGCGCCGGCGAGGCCGAGAACCACCCCATGTGTACCTGCTTGAAGCGCATGGCCTCCACCAGGCTGGTGTAGTTGGTTGCGAAGTACGGCTTCACCTTCACGCCGATCGACTCTGAGAGGTCGGTCAAGAGCGGCGTCCACAGGGGCTCCATGGACGCCTGGTTCTCGGCCGACAGGATCGAGAAGGTGAGCTCGGAAGGCGCGCCGCCGGCGGCCGCCTTCTCTTCGGGCTTGCCGCAGGCGCTGAGCGCCAGCGCGGCCGCGGTGACGGTGAGGATCAGGGTGCGGCGGATCATGTGGGCGCTCCTTCCCAGAAGACGTCCTCGAATTCGGGGCCGTAGATGTCGATGAGCTGCTCGCGCTTCAGGCCCTCGGCCGGGCCGTCGTAGACGACCTTGCCGGCCTTCAGCGCCACCACGCGGTCGCAGTAGCGCAGCGCGTAGTCCACTTGGTGCAGGGTGACGAGGACGGTCAGGCCGTCGTTCTTGTTGAGCTCGCGCAGAATCTCCATCACGCGGCGCGCCGAGACGGGGTCGAGCGAGGCGACCGGCTCGTCGGCCAGGATGATCTTGGCCTTCTGGACGAGCGCGCGGGCG
>NZ_DASWTE010000113.1:0-37883 GCF_036402295.1 Phenylobacterium sp.
CACGGCGAGGATGTCGCCGAGCGGCCGCCGCCCGGCAGCACGCTGGTCAGCCAGAAGATGGGCATCCACGAGTGGAGCTACGACAACGACGTCTCCAACGACCTGCGCTACCGCGTCCCGCTGCGCGACAAGGCCGAGGCGCTGAGCAACGTCCGGCTCGAAGTGGAGCTGGGCTTCGACCGCGAGCTGGGGCTGAGGGAGGCGCAGCGGTGCCTCAACTGCGACGTCCAGACGGTGTTCGCCGACAAGCTGTGCATTGAGTGCGACGCCTGCGTCGACATCTGCCCGATGGACTGCATCACCTTCACCGACGAGGGCGATGAGGACGACCTGCGCGGGCGGCTGAAGGCGCCGGCGGCCAACCTGACCCAGGACCTCTACGTCTCGGGCAAGCTCGCCACCGGCCGGGTGATGGCCAAGGACGAGGACGTCTGCCTGCACTGCGGCCTCTGCGCCGAGCGCTGCCCGACCGGCGCCTGGGACATGCAGAAGTTCTACCTCGAGATGACCCACGCGGGGCCGCAATGCCTGACCAGCTGAAGCCCGCCAAGAAGGTCAACGACTTCGTCGTGAAGTTCGCAAATGTGAACGGCTCGGGCTCGGCCAGCGCCAACGGCCTCTTCGCCCGCTCGGTCATGCGGATGGGCGTGCCAGTGGCGGCTCGCAACATCTTTCCGTCGAACATCCAGGGCCTGCCCACCTGGTACGAGGTGCGGATCACCGAGGCCGGTCATCTGGGCCGCCGCGGCGGTGTCGACCTGATGGTCGCCATGAACCCGCAGACCTGGGACCGCGACGTGGCCGAGATCGAGAGCGGCGGCTTCCTGTTCTACGACTCCACCAAGCCCATCCCGCCGTCGAAGTTCCGGGACGACATCACCGTCATCGGCGTGCCGCTGACGGCCATGTGCAACGAGGCCTACGAACTGCCGCGCGAGCGCCAGCTGTTCAAGAACATCATCTATGTCGGAGCCTTGGCGGCGCTGCTTGGCATCGACCCCGAGGCCATCAAGGACCTGCTGATCGAGGACTTCGCCGGCAAGGACCGGCTGATCGCCGCCAACATCGAGGCCCTGCAGATGGGCCTGGACTATGTGCGGACCTACCTGGCGGCGCTGCCGCTGCAGGTGCGCAAGGCCGACGCCGTGGGCGACCGGATCTACGTCGAGGGCAACAACGCCGCGGCCCTCGGCGCGGTCTACGGCGGCGCCACGGTCTGCGCCTGGTACCCGATCACGCCCTCGACCTCTTTGGCCGAGGCCTTCACGTCCTACTGCCAGGACCTCCGCGTCGATCCCCAGACCGGAAAGAGCCGGTTTGCGATCATCCAGGCCGAAGACGAGATCGCCTCGATCGGCATCGTGGTGGGCGCGGGCTGGAACGGGTGCCGTGCCTTCACGGCCACGTCGGGCCCGGGCGTGTCGCTGATGACCGAGTTCATCGGCCTTTCCTACTTCGCCGAGATCCCGGCCGTGATCTTCGACGTCCAGCGGGGCGGCCCGTCCACCGGCATGCCGACGCGCACGCAGCAGGCCGACCTCTTGGCCGCGGCTTACGCCGGCCACGGCGACACCAAGCACCCGATGCTGCTGCCGGCCGACCCCGGCGAGTGCTTCGAGATGGGCGCCCAGGCCTTCGACCTGGCCGACCGGCTGCAGACGACCGTGTTCGTCATGCTCGACCTCGACATCGGCATGAACGAGTGGCTGACCAAGCCCTTCAAGTGGGACGACTCGAAGAAGCTGGACCGCGGCAAGGTGCTCCACCACGACGACCTCGAGGCCATGAGCGAGGAGTTCGGCCGCTATCGTGACGTTGACGGCGACGGCATCCCGTTCCGGACCTATCCGGGCGCCCACCCGACGCTGGGCGGCTACTTCACCCGCGGCACCTCGCGGAACCCGTACGCCCGCTACTCGGAGGAGGGCGCGGTCTACGTCGACAACATGGAGCGGCTGCTTCGCAAGTTCGACACCGCCAAGACCCTGGTGCCCGCGCCGATCCTGCGGGCCGGCAAACGCAAGACGCGCGACGGGGTGATCTACTTCGGCTCCACGACGCCGGCCATGCACGAGGCGCTGGAGATGCTCGAGGCGCAGGGGCGCAGCCTGAACGCGCTCCGTATCCGCGGCTTCCCGTTCGCCGACGAGGTGTTCAACTTCATCGACATGCATGACCGGGTGTTCCTGGTGGAACAGAACCGCGACGCCCAGCTCAGGACGCTGTTGATGACAGAGGGCGACGTCGACCCCGCGAAGCTGGTCTCGCTGCTCCACTACGACGGCACGCCGATCACGGCGCGCTTCATCACCGGCGAGATCGCGCGCCGCATGTCGCTTGGCCAGATCGAGGCGGCGGAATGACCTACATCCTGAAGCCCCAGCTGCATCACCCCAAGCTGCCGACCAACAGCCTGGGCTACACGCGGCGCGACTACGAGGGCTCGGTCTCGACGCTCTGCGCCGGCTGCGGCCATGACAGCATCTCGGCATCGATCATCCAGGCCTGCTTCGAGCTGGAGCTGCCGCCGCACCGGGTGGCGAAGCTCTCCGGCATCGGCTGCTCGTCGAAGACGCCCGACTACTTCCTGGGCAACTCCCACGGCTTCAACACCGTCCACGGCCGCATGCCCTCGGTGCTGACCGGCGCCAACCTGGCAAACCGCGACCTGATCTACCTGGGCGTCTCGGGCGACGGCGACTCGGCGTCTATCGGCCTCGGCCAGTTCGCCCACGCCATCCGGCGCGGCGTGAACATGCTCTACATCGTCGAGAACAACGGCGTGTACGGTCTGACCAAGGGCCAGTTCTCGGCCACGTCGGACAAGGGTTCGAAATCGAAGCGCGGCGTGGTCAACACCGACGCCGGCATCGACATGGTCAACCTCGCCCTGCAGATGGGCGCGACCTTCGTGGCCCGCAGCTTCTCGGGCGACAAGGACCAGCTCGTGCCGCTGATCAAGGCCGGCCTGTCGCACAAGGGCGCGGCCTTCATCGATTGCATCAGCCCGTGCGTGCAGTTCAACAACCACACCGGCTCGACCAAGAGCTTCGACTATGTGCGCGAGCACAACGAGGCGGTGAACCGCCTGGACGTGATCATGCCGCGTGATCCCATCCAGGTGGACTACAAGCCGGGCGAGACCGTGAAGGTCCAGCAGCACGACGGTTCGGTGCTGTCGCTGCACAAGCTGAACGACCTCTACAATCCCTCCAGCCGCGCCCAGGCCCTGGGCTACCTCCAGGCCCGCCAGCTGCGCGGCCAGATCGTCACCGGCCTGCTGTTCGTCGACCCCAACGCCGGCGACCTGCATGACGCCGTGGGGACCGTCGAGACGCCACTGAACCAGCTGAACGAGGCCGAGCTGGTGCCGGGGCAGGCGGCCCTGGATCGGATCAACGCCGGACTGCGCTAGGGATGCTGGCGCCGCTGGCTGTCGCTGCGGCGATCGCCGGAGCCGGCGCCGGGATTCCGCAGGCGCCGGGACAGTGCGGGGTGATCCGGGGACGGCTCGACCTCTGGAACGGCGGGACGCCGGTCCAGATCTGGGTTGTCGGGACCCGCCGCATGCTGGGCGTCGAGGAGCCGATACCAGGGGAGGTGACGCGCCTCCTGGACCAGGCGGACGACCGTTGGGCGATCTCGGTCTTCGGCGAATACCGGGTCTGCGCCGTCACGCGCAGCCGCCCCGGTCACCGGCAGTCGGTGACGATCGTCGGGACCGATCGCCTCGAGGTCCGCCCCCGGCCCTAAGCGGGTTCTTCTCCGCCTACGGTGAAGCTCTGCGACGAATTCTCGCACGCCCAATTAACCGGACGCATACCCGGTCCGATTACATTCACAAACAACGCAGTCGTGAGTTGTGCGAGTGGCAGAAGCCCAAGTCGTCGACCAGGTCGAAGAAGTCGCGCCATCATCCCAGGTCGACGAAGCCCCAGAGGCAGCCGACCCCTGTGCGCCGTTCCTGACCGCCGATGGGCGGCAGCTTCGCGTGTCCGCCACCCTGGATCCCGTCTTCGAGGCCAAGGGCTTCAACCGGATCGGCTTCCGCCTGATCCGCCGCGTGATCTCGCAACGCTACAATGGCGAGGATGAGCTGAGCGCCCAGCAGGTGGCCCAGCTTTCCACGGCCGAGCTCCTGCGCATCGACCTCGCCACCATCGCCCGCGGCATCGGCCGGCTGGAGGCGGACGCCGCCCAGCAGCCCAGCCTGATCGTTCCGGTCTCCTACACCAGCCTCTCGAGCCAGAAGGGACGCTCGGACCTCATCGCCCAGCTCAAGGCCGCGGGCAGCCTCGTGAAGCTGGGCGTGATCTGCGAGATCCTCGGCGTGGACGGCGTGCCTCCGGCGGTCCTGCTGTCGACGATCTCGCTCGTGAGGCCGTTCGCCCTGCTGGTCGTCGGCCGCCTGGCCGACACCAACCCCAAGGCGATCCTGCGCCTTGAGGGGATCGGCCTGCAGGCGCTGTCGTTCGAGTGCCCGCCGGACCTGGGCGACGCCGAGTTCCAGGCCTGGGCCGCCGCCGCGGTGACATCCGCCCGGCGGGTCGCGCGGTCGGTGCTGGTTTACGGCGCCGGCACTCCTGCCCGCGGCGGCATCCTGGCCGCGCTCGGCGCGTCGCACGTCGGCGTGAGCTAGGGCGTCCGCGCCTTCACGGCGTCGTTCAGCAGCGCCACCAGGCTGGGCGTGCCCTGCGAATGGACGTCGTCCACGCGCCAACGGCGGCCAAGCAGGACAAGGTCGAGGCTGACCAGCTGTCGGCGGCCCAGGTTGACGAAGAACACGTCGGCGCGCGCCGTGGTCGGGCCGGTCTGCGTCACCCTCACGTCCACCGAGGTGATCTCGTAGTCCTGGCAGTTGCAAATCGGGTCGCCGTCGAGGGCGCCGACCTCGTCCTTTGGCGTGCTGGCGGCCTCGCGACGCATCAGGGCGAGCATGGCCGGCGACCAGACCTGCTTCGCCTGCCTGCCGATGTAGTCGGGCCCCGGATCCTTCCCGTAGGCCGCATAGAGGCCGGTCACGAACGCCTTCGCCTGACCGAGGTCCTGGGCCACCGCGGAGCTCGCGAGCAGCAGGCCAGACAGGATCAGCAGCCAGGCTTTCATCTCAGGCCTTCGCCAGTTCGCCCACCACGAACACGTCTTCTTCGGCGCGGGCGAGGCCTTCCAGCACCTCCGGCAGGTCGTGGGTGTCGACCACCAGCATCAGGCCCACGCCGCAGTTGAAGGTGCGGCGCATCTCGTGCTCGGCGACGCCGCCCGTTTCGGCCAGCCACTGGAACACCGGCGGCATCGTCCAGGCGTCCCAGTCGAACCTCGGAACGAGGCCCTCAGCGATGCAGCGCGGCGGGTTCTCGATCAAGCCGCCGCCGGTGATGTGCGCCAAGCCCTTCACGCGCCCGGCCTTCAGGTGCGGCAGGACGGTCTTGATGTAGATGCGCGTTGGCTCGAGCAGCGCCTCGGCCAGCGTCTTGCCCTCGGCGAACGGCGCGGCCGTGTCCCAGGCGAGGCCTGAGCGCTCCACGATCCGGCGGATCAGCGAATAGCCGTTGGAGTGCGGGCCTGACGAGCCCAGGCCGATCAGGATGTCGCCTTCCTTCTGGTCGCCCAGGCGCGGCAGCACCTTGTCGCGGTCGACGGCGCCCACGCAGAAGCCCGCCATGTCGTAGTCGCCCGCGGCGTACATGCCCGGCATCTCGGCTGTCTCGCCGCCGACCAGGGCGCAGCCGGCCTGGCGGCAGCCTTCGGCGATCCCGGCGACGACCGAGGCGGCGGCCTCCACGTCGAGCTTCCCGGTGGCGTAGTAGTCGAGGAACATCAAGGGCTCGGCGCCCTGGGCCAGCAGGTCGTTGACGCACATGCCCACGAGGTCGATCCCGACCGTGCCGTGCAGCCCCGTCTCGATCGCGACCTTCAGCTTGGTGCCGACGCCGTCGGTCGTGGTGACCAGCAGCGGGTCGTCGTAGCCGGCGGCCCTCAGGTCGAACAGCGCGCCGAACCCGCCCAGCGACGGCTCCGAGCCCGACCGGCGGGTCGATTTGGCCAGCGGTTTGATGCGCTCGACGAGCTCGTTTCCGGCGTCGATCGACACGCCGGCTTGCGCATAGGTGAGACCGTTTGGCCGTTCGGACATTTACGAACCCGGACTTGGAGTGCAGAGAGACGCGCTTGCGGACTGGAGTCGTCCGCGCGCGGGGCTATAGCTGGATTTATGACGCCTATCACTACCACCGCCGAACTCGCGGCGTTCTGCGACAAGATCAAGGGCCAGCCGTTCGTGGCGGTCGATACCGAGTTCATGCGTGAAACCACGTATTGGCCGAAGCTGTGCCTGATCCAGGCCGCAGCGCCGTCGGCCGAGGCCACGATCGACCCGCTGGCCGAGGGCCTCGACCTGGAGCCCTTCCTGGAGATCCTGCGGGACACGAAGATCCTGAAGGTGTTCCACGCGGCGCGGCAGGACGTTGAAATCTTCAACAACCTGCAGGCCATGCCCAAGCCGCTGTTCGACACCCAGGTCGCCGGCATGGCGGCGGGGTTCGGCGAGCAGATCGCCTACGACGCCCTGGTGCGCCAGATGCTGAAGATCGAGCTCGACAAGAGCTCGCGGTTCACGGACTGGGCGCGCCGGCCGCTGACCGACAACCAGCTCACCTACGCTCTCGCCGACGTGACCCACCTGGCCAAGCTGTACCCGATGCTGCGCGAGCGGCTGGAGCGGGAAGGGCGCATCGCCTGGGTGACCGACGAGATGGCCGACCTGACGGACCCGGCGAACTACGACGTCGAGCCGGACAACGCCTGGAAACGGTTGCGGCCGCGCCGGCACACGGCCAAGTACCTGGCCGTCTACCGCGCCGTTGCCGCGTGGCGCGAGCGGACGGCGCAGCTGCGCGACCAGCCGCGCGGCCGGATCCTCAAGGACGAGGCGATCGACGAGATCGCCACGCAATCGCCCATCGACGCCGACGGCCTGGACCGCCTGCGTTCGGTGCCCAAGGGCTTCTCGGGTTCGCGGTTCGGGCCCGACCTGGTCGCGGCTATCCGCGAGGCGCTCAAGGACCCCGAGGCCTACGCCCCGGTGATCGAGAAGACCCGCCAGCAGGCCTCGCCGGCGGCCGGCGCCGTCGTCGAGCTGCTGAAGGTGTTGCTGAAGGCGCGGGCCGAAGAGTCGGGCGTGGCCTCGAAGCTGATCGCCACCGTCTCCGACCTCGAACAGATCGCCAACGACGACGACGCCGACGTCGCAGCCCTCAAGGGCTGGCGGCGCGAGGCGTTCGGCGAGGACGCGCTCAAGCTGAAGCGCGGCGAGCTGGCCCTGGTGCTGGACGGCGCGCGCGTGCGGGTGGTCGAGGTTCGCCGGGCGCCGCGGGTGGCTTCGGCGGGGTAGGGCGGTCGCTCGCGCGACTCTGGACGATCTCGCAGCCTAACCTGCGGATAACTCCAACGGTTTGAAGTCACGACGGTTTTGCGACAGCGCACACGGTCATCCACAGGCTGTCCACGGACTGCGGGCGCCTCGCTCCACAGCCCCGCTCCGCAGGCCCGTTGCACCCGGCCGGGGACTGAGAGAACCTGAACTTGCCGAGAGGGAAAGCGGCGCGGCGGACCGGGCGACCGGGCGGCAAGCGGGCAGGAGGCTCTCCGGATCGGGAGGTTCCTGGGGCGACCCAGGGGTTCTTCAGGCCCGGAGGCGGCACGGGAGACGGAGCGGAGTTCGGCTGGGCGACCAGCAGGATCGAGTTACCCCTCCCACCTTGAAGGCTCAGGTCCCCCAACGGATCTGGATCAGAGGGCGGTGTTCCGGGCGACCGGTGCGCCGCCCTCTTCATATGGGCCCTGCGGCCTGGCGCGTACGATCTTTGCCGAAGGTCCAGTCAAGCGCGGCCGGGGGGCGCCAGCACCCACGCTCCCCGGCCCAAGTCGCTCGTCTAGGTCAGTTCCAGCTTCAACTTCAGCGCCTGGGCCAGCGTCTGGGCGCGCCGCGTCGTCTGCTCGCCCAGCAGCATGTCCTCCCAGCCGGCCAGGGCGGTCAGCACCAGCCGGTCGCCGCGGACCGTGACCGAGGATTTCTCCAGCAGCCGCGGATTATGGCCCGAGAGGTCGCAGCCCAGCCGCAACGCCGAACCCAGCGCCCGTGCGCGCTGGCGGCGCTCAGGCGTCAGCACCCGCGAGATCGCCGGGTCCGGCGGCTGCGGGGCCGCCGAGTGCCGGGAGAAGGCCACAGAGGCCAGGAAGACGCGCTCGGCATGGTTCATGGCGGCGAGCGGCGCGCGCAGCACCTGCTCGAAGGCGAGGTCGGCGCGATGGTCCGGGTGCAACCTCGCACCGAGGTCGGCCAGCCGGCTGGCGGCCGCGACGAGGACGCCGTCGCGCCCGCCGAACTGGGCCGGCAGCTTCTCGAACAGCGGCCCGATCCAGGCCTCCAGCGCGTGGCCGAGCTCGGGCGTGATGCCGCGCTGGGCGGTGAGCGCCTCGCAGCCCTCGATCAGCGGGTCCAGCTGGCGCACCTCGGGCGGCATGGCCTCGAGCAGCAGCCCCTCGCGCACCCCGTAGGCGGAGATGACCACCTTCTCCACGCCCAGCCGCTCGATCAGCCGCTCGAGCACGAGCGCCGCGTAGGGCAGGGTGTCGAAGCGCTTCTTGGAGAGGCCCTCGATGCCCTCGAGTGACGAGCGCGACTGGCGCTGGACGAAGCGGGCCAGGTCCAGCCCCTCGGCGCGGCTGATCTCGTACTGGTGGGCCACGTGCAGGGGATAGTCGGCGAGTTGCATGTGCAGGAGCGCCAGGTTCCGCCAGGCCCCGCCGACGGCATGGAATTCCGGGCTCGCGTAGCGATTGGCGAGCGGTGAGAGGTGGTCGTCCACGAGCCGCTTCGTGCGCTCGACGTTGAGCGGCTTGGGCGCACCCAGGGCGAAGGGCCCCAGTGGCAGGGTCACGCCCTCGATCTGGGTGAAGCCGTTCAGGCGCACCAGCTCGAGGCTGGAACCGCCCAGGTCGCCTACCACGCCCTCGGCGTCGGGTTGGCCGCAGATCACGCCCAGCGCGGCGTAGCGGGCCTCCTCCTCGCCCGTGAGGACCCGGACCTCCAGGCCCGTCTCTTCCAGGACGCGCTTGAGGAACGCCTTGCCGTCGGCGGCCTCACGCACGGCCGCGGTGGCGCAGGCGGTGACCTCGTCGGCCCGCCAGCCGTCCAGCACCGAACGGAAGCGCCGCAGGGCTCCGACCGCCGCCTCGACGCCCTCGGGCGACAGCCGGCGCGAAGCCATCAGGTCCCTGCCGAGGCCCGCGACGACCTTCTCGTTGTAGATCGTCCAGAGCGCACGGCCGTCGACCCGGTAGATCACCAGGCGGACGGAATTGGATCCGACGTCGATGACGGCCGCCTGCCGGCCATCCGGGCGGCTGGCGCTATCCCCGCGAGGCCACATTTTCGATCGCGCGCGGCATGTCCTTCACTTTCTGCCCGCGACCGGAAAGGCTGGGATTGGTCATGAAATAGTCATGCGCCGAGAAGGCGTTCGGGTGGTCCCAGGCAGGATCCCGGCTATAGCCGCCGTCGGCGTCCAGGGTCCAGCTTTGCGCCTCGTCTTTCAGGTTCGCCAACATGATCTGTTGCAGAACCTGCTGGTGTACCGTCGGGTTCTCGATGGGCGTCATGACCTCGACGCGGCGGTCGAGGTTGCGCGGCATCCAATCGGCCGACGACATGTAGAGCCGTGCGTGCTGCGACGGCATGGCGTGGCTGTTGGCGAAGGCCACGATGCGGCCGTGCTCGAGGTAGCGGCCCACGATCGACTTGACCCGGATGTTGTCCGAGAGGCCGGGGACGCCGGGCCGAAGGCAGCAGATGCCGCGGATCACGAGATCGATCGGCACACCGGCCTGGCTGGCCGCGTAGAGGGCGTCGATGATCTCGGGATCGACCAGGGAGTTCATCTTGGCCCAGATGGCGGCGGGCTTGCCGGCCTTGGCGTTCTCGGCCTCCTGGCCGATCAGGCGCAGCAGGTCGCGCTTCATGGTCACCGGCGAGAACGACAGTCGCTCCAGGCCCACCGGCTGGGCATAGCCCGTGACGTAGTTGAAGAGCTTCGCCGCGTCGCGACCGAACGGCGGCTCGGTCGTGAACAGCGACAGGTCGGTGTAGATGCGCGCCGTGATCGGGTGGTAGTTGCCGGTCCCGAAGTGGCAGTAGCTGCGCAGCTGCTCGCCTTCCTTGCGGACCACGACCGACAGCTTGGCGTGGGTCTTGTACTCGATGAAGCCGTAGACCACGTGCACGCCGGCCCGCTCCAGGTCGCGGGCCCACTTCAGATTTGCTTCCTCGTCGAAGCGTGCCTTGATCTCGATGAGGGCGGTGACGTTCTTGCCGTTCTCGGCCGCTTCGATGAGGGCCGCCACGATCGGGCTGTCCTTCGAGGTGCGGTAGAGGGTCTGCTTGATAGCCAGTACGTGCGGATCGCGTGCGGCCTGCCGCAGGAACTGGACGACCACGTCGAAGCTCTCGAACGGGTGGTGGACCAGGATGTCCTTCTCGCGGATCGCGGCGAAGCAGTCGCCGCCGTGGTCGCGGATTCGCTCAGGGAACCGGGGCTCGAACGGCTTGAACTTCAGGTCCGGCCGGTCCGAAGGGATGATCTGGGTCAGCTCGTCCAGACCCAGGAGGCCATCCATGACGATGACGTCTTCCGGGTTGGCGTGCAGGCTCTGCAGGATGAAGGTCCGCAGTTCCTCGGGCGTGGACGCTTCCAGCTCGACACGCACGACCGAGCCCAGCCGGCGCTGCTTCAGCCGCGCCTCGAACTCGCGCACCAAGTCCTCGGCTTCTTCCTCGATCTCCACGTCCGAGTCGCGGATCAGGCGGAACACGCCCTGTTCCTCCACCTCGCAGCCGGGGAACAGGTGGTCGAGGAAGAGCGTGACCATGCTCTCCAGCGAGATCACCCGGCGCTGGGCCTTGCGCCGCGTCGGCCGGCCGGGCGCCACGTCCCAGAACCGCGCCACCTGCGCCGGCAGCGGGGCCAACGCATAGAGCTGGCGGCCGTCGGAGAGCCGGCGGATCTTCAGCACTAGCGAGAAGGCCAGGTTCGGGATGAACGGGAACGGGTGCGCCGGGTCAATCGCCAACGGCGTCAGCACAGGGAACAGCTCCGACAGGAACCGCTCCTCCAGCGCCGTGCGCTCGTCGGGGGTTACCTCGTCGGCCGAGATGTAGCGCAGCCCCTCGCTCGCGAGCTCGGCGCACAGCTCGCGCCAGCGCGTCTGCTGGTCAGCCATCAGGTCGGCGGCGGCGGCGTTCACCCGCACCAGTTGCTCAGCGGCGGTGAGGCCATCCTGGCTGACCACACGCACGCCCTCGCGGACCTGCGCCTTCAGGCCGGCCACGCGCACCATGTAGAATTCGTCGAGGTTGTTGGCGCTGATCGACAGGAAGCGCAGCCGCTCGAACAGCGGGTGCCGCGCGTTCATGCTCTCGGCGAGCACCCGGCGGTTGAACGCCAGCCACGACAGTTCGCGGTTGAAGAACCGGCTCGGCGATCGCGCCAGTTCCTCGACGGCCACCGGCGCGGCCTCGCCCTGGCCAGGCGAGGCGGCGTTGATCGGGGAGACGTCGTTGGGCATGCGATTCTCTGGACGGCTCAGACGCTCTGTAAACGTGGCCGGGAAAGGTTAAGGTCCTCATTGCGACCATCCGGTGACGACCAGAACGTCCGCACCTTCCGATACGCCTTGAAGGCGTCGTTGGCCGCACCGACCACCTCGTCTTCGCCGCTCGTCAGCCGTCCCACCTCGAGGCCGGCGGCGAAGGCCAGCTCGCCCGAGCGACGACCCACGGCGCGCATGGCCACCGACCGCGCGACCGCCATGTCGTTGAGCTCGCCCAGTTGGTCCTGCAGTCCGCGCAGCGCCGCGATAAACCGCGCCCGCCGCTTCGGGTGCTGAGGGAAGGCCTCGCCGAAGAAGGCCGCGGCGTAGCGCAGCTTCTTCGCCTGCTTGCGCAGGTCGTGGCGGGCCTCGACGTCGCTGTCCATGAACTTGTGCGAGCGCCGGCGCAGGCGCTTGTCGAGCCGATCCATGATCGGCGCGGCCAGGGCCGTGATGGGTCCCTCGCGCAGGGCCCGTTGATCGTCGTTGGCCAGCCGACGCCAGCCCCCCACCTCGACCCACTCGCCCAGCATCAGGAGCAGGTTGCGGAAGCGGTCCGAGCGGACGGCCGCCAGGGCGCGCTCGTAGGCTTCGGCCTGGGCGATGCGGAGCGCGCGGAAGAAGGCCGCCCGGCCCGGGCTCTCCTCAATCTCGTCGCGCGTGGCGGCGCGCTGCAGAAAGACGTCGATGTCGCGCGCCTCCGAGAGCTCGCCGGCCAGCCAGCGGGTCTCGGCGCGGGCCGCGTTCAGGCCCTCCGCGTCCAGCATCGGCCTGAAGACCGACAGCGCCGCCCGGAAACGGCGCAGGCCCACGCGCAGCTGGTGCAGGACGTCGGGGTTGTGAGCCCGCTGCAAAAGGCGCTCATTACCGGCGATCTGGACCAGGGCATCGCGCGAGATCGCCTGGAACGCATCGGCGGCGCAGGTCAGAGGCCCAACCGCCGTATTCTGCGCTTTAAGCGCCGCCACACCGTCGTGGCCGACGAGCCGGTAGCCGCGCTCGGCCTTGCTCTCGAACGAAAGGGTGAGGGGCGCCCTGGCCAGGAGATCGCGGGCCAGGTCGAACAGCGCCTGTGGCGGGCCAGAGAGCAACTCCAGCTCCATCTCGGCTATGGGTTCCTGCCGGTCGCCAGCGACGATCAGGCCGGTGTCAAAGCTGACTTCGATACGCGTCTCACCATGTATCCAGAGGTGGACGCGGCGCTCGACCTCGACCGTGAAGGCAGGGGCGAGGGCGGCGTCGCCGATCGCGGCCTCGACCGGTGTTCCGGCCAGGGCGGCAAGGTCGAGATCCGACCCCGGCACCTGCGTCTCCCACTCGTCGCGTTCGAACAGACCGCCCACCGCGCGATGCTTCAGGGTCTGGACGTAGGTCTCGCCCTTGCGGCGGACCCTGAGGCTGAAGGCGCCGTCCCGCAGCGCGTGGCTGGGCGTGTCGAAGTACACCGCGTGTAGTTGGCTGGTCTTGCCCTGATCGAGCGGGAAAGCTGCGCCCTGCAGCGCCTCAAGGGCGCCTGCGCCGAGCTGGAACTTCAACTCCAGCTCCGAGGCGGCCGTGGCCGGCATGCGAGCGAGCATTCCCGGGTCCCGTGCAACGTGGCCGGTGCGCCACGCGCCCGAACCACTGCAGGAAAAGGATTCGCCTTGTCTATCGCGCCGCGAATGATTTTTCGCAAAACCGCGCGGATTCCCCGATTCAGAGGTCGAGTTGGCCCTGCGCTTCCAGAATCTGCCGCGCCAGGACGCGCGTCACCGGCCGGAAGCCCTCGTCGCCGGCCTCGTCGAGCCGCTTCACGATGGCCTTGGCGTCGGGGATCGACCGCTTCATGCGGGCCAGCAGGTAAGGGTAGACGGCTTCCGGCGGCTTGATGTTGCGGTCGCGGAAGAAGCGGCGCAGCACGCCCTCCAGCACTACGTCGTCCGGCGGCTCGATCTCCACGACCGGGAAGGCGTTCAGCCGCGAGCGTAGGTCGCGCAGGGCCGTGGGCCACGTCGACGGGCGGGTGCGCGCGGTCAGCAGCAGGCCGCCGCCCTCGCGGGCCGCCAGGTTGATCAGGTGGAACAGGCCCTCGGTGGAAACGCCGCGGTCGGCGTCCTCGAGCAGCACAGGCCGACCGGCGGCGGCGATGAGGTCGGGGTCGCGGGCCTCGACCACCAGCGCGTCGACCGCCGTCGCCCAGGCGCGCGCCAGATGGGACTTGCCGACGCCCTTGTGGCCCAGGATCGCCAGGCAGCCGCCCTGCCACGCCGGCCACGCCTCGACGGCGGCGACCGCCACCGCGTTGGACGGACCGCGCACGAACTCGTCGAGGGAAGGCTCATTCCCCTCGCGCCCGAGGTTCAGCCGAAGCTGCCGCGCCACGGCTCTGGTCGGTTCGTTGACGTCACAGCTGGGTTTTAGGCCGCCGCATCGCGCGACGCTACCGGTCAGGGTCGGCGGTCCACAGCTACTCGGCCTTGGGGGACGGCAACTCGCGCGCGTTGGCCAGCGTCCAGCCGTCGGGCTTCAGGAGCTCGATGGGCGAGAAGCGCACCTTGTAGTCCATCTTCTCCGAGCCGCGGACCCAGTAGCCTAGGTAGACGTAGGGCAGGCTGGTCAGGCACGCCTGGATGACGTGGTCGAGGATCACGTAGCTGCCCAGGCTGCGCCGGCTCATGGTCGGATCGTAGAAACTGTAGACCAGCGACAGCCCGTCGCTCATCAGGTCGACCAGAGCGCAGGCGATCAGGTCGCCCGGACCGCCGTCCTTCGAACGCACGCGGAACTCGATGATGTGGGTGCGGACCGCGGTGTCCTCGACCATCGCCACGTAATCGGGCCAGGTCATCTCGGCCATGCCGCCGTCGGCGTGGCGGGCCAGCAGGTAGCGGCGGAGCAGGTCGAACTGCTCCATGGTGGCCTCGGCCTCGACCAGGTGGCGCTCGACGTCCTCATTGCGGCTGAGGATCTTCCGCTCGGAGCGGGAGAAGACGTACTCTGACGCCGGGATCCGCGCCGACACGCAGGCCGAGCAGGCCTCGCAGGCCGGGCGGTAGGCGATGTTCTGCGAGCGGCGGAAGCCCACGGCCGTCAGGCTGTCGTTGACGGCCGCGCCGTCGGACAGGGGCAGGTGGGCGAAGACCTTACGTTCGAAGCGCTCCGGCAGGTACGGACACGGCGACGGCGCGGTCAGGAAGAACCGGAGCTGTCGGGTCGGAAAGTGCTGCGTCACGGACCGGGTGTCGCTTTCGAAACAGAGCGCCTGCGCAGATTAGGCGTCATGAGCGGCGCTTGCGCAAGAGTCCGCTACAGCCCGGGGTCCGCGGGCAGCACCGGGGCCTCGCGCAGGAGGACAATCGCAATGCGCCGGTTGCCCGGCAACATGGGGTCGTCGGGGTAGAGCGGCTCGGACCCGGCCTTGCCCGAGACCTGGTAGACACGGTCGGCGTCGACGCCGGCCCCCTGCAGCACCTTGCGCGACGCATCGGCGCGCGCGGAAGAGAGCGACCAGTCGCCTTCGGGCTTGGCTCCGCCCGGGCTGGCGCTGGTGTGCCCGTAGATGCTGATCCGGTTGGGCAGCTGGTTGATGGTCTTCGAGATCGCCCGCAGCAGCACCTTGGCGCGGTCGTTGGGCTGGGTGGAGCCCTGGTTGAACATCGAGCGGCCTTCCTGGTCCACGAGCTGGATCCGGAGGCCCTCGGGGGTCTCGTCGATGATGATGTTCTTCGAGAGCTCGGCGAGCTCGGGCATCGACTGCAGCGCCTGGCGCAGCGACTGGGCCGCCGACTGGAACGCGGCTTCCTCGCGCTTGGCCTCGGCCTGGGCCATGGCGGCCGCGGCGGCCTCCTCGGGCGTCTTGCCCTTGCTGCCGTCCTTGGAATCACCGTCGTTCGGATTGCGGGAGGCGGGGGCCAGTTCCTCGATGACGTCGCTGGAGCCCGCGCTCTTCGAACCGTCGGCGCCCAGCGCGGAGCCGCCGAGGATGCCGCCGGCGCCGGACATGGTCTGCGATACGCTGGCCGGAGCGAAATAGTCGGCGATGCCGCGCTTCTGCTCGGGCGAGGTGGTGTTGATCAGCCACATCAGGAGGAAGAAGGCCATCATGGCCGTCACGAAATCGGCGTAGGCCACCTTCCAGGCGCCGCCGTGGTGACCGCCGCCGCCGCCCTTCTTGATCTTCTTGATGATGATCGGCTGTTCGCCCACAGCCATGGTTCACCCGCCTTAACGCTGATTCCGCCGCAAAGTGCGGGAGCCGCGTTAAGATGGCGTTGCGCCAATCCGTTGGGGGTCGCTGTGGTCGTCGTGCTGGAAACCGAACGTCTGGTCCTGCGGGAGGTCGAGGACGAGGACGCGACGTTCATGCTGGAGCTGCTGAACTCGCCCGGCTTCCTCGAGAATATCGGCGACCGCGGCGTCCGTGACCTGGAGCAGGCGAAGACCTTCATCGAGGAACGTTTGCGCGGCAGCTACCGCGACCACGGCTTCGGCATGTGGGTGACCGTCCAGAAGTCGGACCACACCCAAGTCGGCCTCGCGGGGCTCGTGCGCCGAGAAGGACTGGAGGTGCCCGACGTCGGGTACGCCTTCGTCCAGCGCGTCTGGGGCCGCGGTTACGCCCAGGAGGCGGCCGCCGCGGTGCTGGCGCACGCCCAGGGGCCGCTGGGCATCCAGAAGCTGGCGGCCATCACCTCGCCCGAGAACTTCGCGTCGATGGCGGTGCTGCGGAAGATCGGCTTCAGCTTCCACGGCATGGTCGAGCTGCCGGGGATCGAACGCGAAAGCACCTACTTCACAGTGGGCGGCTGACCCTGCCGTCGCGCGGCCTCGCCGGCCTCGGCCTTGTCGGCGAACCGGCGGAACGCGCCCGGGACCAGCTCGACGGCGAACTCGTCCTGCAGCGGCTCCAGCCGCTCCTCGATCTTGGTCAGCTTGGTCAGGAAGGATCGGCCGGCGCTGGTCGCCGCCAGCCGCTCGGTCTCGCGCGACGGCCGGTCCGCGGGCTCGGGTCCGCCCTCGGCGGCCTGCTTGATCATGGCCTGCAGCGCCGGGTCGGCGAGGAGCGTCGCGCCGGCCCGGAGCTCTTCGACGGTCATGTCCTTCGCGAGCGCGCGCCCGAACATCGTCTCGAACAGCGGCAGGTCGTGGCGGACCTCCTCCTGCATGGCCTCGACCAGGTAGCGATTCCATTCCGGCCGGGACTTGATGTCACCGAAAGCATCCGTGGTCCCGCCGATCTCCTTGGCGATGAGCTTGTCGAAGGAGATGGCCTGGAAGATGGTCCGCGCCACCTGGACCCCCAGGACCTCCGCCTCGGCGGTCTGGGCGTGGGCCGGGGCCCCGAGCAGGAGCGTGAGACCGAAAGCGGCTGCGAAAACGGTCTGGCGCATGCTCTTCCTCCTTCACTGCCTTGGCGGAAGGAAGCTACGCCGTCATGACCCTCGAGAGGAAGGCTCTCCGCCCGATGCAGACCCGCACCGTCGACGCCAACGGCTTCCGCTTCGCCGTGGACGAGTCCGGGGAAGGGGACCACCTGGCGCTTTGCCTGCACGGCTTTCCGGAGAGCCGCTTCTCGTGGCGCTTCCAGCTCCCGCTGCTGGCCGAGATGGGCTACCGCGCCTGGGCGCCGGACCTGCGCGGCTACGGCGAGACCGAGCCCAAGCCCCGCGAGGTGAAGGCCTACCTCGTCGACAGGCTGATGGAGGACGTGGCGGCGCTGATCGACGCCAGCGGGGCGAAGAAGGTCACCCTCATCGGCCACGACTGGGGCGCGGGCCTGGCCTGGACCTTTGCGGCGAACAAGGTGCGGCCGCTGGAGCGGCTGGTGATCATGAACGTGCCGCACCCGGCGGTAATCTCGGCGCAGCTGCGCACCAACAAGGCCCAGCGGAAGAAGTCCTGGTACATATTCTTCTTCCAGCTGCCGGGCGCGCCGGAGTGGATGCTGACCGCCAACGACGGCCGCGGCATCCGCCGGGCGTTCTTCGACATGGCGCGGGACAAGACCAATTTCGGCCCCGCCGTCCTGGAGCGCTACGCCAAGGACGCCCAGCGCCCTGGCGCGATCCGCGGCATGGTCAACTGGTACCGCGCCGCGGTCCGCCTGCAGGGCAAGCTGGCCGGGCCGTGGGAGGTGATCGAAACTCCCACGCTGATCATCTGGGGCGAGGAGGACGCGGCCCTCGGCGTCGAACTGCTGGATGGGACCGAGGATTACGTCCGCGACCTGACCATCCACCGTCTGCCCGGCGTCTCCCACTGGGTGCAGCAGGAGGCGCCGCAGAAGGTGAACCCTATCCTCCGCGAGTGGCTTGCCGCGCCGCGCCGTTCCCTCCCTTAATGGGGCGGGATAGGCGGCATTGAGGGAGGGAAGCATGGGACCCCGCGTGCTGGCCGAGGACATCCACTTCGGCGAGGGGCCGCGCTGGCATGAGGGCCGGCTGTGGTTCAGCGACTTCTACAGCCATGCGGTGAAGTCCGTGTCGCTGTCCGGCGATCTGCGCATCGAGTTCGAACTCGACGACCGGCCCTCCGGCCTGGGCTGGACGCCCGACGGCTCCATGCTGATCGTCTCCATGACCAAGCGCCAGCTGCTGCGCCGGACGCCGGACGGGGCCATCGCGGTCCACGCCGACCTGGGCCACATCGCGGGCTTCCATTGCAACGACATGGTCGTCGATTCCGCCGGCGGGGCCTACGTCGGCAACTTCGGCTTCGACCTGGACAAGGAGATCGCCGCGCGCGGGGCGGCGGACGTCATCGCCCACCACCCGACGGCGAAGCTCGCCTACGTCGCGCCCGACGGCCAGACCCGGGTCGCCGCCGACGAGTTGCACTTCCCGAACGGCACGGTGATCACGCCCGACGGCGCCACCCTGATCGTCGGCGAAACGCTCGGCGGCCGGCTGACCGCCTTCGACATCGGCGCGGCGGGAGAACTCACGAACCGCCGCGTCTGGGCGGAGACCTGGCCGCGGATCCCGGACGGCATCTGCCTGGACGCGGACGGGGCCATCTGGATCGCCAACCCCATCGCGCCCGAGTGCGTCCGCATCGCCGAGGGCGGCGAGGTGCTGGAGGTGATCGAGACCGGCGGCCAGCCCTGCTACGCCTGCATGCTGGGCGGTGACGACGGGCAGACGTTGTTCATGCTGACCGCCGCGTCCTCGGCCTCGGGGCAGGCGGCCAAGGTCCGGACGGGAAAGGTGCTGATCGCGAGGGTGGACAGTCCCCGCGCGGGTCTGCCCTAAGCGCCCAGCAGCCGCGCGGCGCGCGGAGCGAAGTAGCTGATGATCCCCGCCGCCCCGGCGCGCTTGAAGGCGCCCAGGCTCTCCAGGATCGACCGCTCCTCGTCCAGCCAGCCGTTCTGAGCGGCGGCCATGATCATTGCGTACTCGCCCGAGACCTGGAACGCGAAGGTGGGCAGCTGGAACGCGTCCACCACCTGCCGGACGATGTCGAGGTAGGGCATTCCCGGCTTGACCATCACCATGTCGGCGCCCTCGGCGATGTCGAGCGCCACCTCGCGCAGGGCCTCGGCGTGGTTCGCCGAGTCCATCTGGTAGGTCTTCTTGTCGCCCGGATTGTCCACCGACCCCGTGCCCAGCTTCCCGGACCCGATCGCCTCGCGGTAGGGGCCGTAGAAGGCCGAAGCGTACTTGGCGGCGTAGGACATGATCATCACGTCCTGCAGGCCCTCGGCTTCGAGCGCCTGGCGCAGCGCGCCCACCCGGCCGTCCATCATGTCCGACGGCGCGAGGATGTCGCAGCCGGCCCTGGCCTGCATCAGGCCCTGCTTCACCAGCGCCTCGATGGTCTCGTCGTTGAGGATGCGGCCATCCTTGATCAGGCCGTCGTGGCCGTGGTCGGTGAACGGGTCCAGCGCCACATCGCACATGACCCCGACCTCGGGCGCGGCGTCCTTCATGGCCTTGACCGCGTTGGCGACGACGCCGTTCGGGTCGTCCGCCAGCTTGCCGGTGGCGTCCTTCTTGGCGCCATCGATGTGCGGGAAGACCGCGATGGCCGGAATGCCCAGCGCCCTGGCCTCCTTCGCCGCCTTGGCGCATTCCTTGACCGAGAGCCGCGCGATCCCCGGCATCGAGCCCACCGGGACCGTGCCTTCGCCCTCGTGCACCACCATCGACCAGATCAGGTCGGCCGGCGTCAGCACCGTCTCGCGCACCAGCCGCCGGACCCAGTCGGCCTGGCGCAGACGGCGCATGCGGAGCGCGGGATAGGCGGCGAGCGGCGGAACGGTCATGGCTGCGCCTTTGCACCCGTGGCGGCGTCCGAGGCAAGTCCAATGAGCATCAGTTCGCGGCGGCAGGCGTCGGCGCGTTCGGGATCGTCCTCGGGATCGCAGGGCTCGCTCCGGACCAGCACCGGCCGCGGCCACAGCCCGTCGGCGAACACCGGCCCGAACAGATCGACCGCGTCGCCGGCATCGCCGGTCGGGGCGGTCTGCGACGCATAGCGGGGCGGCGAGTAGAGGATCACCACCCGGGTCTTGGGCGACGGCTTGGCGGTCTCGATCACCAGCGGCCGGATAAGCGGTGGGGGCTGGACCAGGCTCATCGGGGCCGGCTCGGCATAGGTCCGGATCGTCGGCATCCGGAACGCGAAGCCGCCCAGCACCAACGCGTGGAACAGCGCCGACGCCAGGAGCAGCCCCGCCCAATGGGGGCGGGCCGATTGCGTCGCTGCGGGCGCCGGCGCGCGCATGCCACGTCCTCCCGGCGCGCAGCCAGGCCGCAGAACGCGGCCGGGGTGTGGCCTCACCGTTCAGATGGTGACGGAGGGGACGATTGACAGCCCGCGTGCGCCGCGCTCAACCCCGGGCATGGACTTCAGCCTGACAGACGACCAGAGGGCCATCGAGGACGCTGCACGCGCCTTCGCCCTGGCCGAGCTCGCGCCGCACGCCGCGCGCCTGGACGAGGAGAAGCTGCTGCCGCGCGAGGTGCTGCAGGCCGCCGCGGCGCTGGGATTCGCGGGGCTCTACGTGCAGGAGGACGTCGGCGGCTCGGCGCTCGGCCGGCTCGACGCCTCGATCGTGTTCGAGCAGCTCTCGTACGGCGACGTGGCGGTCGCGGCCTTCATCTCGATCCACAACATGGCCTCGTGGATGATCGACCGCTTCGGCGCCGACGACCTGCGCCGCCGCTACCTGCCGAAGTTGACGACCATGGAGTTCGTCGCCTCCTACTGCCTGACCGAGCCGGGCTCGGGTTCCGACGCGGCGGCCATGAAGACCTCGGCCACGAAGGACGGCGACCACTACGTCCTGAACGGCTCGAAGGCCTTCATCTCCGGCGCCGGCTATTCCGACGTCTACGTGGTCATGGCGCGCACGGGCGGGCAGGGCGCTAAGGGCGTCTCGGCCTTCGTGGTGGAGAACGGCACGCCCGGCCTCTCCTTCGGCGCCCAGGAGAAGAAGATGGGCTGGAACGCCCAGCCGACCGCCCAGGTCAACTTCGACGACTGCCGCGTGCCTGAGGCCAACCGGATCGGCGGCGAGGGCGAGGGGTTCAAGATCGCCATGGCCGGCCTGGATGGCGGGCGCATCAACATCGCCTCGTGCTCGCTGGGCGGCGCCGGTCTCGCGCTGGACACCGCCAAGGCCTACCTCGAGACCCGCAAGCAGTTCGGCCAGGCGCTGAAGGAGTTCCAGGGCCTGCAATGGCGCTTCGCCGACATGGCCACCGAGCTGGACGCCGCCCGTCTGATGGTGCGCCGCGCGGCCCACTCGCTCGACAACAAGCTGCCGAACGCCACCCAGCACTGCGCCATGGCCAAGCGCTTCGCCACCGATGCCGGCTTCGAGGTGGCCAACCAGGCGTTGCAGCTGCACGGCGGCTACGGCTACCTCAGGGACTTCCCGCTGGAGCGCATCGTGCGCGACCTGCGGGTCCACCAGATCCTCGAGGGCACTAACGAGATCATGCGGGTCATCACCGCGCGGGAGCTGTTCCGGCAATGAGCGAAGCAGACGAAGTCCTCTGCAGGGTCGAGGGCAAGGTCGGGCGGATCACGCTGAACCGTCCGGGCGCCATCCATGCGCTGACCACCAACATGTGCCGGCTGATGATCGAGGCGCTGCTGGCGTGGCGCGACGATCCGGCCGTGGAGCTGGTGCTGCTGGACCACTCGGGCGAACGGGGCTTCTGCGCCGGCGGCGACATCCGCATGCTGGCCGAGAGCGGCGCAGGCGACGGCAAGCTGGCGCGCGAGTTCTTCTTCACCGAGTACCGGCTGAATCACCTGCTCTTCAACTATCCGAAGCCGCGGGTGGCGATCATGGACGGGATCACCATGGGCGGCGGCGTGGGCCTGTCGCGCCCGTGCCGGTTCCGGGTGGCCACCGAGCGCACCACCTTCGCGATGCCGGAGACGGGGATCGGCCTGTTCCCCGACGTGGGCGGCGGCTGGTACCTCTCCCGCATGCCCGACCACATGGGGTTGTGGCTGGCGCTGACCGGGGCGCGGATCAAAGCGGCCGACTGCGAACTGCTGCAGATCGCCACCGACTTCGTCGAGAGCGCGAAGATCCCGGAACTCAAGGCAGCTATCCTGGCGGCGCCCGAGCGCACCGAGGCGCTGCTGACCGAGTTCGAGGGCGACGCCGGTCGACCCACGCTGGCCCAGCACCAGGATGAGATCGCCCGCCTGTTCGCAGCGCCCAGCGTCGAGGCGATCTTCGAAGGCCTCGAGGCCGCAGGGACCGAATGGGCGGCCGACCAGCTCAAGCTGCTCAGGACCAAGTCGCCCCAGACCATGAAGGTGGCCTTCCGCCAGCTCCAGCTCGGCGGTAGGGCGAAGACCTTCGCCGAGAACATGGCCATGGAGTACCGCATCGGCGCCCGGGTCGTGCAGCGGCACGACTTCCTGGAGGGCGTCCGCGCCGTGATCGTGGAGAAGGACAACGCGCCCCGCTGGAACCCGCCCACGCCGTCCGCCGTGGACGAGGCCACGCTCGACGCCATTTTCGCCCCGCTCCCTTCCGACGAAGAGTGGTCGCCTCTACCTTAAGGCGCAGGCGGCCGGAGAGCGGCCGCGGGGAGGATTACAGATGACTTCCAAGCTTCTGATGGGCGCCGCGCTCGCGTTCGTGCTGTCGACGGGCATGGCCAATGCCGCGCCGTCCGCGGCGGTCCAGGCCGCCGTCGCCGACAAGGGCCGTCCCGAGGCCGACACCAAGCGCGACGTGGACCGCAAGCCGGCCGAGATGCTGGAGTTCGCCGGCGTGAAGCCCGGCGACAAGGTGGCCGACTTCATCCCGGGCGGTGGCTACTTCACCCGCATCTTCGCTAAGACCGTCGGCGCGAACGGCAAGGTCTATGCGATCACGAACGCGCCGCCGCCGAACGCTGCGCAACCGCCGGCGATCCAGGCGATCGCGGCCGATCCGCAGTACGGCAACATCAACGTGGTGCTGATCCCCACGGGCGGCGGCTTCAAGGTTCCGGAGCCGGTCGACGTGTTCTGGACCTCGCAGAACTACCACGACCTCTACCTTACCCGGCTGAACCTCGACGTGCCGGCCGTGAACAAGGCGATCTACGACAGCGTCAAGCCGGGCGGCGTCTTCATCGTCCTCGACCACGTGGCGGCGCCGGGCGCCGAGGTGGTGGCGACCGCCAACACCCTGCACCGCATCGACCCGGCGGCGGTCAGGAAGACAGTCGAGGCGGTCGGCTTCAAGTTCGAGAGCGAGAGCAAGGTCCTCGCCAACCCGGCCGACGACCACACCAAGGGCGTGTTCGACGCCTCGCTGCGCGGCCATACCGACCAGTTCATCTACAAGTTCCGCAAGCCCAAGTAGGCTTCAGAAGGAGGTATCCATGACCCGCGTCGCGTTCATCGGCCTGGGCAATATGGGCGGCGGGATGGCCGCCAACCAGGCGAAGGCAGGGCGCGAGGTCAGGGCCTTCGACCTCTCCGCGGCGGCGGTCGACAAGGCCGTCGCGGCGGGCTGCGGCAAGGCCGGGTCGGTCGCCGAGGCGGTGAAGGACGCCGACGTCGTCATCACCATGCTGCCGGCGGGCCCGCACGTCCGCTCGGTCTATGCAGAGCAGATCCTGCCCAATGCGCCCAAGTCGGCGCTGCTGATCGATTGCTCCACCATCGATGTGGAGAGCGCCCGCGCCGTGGCGGCCCAGGCCAAGGCCGCCGGCTTCCGATTCGCCGACGCGCCGGTCTCCGGCGGTACGGCCGCGGCCGACGCCGGCACGCTGGCCTTCATGGTGGGCTGCGACGAAGCCGATTTCGCGGCGGTGGACGAGACGATCAAGCCGATGTCGCGCGCCACCATCCGCGCGGGCGACCACGGGGCAGGGCAGGCCGCCAAGATCTGCAACAACATGGTGCTCGGCATCTCGATGATCGGGGTGTGCGAGGCCCTGGCGCTGGCCGAGAGGCTCGGGCTGGACCCGGTGAAGTTCCACGAGATCTCGTCGCAGTCGTCGGGCCAGTGCTGGAGCCTGACCAGCTACTGCCCCTGGCCCGGGCCGGTGCCCGCGGCGCCGTCCAACCGCGGCTACGAGGGCGGGTTCGCCACGGCGATGATGCTGAAGGACCTCAAGCTGGCGCAGGAGGCCGCCGCCAAGGCGGGCGCCGCCACGCCGCTGGGCGCCACCGCCGAGGGCCTCTACGCGCTGTTCGACCGCCTGGGCGGCGGCGGCAAGGATTTCTCGGCCATCCTCGAGATGCTGCGCGGCAAGGCCGTCTAGTCCGGGTTGATCCGCGTCAAAGCGCGCTCCACTCACGAATTCTAGCTATGCGTTCACGAAAGGTGACGCCGGTTTCACCTTCGTATTTATGGACAACGCGAAATCACGGCGCCAAAAGGCGGACGTATCAAAGGGGCCGGGAAGAGCGCGCTTCTTGACGTGCGCCCGGGAAGCAAGTCGATGGATTACAGGGAAGCCTTCAAAACTGCCTTGGACCGCGTCCGGTCCGAGGGTCGCTACCGGGTCTTCGCCGACCTGAAGCGCCATCGAGGCGAGTTCCCGCGCGCCACCTGGACCAAGGACGACGGCGCGACCGCCGACGTAACCGTCTGGTGCTCCAACGACTACCTGGGCCAGGGCCAGAACCCCGTCGTGCTCGACGCCATGCACGAGGCGATCGAAGAGGCCGGCGCCGGTTCGGGCGGCACCCGCAACATCTCGGGAACCACCCACTACCACGTGGAGCTGGAGCGTGAGCTCGCCGACCTGCACCAGAAGCAAGCGGCGCTGCTGTTCACGTCGGGCTACGTCTCGAACGAGGCGTCGCTCTCGACGCTCTACAAGATCCTACCCGGCCTGCTCATCTTCTCGGACGAGCTGAACCACAACTCGATGATCAGCGGCATTCGCGCGGGCAAGCGCGAGCAGCGGATCGTCTTCCGCCACAACGACCTCGAACACCTGGAAGAGCTGCTCGCCGCCGCCGATCCGGCGGCGCCGAAGGTCATCGCCTTCGAGAGCGTCTACTCCATGGACGGCGACATCGCCGACATGCGGGGCACCGTGGCGCTCGCCAAGAAGTACGGCGCGATGACCTACCTCGACGAGGTCCATGCGGTCGGCATGTACGGTCCGCGCGGCGCCGGCGTCGCCGAGCGCGACGGTGTCATGGCCGAGATCGACATCATCGAAGGCACGCTGGGCAAGGCGTTCGGCGTGATGGGCGGCTACATCGCCGCCGACGCGGTGATCTGCGACGCGATCCGCAGCTGGGCCGACGGCTTCATCTTCACCACCTCGCTGCCGCCGGCCCTGGCCGCCGGCGCGGTGGCCTCGATCCGCTACCTCAAGGAGCACAACGAGGTGCGCGTGGCCCACCAGGCCCGCGCTGCGGCCCTGAAGGCCAAGATGCTGCAGGCTGGCCTGCCGGTCATGCCGTCGGTCAGCCACATCGTGCCGCTGCTGGTGGGCGATCCCATCCACTGCAAGATGATCTCGGACATCCTGCTGGAAGAGCACGGCATCTACGTCCAGCCGATCAACTTCCCGACCGTGCCGCGCGGCACCGAGCGGCTGCGGTTTACGCCCAGCCCGGCCCACGACGACCGGATGATGGACGAGCTGGTCGAGGTGCTCGAGAAGCTCTGGATCCACTGCAACATCAAGCGCGTGGGCGGCGTCGCCGCCTGACTCCAGTGATCAGCGCCAGCAACGAGAACCTCCCGGGTCCCGCCCGGGAGGTTTCTTCTTGGCCGGCATCCAAGCAGCTGAGCCGGGCGGTACCTCCAGCACACCCGGACGGCGGCGTGCTTCCCCCAGACCAACCACGTCGCCCGCGGGGCTCCGGACCCAGACATCCCCCCGGAGCCCCGCTCCGGGTGACGCGGCGTGACCTGCGACAAGTTCAACCGCGGCGGTTTGGCACAAGGTTGAATCAACCGAAGCGTGCTCAACTCCCGCTCAGGAATTGGCTCGACCACAACCCGACACGGGCCATTTCCCGGGCGCCCCTGTTGTTGACACAGGGGCGCTCTCAGTTCCTCGAAGTACTGCTATTTCCGCCGCCGCACGCCGCGGCCGAGCCCGATCTTCTTCGCGAAGTCGGAGCGGCGCGCCGCATAGGCCGGCGCCACCATCGGATAGTCGGGCGGCAGGGCCCAGCGGCGGCGATAGTCGTCGGGGCTCATATTGTAGCGCGAGCGCAGGTAACGCTTGAGCATCTTGAGCTTCTTCCCGTCCTCCAGGCAGACGATGTAGTCGTGCTGCACCGAACGGCCGACCGGAACGGCGGGCTTCGGCCGCTCGGCCGGTTCGGCCTGGATGGGTGCGCCGGTCAATTGCGTCAGCGCATGATGCACCGAGCGGATGATGTCAGGGACGGCCTCGGCGGTGACGGCGTTGCGGCTGACATAGGCCGAGACGATCCCCGCCCCCAGGCGCATAAGGTCCTCGCCCGAAGGTCCGTCGGAATCGGGTCCTACGCTCATGACCACCTCTTCTCGATGTGCGCGTTCAACCGCGGGCGCGGCAAAGCCCCCCGAGCCTTTGCCGGTCAACGCCCATGAAATGAGAATGGTTCCGAAGAAATACTAGGGTCCCGCCCGGTTGGAGCCGGGGGCGTTCGGGAGTAAAGGAGGCGCCTTCGCCGGACCCAGACTCAGCGTTGCCCCAACGAAAGGCCTTGCCCTTGAACCTGCACGTGCAATCCCAGCCCTCCACCGAAGACTTCTTCACGGCCGGCGTCGGCCAGGCCGATCCAGACCTTGCGAAGATCCTCGGGGCTGAGCTTAAGCGCCAGCAGGACCAGATCGAGCTGATCGCCTCCGAGAACATCGTCTCGAAGGCCGTGCTCGATGCGCAGGGCTCGGTGCTCACCAACAAGTACGCCGAGGGCTATCCAGGAAAACGCTACTACGGCGGATGCGAGGTGGTCGACGAGGCCGAGCTCCTGGCCATCGAGCGGGCCAAGCAGCTGTTCGGCTGCGAGTACGCCAATGTCCAGCCGCACTCGGGCAGCCAGGCGAACCAGGCGGTGTTCATGGTGACGATGTCGCCGGGCGACACCTTCATGGGCATGAACCTGGACCACGGCGGCCATCTGACACACGGCAAGTCGGTCAACCAGTCGGGCAAGTGGTTCAACCCGGTGGCCTACGGCGTGCGCGCGCAGGACCACCTGATCGACTACGACGAGGCCCGCGAGGTCGCGCTCGCCAACAAGCCAAAGGTGATCATCGCCGGCGGCTCGGCCTATTCGCGCGCCATCGACTTCGCGAAGTTCCGCGAGATCGCCGACGAGGTGGACGCGATCCTGATGTGCGACGTGGCCCATTACGCGGGCCTGATCGTGGCGGGCGAATACCCGAACCCGTTCCCGCACGCGCACATCGTCACCACCACCACGCACAAGACGCTGCGCGGCCCGCGCGGCGGCCTGATCCTGACCAACTCCAAGAAGCTGAACACCAAGATCAACTCGGCGGTGTTCCCGGGGCTGCAGGGCGGCCCGCTGATGCACGTGATCGCCGCCAAGGCGGTGGCATTCGGCGAAGCGCTGAAGCCGGAGTTCAAGGTCTATGCGAAGCGCGTGATCGAGAACGCCCGTGCGCTCGCTGACAGCCTGCAGAGCGTGGGCTTCAAGATCGTCTCCAACGGCACCGACAGCCACCTGATGCTGGTCGACCTGACGCCGAAGAGCGTGTCGGGCGCCCAGGCGGAGATCGCCCTCGAGCGCGCCGGCATCACCACCAACAAGAACTCGATCCCCGGCGACCCGCTGCCGGCCATGCAGACTTCGGGCCTGCGCGTCGGCTCGCCGGCCGGCACAACCCGAGGCTTCGGTCCGGCGGAATTCCGTCAGGTCGGCAAGTGGATGGGCGAGGTCCTGGACGCGGTTTCGATTGGCGAGGACTCCAGCGCGGTCGAGCAGAAGGTGCGCGCCGAAGTGCTGGAAATGACGCGGCGCTTCCCCATCTACCCCTAATAGCGTTAAGTGGCCGGGAAGGGGGCTAGATATGCGCTGCCCGTTCTGTGGCCACGACGAAACCCAGGTGAAAGACAGCCGCCCGTCGGAAGATGGCGCCGCCATCCGCCGCCGTCGGCTGTGCCCGGCCTGCGAGGGGCGCTTCACAACCTTCGAGCGCGTGCAGCTGCGCGAGCTCACGATCCTCAAGCGCTCGGGCCGCCGCGCGCCGTTCGATCGCGACAAGCTCGCCCGCTCGCTCTCGGTGGCGCTGCGCAAGCGCCCGGTCGAGCCCGAGCGGGTGGAGCGGATGATCTCCACGATCGTGCGCCAACTCGAGAGCATGGGCGAGACCGAGTTGCCGTCCTCGACCATCGGCGAGCTGATCATGAAGCACCTGAAGCAGCTCGATGACGTGGCCTACGTCCGCTACGCCTCGGTCTATCGCGACTTTCGCGAGACCCGCGACTTCGCCGAATTCCTGAGCCAGGAAGGCCTGAGCGAGGCCCTGGCCGACGAGCGCTAGGCGGTGTCGGTTACCCTCAAGCTCGCCACGTCGCTGGACGGCCGGATCGCCACCGCCTCCGGCGAAAGCCGCTGGATCACCGGGGAGAAAGCCCGAGAGCAGGTGCATCGCCTGCGCGCCGACCATCACGCCGTCGTGGTGGGGGTTGAGACCGCGCTCGCCGACGATCCGGAGCTCACCGCGCGGCTGCCGGGTTACGCCGGTCCCCAGCCGGCGCGCGTGGTGCTGGACAGCCGCCAGCGACTCTCGCCCGGCTGCAAGCTCGTGAAAACCGCCCGCGAGGTTCCAACCTATGTGATGGCCACCGGGGCGCCTGACCCGTCGCTCACCGCGGCCGGCGTTCGTGTCCTGACCGTGCCGGCACTCGGGGAGGATCGTCCGGAACTCAAGACTGTCGTGCAAGCCCTTGCCGCAGAAGGTTTTTCTAACCTCTTCGTCGAAGGCGGCGGCCAGGTGGCGGGCAGTTTTCTGCGCTGCGGGCTGGTGGACGCCATCGAGTGGTTCCGCGCCCCGATCCTGCTGGGCGGCGAGGGCCGGCCCGCCGTCGGCGCCTTGGCCGTTGCGGCGCTCGCCGAGGCGCCCCATTTCCGGCGGGTCGAGGTCACCGAGTTGGGCGACGACCTCTGGGAACGCTACGCCCGTATGGCTTAAGGGGGCCCTGAATGTTCACCGGCATCGTCACCGACGTGGGGCGGGTGCGGAGCGTCCGCGACACCAACCGCGACCGCCGCTTCGAGATCGAGACGGCCTTCGACCTTTCGACCGTGGATATCGGCGCCTCGATCAGCCACGCCGGGTGCTGCCTGACCGTGGTGGAGAAGGGCGAGGGCTGGTTCGCCGTGGAGGTCTCCGGCGAGACCCTGTCGCTCACCACGCTCTCGGACTGGCACGAGGGCCGGCCCGTGAACCTGGAACGCGCGGCCAAAGTCGGTGACGAGCTGGGCGGCCACATCGTCTCGGGCCACGTGGACGGCGTCGGCGAAGTGCTGTCCGTGGAGAGCGAGGGCGGCTCGCACCGCATCCGCATCCGCGTGCCGCGGCCGCTGCACCGCTACATCGCGCCCAAGGGCTCGATCACAGTCGAGGGCGTGTCGCTGACGGTCAACGAGGTCGAGGACGACGTGTTCGGCGTGAACCTGATCCCGCACACCTGGGACGTCACCACCCTTGGTCGCCTCGCGCCGGGTGTGCGGGTGAACCTCGAGATCGACATGCTGGCGCGGTATCTCGCCCGCTGGCGCGAAACGGCCTAAAGGCTTCGGCTCAAGACCCGAAGGACCTTCTATGAGCGACGACCCTCTCCGCATCCTCATCGTTGAGGCGCGCTTCTACGACGACCTGGCCGACGCCCTGCTCGAAGGCGCGACCCAGGCGCTGAACGCGTTCGGCGCGGAGTACGACGTCGTCACGGTCCCGGGCGCGCTCGAGATCCCCGGCGCGATCGCGCTCGCCGAAGAGGCCGGCCATCGTCCGGCGGGCAAGCAGTACGACGGCTACGTCGCCCTGGGCTGCGTGATCCGCGGCGAGACCTACCACTTCGAGATCGTCTCGAACGAGAGCGCCCGCGGGATCATGGACCTGACCACGGGCAAACGCCTGTGCATCGGCAACGGCGTCCTGACGACCGAGGACGACGAGCAGGCCTGGGCGCGCGCCCGCATGAGCGAAGGCGACAAGGGCGGCGGCGCAGCGCGCGCGGCGCTCTCCATGATCACGCTGAAGCAGCAGCTCATGGGCGTGAAGCGATGAACAGCCACGCGTCCCGCTCGGTCGCGCGGCTGGCCGCCGTGCAGGCCCTCTACCAGATGGAGGTGTCGTCCATCGGCGTGGAGCACGTGATCCGCGAGTTCACCGAGCACCGCTTCGACCGCACGCTCGAGGGCGATGGCGAGGGCGTGACCCTGGCGTCGGCCGACGAGGGCTTCTTCGCCGAGCTGGTGCGCGGCGTGGTGGCCGAGCAGCGCCGCGTGGACGCCGCCATCGTCAAGCGGCTGGCCGAGAACTGGCGGCTGGAGCGGCTGGACGCCACGGTGCGCGCCATCCTGCGCGCCGGCGCCTTCGAGTTGGCCCACCGGCCCGACGTGCCCACCGAGGTGGTCATCGACGAGTACGTGGAGGTGGCGAAGAGCTTCTTCGAAGGCACCGAGCCCGGGTTCGTGAACGGCGCCCTAGATGCGGTGGCCCGGGACGTCCGGCCCGCCTAGGCGCGCGCCGCCACGACGCCGCCATCGAATCGGCCTGCCATAGCGCCACCCCAACGGCGGAGGAGAAGGCGCAGATGTCCGGCCCGCCCAAGCGCCTCGACGAGTTCGGCGAGATCGACCGGCTCTTCCGCCCCCTCGCCCGGGGCAACCCCGGCGCGTTCGACCTGAAAGACGACGCCGCCGTCGTCCCCGGCCGCGAAGGCCACGACCTGGTGGTCACCAAGGACGCCATCGTCGAGGGCGTGCACTTCCCGGTGGGCGAGGCGCCTGACCTAGTGGCGCGCAAGCTTGTACGGGTGAACCTATCGGACCTCGCGGCGAAGGCGGCCGAGCCCTTCGCCGCGTTCCTGGCGGTCGCCTGGCCGCGCGGCTTCGGCGACCGCGAGCGCGAGCACTTCGCCATGGGCCTGGCCTCCGACCTGGAAGGCTTCGGCGTCGACCTGTTGGGCGGCGACACGGTCTCCACCCCCGGCCCCTTCACCTGCACTCTGACGGCGCTGGGCTGGGTCCCGGCCGGCAAGATGGTCCGGCGCGCCGGCGCCAAGCCGGGCGACTGCCTGCTGGTCAGCGGCACGATCGGCGACGGTACCCTGGGCTTGGCCGCCGTTCGCGGCGAGATCGACGATCCCGAGGGCCGGCTGGCCTACCGCTACCGCATCCCCGAGCCGCGCCTCGACCTGCGTCAGGCGCTGCGCCGCCAGGCCACGGCGGCCGCCGACGTCTCGGACGGCCTGGTCGCCGACGCCCGCCACATCGCCGAGGCCAGCGGCGTGGGCCTGGTCCTCGACCTCGACCGCCTGCCGCTCTCGGGCGCGGCGGCCACCTGGCTCGAGCGCCAGTCCGACCTCGCCAACGGGCTGCTGCGCCTGGGCACGGGCGGCGACGACTACGAGATCGTCTGCACCATGCCCGCCGACGCGCCCAAGCCGCCGGGTTTCACGATCATCGGCGAGGTCCGGGCCGGCGCGGGCATCGAGGTCCGCGCCGCCGGCCAGGTCGTCGACCCCGGCGCCGGCGGCTGGACGCACGGCTGAGGCGAGGTCAGGGCGTCAGCGGCTGCGCCAAGCGCCCACCTCGGTAGATCCCTTGCTCGACGACCCGACCCTGGGCGTTGGTGAACGCGCCCGCGCCGTTCGGCTGGTCGCCTGAGAATTCTCCCTCGGAGCGCGCGCCGTTCCGCCAGCGGACCACGCCATAGCCGTTGAGGCCGCTGGCCGACCACTCGCCCGATCGCTCGGCGTAGTCCCGGTTCGCGCCGCCGATGAACACGCCGAGCGAGCGGCGGCCCGCCGAATACTCGCCCTCGAACCGCTCGCCATTCGGCAGGGACTCGACGACCAGCACCATGGCTTCGCCCGCCCAGCGACCCACGACGAAGTTGCCGCGCGGATCCGTGGTCACGCCGTTGCCTGTGAACAGGTTGGCGACCCATTCGCCCTCCTGCCGGAAGCCGTCGGACCAGACGCGGACGCCAAGGCCCTGAGCCTGACCGTTCACGATCTCGCCGGTGTACCGCGACTTCACAGCGACGCCGGCGGCAGACATGCCGTCACCGGACAGGACGCCGAAGCCCGGTTCCCCTCGCTCCCCCCGCTGCGACGCGCTTCGCGCTGCTGTCGCCGCCCGCATGGCGGCGGTCTGCACCAGCCGCGCTTCGCTGGCCTTGTCCTGCGCCCGCTTGTCGGCGGTCTGCGCAAGCTCAACTGCCCGGCGCACATCCGCGACCAGCGGACTCGGTGGCGGCGCGGCGGGCAGTGGCGTGTTGTTGGTCACGTTGATGGTGATGTTGCTGTTCGGCGCGATCAGGTAGATCGGCTCGCCGCCCAGGGAGCCGTAGACGAACGGCTGCTGCTTGTTGTCGGTCGAGCGCATGACGTCGTCGCGCACCTTGCGGAACATCAGATCGACCTCCAGGCCTGGGCTCGGCAGTATCCGGATCAGCGCCGCCGCGAAGGGGCTGTTGCGGCCCGAGCCGTCTTCGGCCGTCGTGCCGTCACGCGCGGCGTAGACCACCAGGGTGTTGCCGATCGGTTCGATTCGGGTCAGCCCGCGGGTGACCGCGCGAGTCGCGCCGCCCGACCGCCGCATCCGGACATCGAACGGGTTGTTCCGGCAGGCGTCGAGCATGACCAGCCCGAGGCGACGGGCGCCGCTCACCGACTGGGTGACGAGGCTGAGCGGGATCGCCTCGTACTGGACGTCGGCGTCGGAGACGAGCTTTGCGTCCACCGGGATCAGGTAGTTGTCGCCGCCGAGTTCCATGCCGTGCCCGGCGTAGTACACCACGGCGAAGTCCGCCTCCCGCGCCGCTTCGGCGAAAGTCCGCAGCACCCTGCGCATGGCGTCGTAGTCGAGGTTCGGCTGGACGGTAACCGTCCGGAATCCAGCCCGCCTCAGCGCCTCCGCTACACCGGGTCCATCGTTGAGCGGATTGGGGAGCTGCGTCGTGTTCTGGTAGGCTGAATTCGCGATGACCAGTGCGACGCGCGTTTCGGCCAGCGCCGGGAACACCGCCGTCAATGCCAGGAAGGCCGCCAAGACGGCCGCGCGCATGAGCATGTCGCTTCCCCCCTTCTTCCCCAAGACTGAGCTTAGGGGAGGGCTCGCGGCGCGCAAACCTCCAAGAATAGCGTTCTCGCTTCGCCGCGCCTTGGCGCGGGCCGGCTTGCAGTTAAGCTCGGCCGATGCGCCAGCCGAACGTGATCATCATCCTCGCCGACGACCTCGGCTACGGCGACGTCGGCTGCAACGGCGCGACCCATATCCGCACCCCCAACATCGACCGGCTGGCGGCCGAGGGCGCGCGGCTCACCGACTTTTACGCCTCAGCCAACGTCTGCACGCCCTCGCGGGCGGGGCTGCTGACGGGCCGGTACGCGATCCGCTCCGGCCTGGCGCACGAGGTGATCCAGCCCGCCGACACCACGGGCCTGCCGCCCGACACGCTCACAATCCCGAGGGCGCTCAAGCCCGACTACGCGGCCGCGCTGATCGGCAAGTGGCACCTGGGCCACGTCGCGCCGCACTGGCCGCCCACCGCGCACGGCTTCGATCGCTTCTACGGCCTGGCATACAGCCACGACATGCGGCCGCTTCAGCTGTTCGAGGCCGACGGGCCGGACGTCACCGCCCATGAGGGTCGCGTCGACCTGCCGAAGCTGACGCAGCGCTTCTTCGAGCAGACGATCGCCTTCGCGGAGGCGAACCGCGAACGGCCCTTCTTCGTGCTGCTGGCGCTGACGGCCCCGCACATCCCGCTGCGCCCCAACCCCGACGACCTCAC
Source organism: Phenylobacterium sp. (assembly GCF_036402295.1). Lineage (GTDB taxonomy): Bacteria > Pseudomonadota > Alphaproteobacteria > Caulobacterales > Caulobacteraceae > Phenylobacterium. The sequence goes on from NZ_DASWTE010000113.1 coordinate 34,052, forward strand.
CGGCTCGCCCGCCGGCGACTACGGCGAAGTGGTCGAGGAGATCGACGTGAACGTCGGCCGGCTGCTCGACCGGCTGCAGGCGCTCGGCCTCGACGACGACACCCTGGTGATCTTCACCTCCGACAACGGCCCGTGGTTCGAGGGCTCGTCGGGCCCGTTCCGCGATCGCAAGGGCGGCTCGGCCTGGGACGGGGGGTTCCGTGTGCCGTTCGTCGCCCGGCTGCCGAGCCGCATCCCGGCCGGGGTCGTTTCTGATGGCCTGGCGAGCAACGTCGACCTCCTGCCGACGGTGCTGAGCCTCGCGGGCGTCGCGCCGCCGGACGGCCTCGAACTTGACGGGGGCGACCTGACGCCCATGCTCACAGAAGGCGAGGGCGGGCCGCACGAGGAGATCCTGCTCTTCGACAACAACCACGTGGCCGGCATCCGCACCGAGCGGTGGAAGCTGGTCGCGCGGTCGTACTACCGAACGCTCGACATTCCCCTCGACGGACTGCCACTGCTCTTCGACATGCGGGCCGACCCCGGTGAGACCTACAGCGTCGCGCGCTTACACCCTGAGGTCCTGGCCGACATGCGCGAGCGCCTGGCCCGGGCGCGGGCGACCTTCGAGCCGATCGTCGCGCAGTTCCCGCCCCACGCGGCGCCCGCGAGCGCCAAGGACCATCCGGACTAGCGGGCGAACAAACCGGGCAGCTCGCTCAGCGACACCACGATGTGGTCCGGAGTGCATGCGGCGCCGGGGGGCAGGCCGCGCGCGAAGGCGTCGCACCAGACGGCCGTGAGGCCCAGGCCCTGTGGCGTCCGGACTTCCCATTCCAGGTGGTCGCCCACGATCCATGTCTCGTGCGGCTGAGCGCCGAGCGCCGCCATGGCGTGATGGTAAGCGCGCGGCTCGGGCTTGCCGAAGCCGACCTCGCCCTCGATCTGGATGTGGTCGAAGAAGCCGGCCAGGTCGAAGCGCTCGATCTTGGCGCGCTGGGTGGCGGATGAGCCGTTGGTGATCAGCGCCAGGCGCACGCCGTGGTCGCGCAGGGCCTGCAGGCCTTCCAGCGCGCCCGGGAAGCAGACCGTCATGGCCTCACGCGCCGCGGTGAACCGCTCGGCGAAGCGGTCGGCGAGTTCCAGCGTCAGGGGCGGCAGTTCGCCGAAGGTGTCGCGCACCACGCTGCGCCGGGCCTCGGCGATGCCGAAGCGGGCGATCTTGTGCCGTTCGGGGTCGGACCAGAACAGTTCGAGCGCCGCCTCCAGCCGCTCGGCGACATCTTCAGGCGGGTGGGGCGCAAGTTCGGCGGCGAAGTCGCGCGCGATCGTCAGCAGCACCTGCGGCCGCTGGCCGGCGGCCAGGATCGTGTCGTCCAGGTCGACGAGGATGGCGCGGGGCTTGGTCAGGCTTAGACGAAGTCGAACCGGACCTGGGAGCGGCCGAAGTCCATCGCCACCATCTCGAACTGCGAGAGGAGGTCGATGCCCAGCACCAGCGCCGGCGTATCCTTCAGGTCCCAGATGTCGAAGACGTGCATGTCGGCATAGGTGACCGGGACGTTCCCCAGGTGCAAGCCGCCCAGCCGCAGGAACGGCAGGAACAGCGACTCGCCGGTGAAGCTCTCGCCGGCCAGGGTCTCCATCCGCACGAACCGCGGCGGCTCGCGCTTGCCCTTGCGAGCCTCGGCGGCCCGGACCAGGTCGCGCAGCTTGCCGTTGCACAGCGTGCCCTGGGCGCCGCTATCGATGATCGCGCTGATCCGCTTCCCCGACAGGTCAGCGTCGACGATGGTGAGCTGGCCATGGCGCCGGCGGGCGGGAACGACGACCACCTTGCCCGGCTTGCTGTCGTCGCGCTGCGACTTGGTGATCTGCAGCGACCTGCCCTTGAAGTCGAGGACCAGGCGCTGGCCCTTCAGCCAGTCGACGCCCAGGACGCCGTCCACCTCGCTGCCCTTGATCGGCAGGGCCGGGGCTCGCACGCGCTTGCGGTTGCGTGGACCGACCTGCAACTCGTCCAGCATGACGATCGGGCGTTCGCGGACCCCGACGACGGTGTGGACGCGGGCCATCTCGCCCGGCACCAGCGAAAGCTTTTCCATCAGCTTGTGCGAGACGCAGCTGGTGTTGGCGCCAGTGTCGAGCAGGAAGTTGAACGGACCGCGGCCGTTCACGCTCACGGGCGCGAGCATATGCTCGAACCGCGACTCCTTGAGACCGAGGCTGGTGTCCGGGAACTCCTCGTCGGGCAGTTCGACGACGGGCTGCTCGGTGGCGAGGGCGCGGGTGGCCGGAAGCGCTACGGCGCTGGCGGCGGCGAGTCCGAGGGCGGCGTGGCGACGGGTCGGAGACATGGCTCCAGATCCCTCCCTATGTCATTGATCTGAATGATACCACTGTTCCGAAAGCGCCGCCATGAATGCGACAGGCGGCGGGCGTTGCGCGGCAACCTTGCGGAAAGGCTTTCACGGCAAGGTGAATCGCATGTCGAAGCGCGCGCTCATCGCCCCGATTCTCGGTCTCGCCGCCCTGGCGCTGACCGCTGCCGGCGCGCAGGCCTCCGCCGGCAAGAAGGAAGAGGGCAAGGGCGACGTCGGCCAGTACGTCGACTTGCAGCCCGTGGGCCTGCCGATCGTCGTGAACCGGCAGCTCGTGAACTACGTCTTCGTCTACGTGCGCATCAACCTGACCTCGAGCGCCAACGTCTCGCGGCTGCGCGAGAAGGAGCCGTTCTTCCGCGACGCCCTGGTGCGCGCGAGCCACCGCACGCCGTTCACGGTGCCGACCGACCTGGGTGCGGTGGACGTGGCGAAGCTGACCGCCGCGCTCACCCGAGACGCCGCCGCCATCGCCGGCCCGGGCCAAATCCGGTCGGTCGTCGTCACGTCCCAGGCTCCCCGGCGGCGCGCCCGCACGCCGCACGCCTGACGCCGCTCCCTCGATGTGAGCGTTCCCCTAGCGGCGCCGGTTGCGCCGTCTTGTGAAACCCTATTAGTTTCCGCGGTCTTTCCAGGGCGCACCTGCGCGCCCGGGACGTATTTGGGGAAACGCGAAGGGGACGGGAGCCGACCGACGCTCGCCCGACCGAGGCGACCGCCGGCTTCTCTCCGCGCAATAATCGCAGAGGGGCGATAACACTCATGAGTTCTGTTCTACCGTTGGTGATCGGCGCAGGGGCGCTGGCGGTGCTGTACTGCATCGTCCAGACGCTTTCGCTCCTGCGGGCCTCGCCGGGCAACGCCCGCATGCAGGAGATCGCCGCCGCCATCCAGGAAGGCGCACAGGCCTACCTTCAGAAGCAGTACACCGCGATCGCCGTCGTGGGTGTCGTCATCCTGATCGTCGGCTTCTTCCTGCTCGGGCCGCTGCCCGCCGTCGGCTTCGCCATCGGCGCGGTCCTGTCGGGCCTGGCGGGCTTCGCGGGCATGCTGATCTCGGTCCGCGCCAATGTGCGCACCGCCCAGGCGGCCTCCGAGAGCCTGGCCAAAGGGCTGTCGCTAGCGTTTCGCTCGGGCGCCATCACCGGGATGCTGGTGGCGGGCTTCGCCCTGATCGGCGTGGCCGGCTACTACTACGTCCTGACCGGCGCCATGGGCCTGGAGAACACCAGCCGTGAGGTGGTGGACAGCCTCGTCGCACTGGGCTTCGGCGCTTCGCTGATCTCCATCTTCGCCCGTCTGGGCGGCGGCATCTTCACCAAGGGCGCCGACGTCGGCGGCGACATGGTGGGCAAGGTCGAGGCCGGCATCCCCGAGGATGACCCGCGCAACGCCGCCACCATCGCCGACAACGTGGGCGACAACGTCGGCGACTGCGCCGGCATGGCCGCCGACCTGTTCGAGACCTA
>NZ_DASWTE010000114.1:0-7215 GCF_036402295.1 Phenylobacterium sp.
CAGGATCTTGCGGGCCTCCGAGAGGCCATAGAGGTGGTGGCCCTTGTGGAAGACCACGGTCTCGGGGCCGTTCAGGTACTTGGCGCGGGCCTGCGGATCCATCGCCCGGCCGCCGAACGAGACCACCCGGCCCCGCGCGTCCAGGATCGGGAAGATGATGCGGTCACGGAAACGGTCGTAGGGCGCGCCGCCCTCCTCCGGCGCGATCAGCAGGCCGGCCTCGACCAGTTCGCCGGGCCTCGCGCCCTTGGTGACCAGGTAGTCCTTCAGCGCCGTGCGGCTCGAGGGCGAGAAGCCGATCCGGAACCGCGCCCACTCGGCCTCGGGCAGGCCGCGCTTCTCCAGGTAGGCCCGCGCCTCGCGCCCGTGCGGCCGGCGCAAGTCGGCCTCGAACCACTGCGCCGCCAGCTCCAGCCAGTCGGCCAGGCCCTGACGCACCTTGTCCTGCTCGGCGCCGCGCGGATCCACGGCCGGCAGCGGCACGCCCGCCTCGCCCGCCAGCCGCTCGACGGCCTCGGCGAAGCTGAGCCGCTCGGTCTCCTGCAGGTAAGTGATCAGGTCGCCCGTCTTGCCCGACGAGAAGTCGAAGAACATGCCCTTGTCGTCGTTCACGTAGAACGACGGGGTTTTCTCCTTGTTGAACGGCGACAGGCCCACGTACTCGCGGCCCTGCTTGCGCAGCTTGACCGTGCGGCCGATCACGTCGGACGGCCGAAGCCGCGACTTGATCTCCTCCAGGAACCGCTCGTCGAACCGCCCGACCATCACTGGGAGCCTTCACATCCCGCGCCGGTTAGCGCGAGGCGGCCGGGAGCCGCAGTCGTGGATGCGCTGATTCCCGCTGTTGGCCGCCTGTTGGCGACCTGTGGACGACTGCGACGTCAGTTCCGGACGTGCCTACCCCAGGTGCCGCAGTTTCTCCGGGTTCCGCATGACGTAGATGGCGGCGATCTTGCCGTCCTCGCCGGGTTCCAGCGCGAAGGTCTCGGGGCCGTCCGCGACCTGGATCAGCAGCCCCGGGAGGCCGTTGATGCGGACCGCCTCGACGCTCTGGACGCCCATGTCGCCGTGGCGCCAGACGATGCCCTCGATCAGCCGCATGACGTCCTCGCGTCCCACCAGCACGCGCAGCGCCGCCGAGCGCTTGCCGCCGCCGTCCGAGACCAGGATCGCGTCCTCGGCCAGGAGCTCGGAGAGCGCCTTGGTGTCGGCCGTGGCGCTGGCGGCGGCGAAGGCGGCCGCGAGCTTCAGGGCCTTGTCCTGGTCGACGGTGAAGCGGGGGCGCGCAGTCTGTACGTTCTCCCGCGCACGGCTGGCCAGCTGGCGCACGGCCGACTCAGACCGGTCCAGCGTCTCGGCGACCTCGCTGTAGTCCTGCTCGAACACGTCGTGCAGCAGGAACACCGCCCGCTCCAGCGGCGATAGCCGTTCCAGCGCCAGCAGGAAGGCGATCGACACCTCCTCGGCCCGCTCGACGGGGTCGTCGGTCAGGGGCTCGATCAGCGGCTCGGGCAGCCAGGGGCCCTTGTAGGCGGCCCGCTCGGCCTTGGCGGCGCGCAGGCGGTCGATGCACAGCCGCGTCGTGGTGCGCACCAGCCAGGCGGCCGGGTCGGTCACACCCGCGCCCGCGCGCTGCCAGCGCAGCCAGGCGTCCTGCACCGCGTCCTCGGCCTCGCTGACCGAGCCCAGCATGCGGTAGGCGAGCCGCTTCAGCCGCTGGCGGCTGGCCTCGAAGGCGTCGGTGAGGGCCGCGTCCATCGCCGCCACCCTACGCCACCAGCCGGAGCGGGGCGACGGTCTCTCCCGCCACCTTCACCCGCGAGCACGCCTTGCCGTAGCCCATGGCGTACTTGAGTGTCGGGTACATGCGCGACGCCACCAGGCCCAGGCTGACCGCCACCAGCGCCTTGTCGCCGAAGCGGCGGACGATCTCGTCGCGCAGCGGGTCGCAGGCTTCCATGTCGCGCGCCAGGCTGGCGCGGGCGAAGCGGTAGCCCAGGGCCGCGGTCTCGCCCATCGCGGCCTCGTCGCCGGCGATGATGGCGCGCAGCACCTTCGGGTCGACGCCGTTCGCCGTGGCGATGTCGACGCCCACCTGCACGCAGGGGCCGCAGTCCTCCTGCAGCGTACCGTAGAGGCCTGCGGCGATCAGCAGCTCGGGCGGCGCGGCCTTCCGGTCCAGCGCCTGGGTCCCCAGACTGAACTTCAGGAGGCTCCAGGGGTTCGCGCGCAGCACGTGGCGCATGTAGCTGGCGTCGTAGCTGAAGGTCTTCTCGAACTTGTCGAGCCAGCGCGAGAGGAAGGTCTTGAGCATCGGTCAGGCCTCGAGGGTCTTGGGTTTGCGGAAGACGGCGAGCGCGAGCGGGACCAGGGCGAACAGGTAGACGCCCACGAAATCGCGCTGGATGTCGGCCAGCGGGCTGGAGCCGCAGGTGGCGTCATAGACATGGATGGCGGCGTGCATGGTCAGCCACGCCGCCGCCGCGGCCATCGCCGCCCAACCCGCGGCCGGTCGCCAGGCGAACCAGGCAAGCCCCAGCCCGCACATGACGTAGATCGCCCCGATGTCCTTGATGAAGTGCGGGTTGAACGGCCCCGTCGTGACCACGCCCGGCACGGCGTCATACCAGGCCAGCGACGCGACCAGCATCACCACCCCGTTCGCGCCCAAGAGCACGGCCATCAGCCCCGCGAGGTATCGATCCCAACTACGCATCCACGCCCTCCGTCCATCCTGCGCCTAGGACGGAGGGGTGAGACTGTTTGTGACACGGACGGCAGAGGAACCACGAAAACACGACGAAAGGGTGGGGCGCCCCCGATGCCGCGAAGCGGCGCCTTCCTTTGATTGAACCGCGGAAGGCGCGGAAGGGCGCGGAATCGCAGCCTCACCTTCCGCGTTCTTCCGCGTGCTTCCGCGGCACCCTCTCTTCCGAGGAACGAGCGCCCGCTGCGCGAGCCGGGGCGCACGGCCCTTTTCGTGTCCTTTCGTGTCTTTCGTGGTTCCCCTCTAGCTGAGTCCCCGCACCCATGCCGGCAGGTCGGAGATGGTCGCCAGTTCCGCGAACCGCGGGTGCTCGCCCGGAGGGTCGGCGACTTCGTGGGCCCAGGTGACGTGGTAGGGGATGTAGGCGCCCCAGGCGCCGGCCTCGAGCGCCGGCAGGATGTCCGAGCGCATGGAGTTGCCGACCATCACGGCCTCCGCGGCGCCCGTGCCGAACCGCTCGAACACGCGCCGGTAGGTCGAGACGTCCTTCTCGCTGACGATCTCGACGCCCGAGAACAGCTCGCCCATGCCCGAGGCCGCCAGCTTCTGTTCCTGGTGCAGGAGGTCGCCCTTGGTGATCAGCACCAGGCGGTAGCCGTCGACCAGGTCGTGCAGCGCCGCCTCCACCCCCGGCAGCGGCTCCACCGGGTGGGAAAGCATCTCGCGGCCGGCGGCCAGGATGTCGGCGATCAGCCGGCCCGGCGGTTCGCCGCCCGCCAGCTCCATCGCCGTCTCGATCATCGACAGCGTGAAGCCTTTCACGCCGTAGCCGTAGAGCCGCAGGTTGCGCCGTTCCACCTCGGCCAGCTTGGCGTTGGTGGTGTCGTGGTCGGCGTAGTCGGCCAGCATCTCCCGCAGCCGGTCCTGGGTCAGCCGGAAGAGGCTCTCGTTGTGCCAGAGGGTGTCGTCGGCATCGAGGCCGACCGTGGTGATGCGCATGGCCCCGCCCCTTACGCCGGGGCCCTGTCGTTGTGCAATCGCCGCTCGCCGCTGCCGCGCGCTTGGGCGCCGGGCGCCAATGCGCTGCGCCCGGCAGGATTGCAACCGGCGCGCAGCACCGCCGCCCGATGCTGGCGGGCGCGTTCGATTCGGAGTTCCGGCATGGGCGGATTCGGGGGCTGGTTCGCCAGGCTGTTCGGCGGCCGCGCCGTGGCCGATGCGCGGGCGCATGCCGAGCTGGCCGAGGCGCGCCTGCGCGACGCCATCGACGCGATCCCGGAAGGGGTCGTCTTCCTCGATGCCGAGGGTCGTTATGTCCTGTGGAACCGCCGCTACGCCGAGATCTACCACCGCTCGGCCGACCTGTTCCGGCCCGGCGCACGCCTGATCGACACCCTGCGCGTGGGCGTGGCGCGCGGCGACTATCCCGACGCCGTCGGCCGCGAGGAGGCGTGGCTCGCCGCCCGCGAGGCCAAGCTCGCCACCGCCACGGGCGAGCGCCACGAGCAGCAGGTGGCCGACGGCCGCTGGCTGATGATCGAGGAGCGGCGCACCTCGGACGGCGGAGTCATCGGCCTGCGCGTCGACATCACCGAGCTGAAGCGCCAGGCCGAGGCCCTGGAGCAGGCCCTGGCTCACGCCGAGGCCGCCCACCGCGCCAAGGCCGAGTTCCTGGCCGACATGAGCCATGAGCTGCGCACGCCGCTGAACGGCGTGACGGGCCTGGCCCAGGCCCTGGACGCCACCGAGCTCGACCCCGGGCAGCGCGCCCTCGTTTCCGACATCCGCGCCGCCGCGCGCCAGCTGGACCGACTGGTGAGCGGGCTGCTCGACTACGGGGACGCAGATCTCGCCGCCGACGCCGTCCACACCGCGCCAGACCGACCGCTGCGGGTGCTGGCGGCCGACGACAATCCGACCAACCGCAAGGTCCTGGAGCTGATGCTGCAGGCGGCCGGTGTCCAGGTGGTGACCGTCGAGAACGGCCACGAGGCGGTGGAGGCCTGGCGGGTGGGCGGCTTCGACGCGGTGCTGATGGACCTGCGGATGCCGGTCATCGACGGTCTGGCGGCCATCCGCGCGATCCGGACGGAAGAGACAGCGTCAGGCCGGCCGCGGACGCCGACCGTAGTGCTCTCGGCCAACACCTCGCCGGCCGATCGCGCGGCCAGCGCCGCCGCCGGCGCGGACGGCCATATCGCCAAGCCGATCCGGGTTGAGGCGCTATTCGCGGCGCTGGACGCCGCGCTGAGCCCTCAGGCCGCGCAGGCCCTGTGAGGCTTGGTCACCCGTTCCGGCGAGGCCGGGAAGCGGGCCAGCGCCGCCGCCGGACGGATCGGCCGCTCCACGAGATTGCCGCCGCAGTTGGGGCAGAGGCCGCCCAGGCGGTTGTCCGTGCAATCCGCGCAGAAGGTGCACTCGAAGGTGCAGATGCGGGCGTCGGGGCTGTCGGCCGGCAGGTCGCGGTCGCAGCATTCGCAGTTGGGTCGGAGGGCGAGCATGGGCTGAAGTCTCCTTCAGATCGGACATGTCCGAAATGACAAGTTTCCCTCGTTTTCAGCCAAGTCAGTGGCCGAGTTCGCCGCCGGCCTCTAGCGGTTCCAGGCACAGCAACCGGGAGTCGGCGACCGCGGCCGTCCGGTGAGGCACCACGTGCTCGCGATAGTGCGGATCACGAACCATGTCGATGAACGCCTGCGAGGTGGGATATTCCGCGATGAACGCCAGCTCCCACGCCTCAGACGCCGGGCCGGTGACCATCACCTGGGGCCTGCCGGCCCAGACCTGCCGGGCGCCGAGCTTCTCGAACACCGGCGCGATGGCGCGACCGTAGGCGCGATACGCCTCCGCCCCGGTGATGTCCTTCCCGTGCTCGGGGCGACCTTCAGGGTAGTCGGCCTTCGCCTTCAGCCGGATCAGGTTCAGCATGTGGATCGGCCGGTCGCGCGGCAGGCCCTTGAACAGCTCCCAGGCCTCGCGGTCAGGATCGATATAGGCCATAGCACTCCCGCCGCATTGACCGCACCTGCGGGACTCACTACCTAGCGCGCCGTTTGCCCACAAGGAGCCCCCCACCATGAGCCGTGATCTGCTGCCTGGCGTCACCGGCGTTCTGGTGCTGGCCGACGGGACCGTCCTGCAGGGGATCGGCGTGGGCGCGGTCGGCGATGCGGTCGGCGAGGTGTGCTTCAACACCGCCATGACCGGCTACCAGGAGATTCTGACCGACCCCTCCTACATGGCCCAGATCGTGGCCTTCACCTTCCCGCACGTGGGCAACGTCGGCACGAACCTCGAGGACATCGAGCAGATGTCGGGCTCGGCCGAGACGGCGGCCCGCGGCGCGATCTTCCGCGACCTGCCCACGAAACCGGCCAACTGGCGCGCCGACAGCGACCTCGAGACCTGGATGACCCGCCGCGGCGTCATCGGCCTGGCCGGCGTCGACACGCGCGCGCTGACCAAGGCGATCCGCGAGAACGGCATGCCGCACGGCGTGATCGCGCATGATCCGGACGGCCGGTTCGACCTCGACGCGCTCCAGGCCAAGGCCCGCAGCTGGTCGGGGCTGGAAGGCCTGGACCTCGCCAAGGACGCCTCGTGCCTGCAGCCCTTCGTCTACGAGGAGGGCCTCTGGGACTGGGACGGCGGCTACGCCAAGGCGGCCGAGACGCCCAAGTACGAAGTCGTGGTCGTCGACTACGGCGTGAAGCGCAACATCCTGCGTTCGCTGGTCTCTGTGGGCGCCCGCGTCACGGTGGTGCCGGCGAAGACCACGGCCGAGGAGATCCTGGCGCGCAATCCGGACGGCGTCCTGCTCTCGAACGGTCCGGGCGACCCGGCAGCGACGGGCGAGTACGCGGTGCCCGAGATCAAGAAGCTGGTCGACAGCGGCAAGCCGGTCTTCGGCATCTGCCTGGGCCACCAGATGCTGGCCCTCGCCCTGGGCGCCACGACGGTAAAGATGGAGCAGGGCCACCACGGGGCGAACCACCCGGTGAAGGACCTGACCACCGGCAAGGTCGAGATCGCCTCGATGAACCACGGCTTCACGGTCGACCGCGACAGCCTGCCCGAGCCGGTCGTCGAGACCCACGTCTCCCTCTTCGACGGCACCAACGCCGGCCTGGCCCTGAGAGACCGCCCGGTCTTCTCCATCCAACACCACCCCGAAGCCTCCCCGGGGCCGACGGACTCGCTCTACCTGTTCGAAAGGTTCGCGGGCCTTATGGACAAGGCGAAGTAGCGGCGACTTGGAGACCTCCGCGCGAGCGGAGACTTCTTGGATTCAACCGCCGAAAACGCAGAAGACGCGGAAGGAGCCTAGCCGGCCTTCCGCGTTTTTCTGCGTTTTCCGCGGTTCTATCACCAGCCGATATGCTCGAGCACTTCCGGGATGAACTGGACGAAGACGTCGAGGTCGTCCTGCAGGGCCTCGTAGGTGCCGCCGGGCGCAACGTTGGCGTCGTAGGCGAAGGTCGGGTCGCCGTTGTCGTCGAGGGAGGCGC
>NZ_DASWTE010000115.1:0-2954 GCF_036402295.1 Phenylobacterium sp.
GCGTAGGCACAGGAACGTACCCCGCGCATTGACGGCGTGCATGCGGTCCCACTCCTCGACGGGCATGTCCATGGTGGCCGCCTTCAGCCGGTAGGCGGCATTGTTGACCAGGATGTCGACACCGCCGAACCGCTCGGCCGCGGCCGCGAACGCGGCTCGCACCGCTGCCTCGTCGGCCACGTCTACTGCGACGCCGAAGGCCGGCCCGATCGCCGCGATCTCCGCCGCCGTCGCGGCAGCCGCGGCTCCGTCCAGGTCGGCGACGATGACCGAAGCGCCCACGGCGGCGAACAGCTCGGCCGTGGCGCGGCCCAGGCCCGAGGCCGCGCCGGTGATCAACGCGACCTTGCCGTCCAGCCTGAACGGCGCGAGGGCGTCTCCCGACGGATCGTCCACGAGCGTCTCCCTATGTCCGACCCCTTCGCGGGGTTCTGTCCCGGCGCTACGACACCACGCGCCATGTGCACCTGCACGCTACGCCGACCCACCGGCGGCGGTCAACTACGTAGTAAACGTAGTAAGATGATTAAACAGAGAGATGCGGATGATACTCGGCGGGGCGGGCAGGACCATCGAGCCTATCCTACGGTCAATTCGAGCCGAACACGGAGTGCAGTGGTGCGGGCGGTCGGACTCGAACCGACACTCCGTACGGAAGCGAATTTTAAATCCGCCGCGTCTGCCAGTTCCGCCACACCCGCCGCTACGCCCGGGGGCGGTAAGCTTACGTATGGCTAGGCGCGCGGGACCCGGTACGCTGACCCAACCTCGCGCCTCAGGCGCTCGCAGGCCGGGTAGGCGCGTACAACTTTTAAGTCCCACACAATCCTATAAGTAGCTGATTTAATTTATATAATCTCCGCGTAACGGTCCAGTGTGTAAGAGAGTGTGCAACTGGGCCGCGTGACCGGAGCGGAACCGGACGTTCGCGGATCCGCAGCCAAGGTCAGCTTCCTCCAGGCGTTGCGGGAGGCGACCCCCCGGGCAAGTTGAGCGCCTCTGCCCAGGCCGTCAGGCCACCACCGCTTCGTGAAACCTCCCTTTACGCGGGAGGGCCGAGATTCCTGGCGGCCTTACATCCCAGGCTCGGGTGAGACGCCGCGGTTCACGACCACCGGGCGGCCCTGCCACGGTCCGACGGCCTCCTGCGAGCGGTCCGCGAACGCCTCCGGGAGGTCCTCGACCATGTCCCACGTGGCGGCCAGGCGGCCGACCCCCACGCACCAGGCCGCCCAGAGCCCGAGCTCGACGATCTGCGGCTCGCTGAAGGTGGTCCGCAGCCGGTCGTAGACAGCGTCGTCGATCGAAAGGTGGTTCGTCGCAAGCCGCTCGCCATAGTCGATCGCCAGTCTCTCCGCTTCCGAGAGGTCGGGCGCCTCGAACGGCTTCTGCAGGGAGCAGACGGCGCCTTCGTCCAGGCCGTCGTCCACGGCGCTGGCGTAGCGGATCGCCATGCAGCTGCGGCACTGGTTGTGGAAGGCGATCCGCAGCCGGACCAGCTCCATGAGCCGCTCCGGGAGGGTCCGGTTGGCGCGCAGAGCCTGATTGTACTGTATCATGGCCATCGACAGCACCGGCCGGTGGGCGGTGATCCGCGTGACGCCCAGCTCGATCTGGCTGGGCGCGCTGTCGCCGAACACGCCCTTGAGCGTCTCCGGCCAGGTCTCGATCGGCAACAGGCTGAGTCTGGCCATGGGGTTCCCTCCGCTTCCCCCGGTGCGTGGCGCGCCCGGGCGCCGAGGTTTCGCCCCGGCTTGCATCCTTCGAGGGTTGCGGACCGGCCCTTCGCAGGCAACTCGCCCGATCTGGCTATGGCGCTCGTCGCGGACGCCGTCCTAGGGCAGCCTGCCGATGATCCCGAACTGGGTCGCCAGCGCCACGGCGTGGACCGTATTTGCGGCGCGAAGACGCTCCACGATGACCCGAAGGTGCTGGCGAACGGTATGGGCGGAGATGTCGAGGATGGTCGCGGTCTCCTGAACGGTCTTCCCGTTCGCCAGCCAGTAGAGGCAGTCGACCTGCCGGTCGGAGAGATACGCGAGTTCGCGCCCGCGCGCGCTCGCCGTCTGCTCGTGGAGAGGCTGCAGGATCGCCATGAACAGATGGCCGATCGTCAGGAGCTGGTCACCGCAGGACTCCAGCACGGCGTCGAGATCAACCGGGTCCTGCGTGCACCACAGGACGCAGGCCGTCCGTCCCAGCACCAGGTGAACGGGGACGGTGATCTGCGCGACGACGCCGAGCCGGTCCGTGTCCTTCTTCATCTGCAACTGCGCCGGCGTGGGTGCGGCGAGGGACTCCCAAAGCTGGGCATAGACGCTGCCGAACGGCATGTTCTCGAAGCGGCACCGCAGGTAGATCGGATGCTGGCGCACATAGGCGCGATCGAACCAGTTGTCGGTCATCCACGCGGGCCAGCCCAGCAGGTCGGCGATGCGCCGGCCCTGCTGGTCGTACACGGGCGAGTTGGCGGAGACGTCGTTCAGCGCGCACGGAAGCCGCATTCCGATCACGTCGCCGGTCTCACGCAGGCAGTCGACGGCCGCCGCCGCATCCGCGGCCGCTCGCATCCTGTTCACCAGACGCTGAAGCTGCTGTCGCACCGCCGTCCTCAGCCGATCGCCGGGTCCCGTCGGCACCCTATGGGAGGCGCAGCCGGGGATCTGCGCAATGGGGTCAGACACGTCTGCGACGATTGCGTCATTGGGCCAGACATCGGCGTCTCGAGCTAGATCGAGGCGTCCACCTTCGTAAAGCCCTTCTGGAAGGCGTCAGGCCGCAGCGTGTCGGTGAAGTTTCGGCGAGTAGACGCTAGGCCGCCGCCGGCCTTCGCTAACGCCGGCCCTTCCAGTGCGCGTGCAGCACGCGGAAGCTCGCCACGACGCCGCCGGCGATGAGGAAGATGCCGCCCACAAGGAAGGTGTCGGACATCGCGCCGCCGGGCTGGGCCCAGC
>NZ_DASWTE010000116.1:0-17114 GCF_036402295.1 Phenylobacterium sp.
GATCTCGATCCGGTCGCCGTCGGCCACCGGGGTCTTCTGATAGGCCGACCGCGGCACGATCTCCAGATTGCGTTCCACGGCGACCTTCTTCGTGTCCAGCCCCAGCGCCGCCACCAGCCCCGCCACGTCGGCGACGCCTGCAAACGCCCTGGTCTCTCCGTTGATGGTCAGTTGCACGTTCAAGCCTCGATCGGGTCCAGCGTTGGGTCGCGCTCAGGAATATGGGCGGCGCAAACCTTCTGCACGAGTTTCATAACGCCCTTGAGGTCGCGGTTGCGGGGCACGGTCACGGTGAACCCGTACCCCACGCGGTCCAGGCTCTCGAGCGGGATGAATCCGCCCCCGGCCTTCTCCAACCTGGAGAAGACCTCCTCCTGCAGGTTCCCGACGCGATGGGTGAACGAGCGCTCGACGTCACCGGGCTCTTGCGGAAACTCGACGCGAACGCGCCACCCCATGGGCACTCCATTCTAGTCGCCAGCCTTGTGACCCGCCGCCTCCACCGTTACAAGTCCGCCGGAATCGAGCGGCGGAGCCGAATGCCGAAACCGATCTATGTGCTGAGCGGACCCAATCTCAACCTCCTGGGGACCCGCGAGCCGGAGATTTACGGTCATCACACCCTGGAAGACGTCCGCGGCCTCTGCGAGGCCCGCGCGAAGTCTCTGGGCTGTGAAGTCGTGTTCCGTCAGTCCAATCACGAGGGCGAACTCGTGGACTGGATCCAGGAGGCCCGCGAGAAGGCGTCTGCCCTAGTGCTGAATCCGGCCGCCTACGGCCACACCTCCATCGCCATCCTCGACGCGCTCAAGATGCTGGCCATCCCGATCGTCGAATGCCACCTCTCGAACCCGGCCGCGCGCGAGGCGTTCCGCCGGAAGACCTATGTTTCGCTGGCCGCCACGGGGGTCGTCTCCGGCTTCGGCGCGGCGAGCTATGAACTGGCCGTCGAGGCCGCCGCGGGCCTTGCCGCCCGCTAGACCAGACTAGAAAACCAGGGGCCTCGTAGCCCGCTAAGACAGACTGAAAGACAAGGGCCGATACCCATGCCGACCCCTCCCAAGGCGCCCGCCGATCCGTTCGACGCACGCCTGGTGCGAAAGCTGGCCGACATCCTCACCGAAACCGGTCTCAGCGAGATCGAGGTCGAACAGGGCGCACTGAAGATTCGCGTCGCCAAGACCGTGACCCAGGCCGTGCACCACGTGGCCGCGCCGGCTCCAGTCGCGGTCGCCGCGCCGGCCCCCGCGGCCGCGCACAACCCGGGCCCCGCGCCCGCCGCCGAAGCTCCGGCCGCCGCCAGGGGCGATGCGGTGAAGTCGCCGATGGTCGGCACCGTCTACCTGCAGCCCAATCCCGGCTCGCCCGCGTTCGTGAAGGTGGGCGACAGCGTCGAAGCCGGCCAGACGCTCTTCATCATCGAGGCGATGAAGACCATGAACCCGATCCCCGCGCCCAAGGCCGGCAAGATCGTGCAGATCCTGGTCGAGGACGCGACCCCCGTCGAGTTTGGCGAACCGCTCGCCATCATCGAGTAGTTCGA
The DNA here is from genome assembly GCF_036402295.1 of Phenylobacterium sp. Classification (GTDB taxonomy): domain Bacteria; phylum Pseudomonadota; class Alphaproteobacteria; order Caulobacterales; family Caulobacteraceae; genus Phenylobacterium. The sequence goes on from NZ_DASWTE010000116.1 coordinate 1,544, forward strand.
TGTTCGACAAGATCCTGATCGCCAACCGGGGCGAGATCGCCCTGCGGGTCCACCGCGCGTGCAAGGAGATGGGCATCTCCACCGTCGCCGTGCACTCCGAGGCCGATTCGAGCGCCATGTGGGTGCGGCTGGCCGACGAGAGCGTCTGCATCGGCCCGCCGCCGGCCGCCAAGAGCTACCTGCACATCCCGGCGATCATCGCGGCCTGCGAGATCACCGGCGCCCAAGCCGTGCACCCGGGCTACGGGTTCCTGTCCGAAAACGCCCGCTTCGCCGAGATCGTCGAAGCCCACGGCTTCACGTTCATCGGGCCCAAGCCCGAGCACATCAAGATGATGGGCGACAAGATCACCGCCAAGCAGGCGGTGAAGGCCGCCGGCATCCCGGTGGTGCCCGGCTCGGATGGCGCGGTGACCACCGAGGAAGAGGCCATCGCGGCGGCCAAGGAGATCGGTTTCCCGGTCCTCATTAAGGCGGCCGCCGGCGGCGGCGGGCGCGGCATGAAGGTCGCCAAGTCCGAGGCCGACCTGATCGAGGCGGTGCAGACCGCCCGCTCCGAGGCCAAGGCCGCGTTCGGCGACGACGCGGTCTACATGGAGCGCTACCTCCAGACCCCGCGCCACATCGAGCTGCAGGTCGTCGCCGACAGCTTCGGCAACGTCTGCCACCTGGGCGAACGCGACTGCTCGCTGCAGCGCCGCCACCAGAAGGTGCTGGAAGAGGCCCCCTCTCCGGCCATCGACGCTGCGGCCCGCGCCAAGATCGGCAAGATCGTCGTCGACGCCGTGAAGGCCATCGGCTACCTGGGCGTCGGCACGATCGAGTTCCTGTACGAGAACGGCGAGTTCTTCTTCATCGAGATGAACACCCGCCTGCAAGTGGAGCACCCGGTCACCGAGGCCATCACGGGCATTGACCTGGTGCGCGAGCAGATCCGCATCGCCGCGGGCCTGCCGCTGTCGTTCAAGCAGTCGGAAGTGGTCTTCGAGGGCCACGCCATCGAATGCCGCGTGAACGCCGAGAACCCGAAGACCTTCGCCCCCTCGCCGGGACTGGTCACCGATTTCCACGCGCCGGGCGGCCTGGGCGTGCGGATGGATAGCGCCCTCTACGCCGGCTATTCGATCCCGCCCTACTACGACAGCCTGATCGGCAAGCTGATCGTGCACGGCCGCGACCGCGACGAGTGCATCGCGCGCCTGAACCGCTGCCTGGGCGAGATCGTGGTCGGCGGCATCGACACGAACATCCCCCTGTTCCAGGACCTGATCCACCAGGAGGACTTCCTGAGCGGCGACTACAACATCCACTGGCTGGAACGGTGGATGGCGAGCCAGGCGGGGACCTAGCCGAACGCGTTCGATATCGCCGTTGCCTTACGCCGCGTCGGGGTGATGTTATCGATTACAGATACATCGGGAGGGCGACGCATGGGGCGCATCAATCTTCACGTCGATCGCCGGGCCGCCCTCGGCGGCGCAGGCGTCGGCGGCCTGCTGGCGATGGCGGAGTCGAGCGCAGCTAGCACCAAGCAGGGCGGCTCCGGCGGGGCGTCCCGCCTCGCGACCCCGCCCGAAGCGGTCGTCGAGACGAAGCACGGCAAGGTCCGCGGCGCCGTGCGCGACGGTGTCTACACCTTCAAGGGCGTGCCCTACGCCAAGGACACCGGCGGCAAGGCCCGCTTCCTGCCGCCCGAGCCGCCCACGGCCTGGACCCAGGTCCGCCCCGCCCTCGCCTACGGCCCCAGCTGCCCGCAGGTGGTGCGCGCTGGCTGGCAGAACCCCGAGACGGCTTTCATCTACGACTGGGACGACGGCTACCCCGGCGAGGACTGCCTGCGCCTGAACGTCTGGTCGCCGGGCGTGGGCAGAGGTTCACGCCCCGTGATGTTCTGGATCCACGGCGGCGGCTACGAGGCCGGCTCGTCGCAGGAGCTGCCCAGCTACGACGGCGAGCGGCTGGCCCGGCGCGGCGACGTGGTGGTGATCTCCGTGAACCACCGGCTGGGCCCGTTCGGGTTCCTCGACCTCTCCGAGGCCGGCGGCGAGCGCTACGCGCGGTCTGCCAACGTCGGCATGCTGGACCTGGTGCTGGCGCTGGAGTGGGTGAAGGCCAACGCCGCGGCGTTCGGCGGCGACGCCGGCAACGTCACCATCTTCGGTCAGTCGGGCGGCGGGGCGAAGGTCTCGCACCTGATGGCCATGCCGTCGGCGAAGGGCCTGTTCCACAAGGCGATCGTGCAGAGCGGCTCGCTGATGGAGGCCGGCGACCCAGCAGCGGGCCACAAGTTGGCTTCCGAGGTCCTCAAGGCGTTGGGGATCGCGCCGGGCGAGTTGGACAGGCTGGCCGCCGTCAGCGCCATCGACCTAGTCGCGGCCGGCGAGAAGGCCAAGCGCGCCATGCCCCGGCCGTCCAGCGGCATCGGCCTGATCTGGCAGCCCACCGGCGACGGCGTCGTCCTGCCCGCCAACCCGTGGGCCACCGCGCCGGCGCTCTCGAAGGACGTGCCGATGATTATCGGCTCGACGCTCAACGAGTACTCGCCCAGCCTGGGCAACCCGGGCAACGAGGAGATGGACGACGCCCGCGCCAAGACGACCGCCGTGGCCATTGGGGCCCAGGCCAAGGACTGGGACGCCTTCCGCGCCGCCCATCCGGGCATGAAGCCCGTCGAGGTGCTCTCACGCCTGGCGGCGACACGTTTCCGCGTCCCAGCGGTGGTGCAGGCGCAGCGCAAGGCGGCGCAGGGCGGCGGCAAGGCCTGGCTCTACCGCTTCGACTACAACCCCGCCTCCGTGCTCGACGGCCGGGTGCGCGCCTTCCACTGCGCCGAGCTCGCCTACTGCTTCGACAACGTCGACCGGTGCCTGAACTCGACCGGCGGCACGCCCGAAGCCCGAGCGCTGGCGGGCAAGGTGGCCGACGCGTGGATCGCCTTCGCCAAGACCGGCGACCCGAACCACAAGGGCCTGCCGCGCTGGGCGGCGGTAGGCGGCGGCAAGATCCCCAACATGCTGTTCGACGCGACCTGCCGCGTCGTCGACGATCCAGACGCAATCGAGCGCGCCGCACTGGCCGGTTAACCCCTCCCCGACGGCGGGACGCCGCGGTATGCCGTGGCCATGTCCGCGTTCGACGCCCGAGATCTCCTGGACTGCTACGCCCGCGGCGTCTTCCCGATGGCCGACGCGCGGGAGGACAGCCGGGTCTTCCTGATCGACCCCGAGCGGCGGGGCGTCATACCCCTGCGCGGCTTCCACGTACCCAAGCGGTTGGCGCGGACCGTGCGGGCCGATCCGTTCGAGGTGCGCGTGGACACCGCCTTCCACGAGGTGGTGCGGGCCTGCGCCGCCTCAGGACCGGGCCGGATGGAAACCTGGATCAACCGCCCGATCGAGCGCCTCTACCTGCAGCTCCACAGCCTGGGCCATGCCCACAGCGTCGAGTGCTGGCAGGACGGCGTGCTGGTGGGCGGGCTCTACGGGGTGTCGCTGAAGGGCGCCTTCTTCGGCGAGAGCATGTTCTCGCGCCGTCGCGACGCCTCCAAGGTGGCGCTGGTCCACCTGGCGGCGCGGCTCATCGCCGGTGGCTACCGGCTGCTGGACGCACAGTTCATGACCGAACACCTCAGCCAGTTCGGCGCCGAGGAGGTCCCGCGGCTCGCCTACCATCGCCGGCTGAACCAGGCCCTGGAGGTCGACGGCGACTTCTACGGGTTGGGCGGCGCGGGCTCGGCCTTGGGCTCGGGGGCCGGCGCAGGTGTCGCAGGGGTCGGCGGCGCAACCTTCGGCGCAGGGCTCGGCGAGGCGGCGGCAGGAGATGCCTTGGCCGGGGGCAGGTCGAGCAGCTTGGGCTCCTCGGCCGGCTTCGCGGCGGGGACGGCCGCCGGAGGCGCTGCGGCGACGACGGGCGCGCTGGCCCTGCAGCTGATCGCCCAGGCGTCGTAGGTTGCGTGCTCCACCGGGTTCAGCCCCGGCGAGGCGGCGAACATCCAGCCCTTGAACGCCTGCTTCGGCGCCGGCGTCGGGCGGCCCGGCTGCGGGCGCGGCTGGGCGTCGACGGTCAGGTAGACGATGGCGTCCTCGATCGGCTCGTCCGGCGCCGAGCGCTCGCAGGCCCGCACCGTGAAGACCAGGCCCTTCCAGCGCACGGGCGTGTTCACCCGCGCCTCGAAGCGCAGAGTCTCGGCGGTGACCTTGTCCAGCGCCTGCAGCACGGCGATGTCGTAGCGGTTGCGGCGGATCGGGGCTTCGACGGGCTTCTCGGCCACCTGCTCCTTGGGCGCGACGGCGGGGGCCACGTCCTTGGCGTCCACCGGGGCCACGGCGGCGGGCGCGGGCGGCGCGACCGTGGCGGGCGGCGCTTCCTCGGCGGGCGCAGCCGGCGTCGGCGCGGGCGGCGGCTCGACGGGCGTCGGCGCGGGCGGAGCCGTGGTTTGGGCGGCCACCATGCCTGCCAGCAGCGCGCCCATCGCGACGCCCAGTGCGGCGCGGCGAAGGAGATGCGGCGGGAGGTTGTGCGGGCCCATGGGGCTTATTCCGGGTTCCAGGCCTCGTAGTCGCCGGTTGCGCGCTGGCGGTCGCCGCCGCGCGAGATCGCGCCCTGGGGCCGGCGGGCGTAGATCGTTCCGGTCAGGTTCGGGAGGTGGTCCTTCTCCCAGGCCTTGACCTGGAACGGTTCGGACGTCGGCGGCTCGTCGAAGGTGTAGTGCAGCCAGCCGTGCCACTCGGCCGTCACCTTGGAGGCGTCGGCGTAGCCCTTGTAGATCACCCAGCGGCGCTTGCGACCGCGGTCATAGCTGTCGCGGTCGTCGCGGGCCTCGTAGTAGCGGTTGCCCAGTTCGTCCTGGCCGACGAAGTGGCCGCGGCGCCAGGTCGTGAAGTGGATGCCGGTCGTGGCGCCATTCCACCAGGTGAAGATCGTCTTCAGTACGGACAAGTTCTGAGGCCTTCGGGGTCCTGAATTCGGCGCGACTATAGGGGTGCGCCTCCGGAGCGTCCAGCACCCGGGCCGCGGCCTTTCGCCTGCAATATGTTGGGGATGGAACCCGATGCACACCCAACATCTATTGCCCGTTCACCAAGAGCGACCCTAGGCTCACGCGGGTCAGGGAGTCGGGTCGCATGGATGGCGAAACGTCGCGCGTGGGAATCGAGGGGCGGATCCTGGAGCTGGGCGACCGGCTCGTGGAGGTGGAGGCCCCGGCCCACTTCTCCAATGCGCGGGTCGAGGCCTGGGTCGACTGGGCCGGCGGCCGCACCGACCTTTCCGCCGCCATCCTGCAGTACGCCTACGGTTTGGCCGGCAAGGCGCAGGCCAAGGGGCTGACGAAGGACCTGAAGACCCGTACGCGGTTCCGCGAGGCGATCACCGAGGCGATGCTGCTCGGATCGGTCGCGATTTCGCACGGCGCCGCGCCGCTCAAGGTGCTGGAGCCCGGCGCAGGCGCGCTGGACCGGCTGACGGCGTCGCACCGGGGTCGCGAGGCGGCACAGGCGGCGGCCGGCCTGATCGCCGCCCGGCTGCAGGCGGTGATGGACGCGGTCCTCCGCTGCGAGGGCGGCCCTGACGCCTGCGCCGACCCGGCCCGCAACACCAGCCTGGCCCGCGCCGCCGAAGCGGCCCGCGCGGCCGGCGCGCCCGACACGGCGATCCTCGAGGCGATCGCGCTGGCGCGTGCGGGCGAACTGGAGTGGCTCTGCTCGACCCCCCCGCCGGCTCCGGCGACGCCGTTCGTGGGTTTCGCCGGCCAAGGCCCCGCCGCCGCGCGCGCCGCCTGGACCACCGGACGCCTGATCGCCGCGCCCGACGCGGCGCAGGCCGAGGCCATCGCCGAAGCCGCCGCCCTGCCGACGGCGGGCGTTGAGCTGATAGGCTTCTGGCGCGACGGCGCGTTCGACGACACCGCCTTCGCCGCCACCGTACGCACCGCCGCGATCGCCCTCGGCGCCGAGGCCGAGGGGCCGGCGCGGCTGGGTTTGGCGGGGCTGGGCGACTGGCTCGTGGCCCACGGCTTCGACTATGACAGCGACGAGGCCCGCGCCGCCGCCCGCAACCTGTTCCAGGCCGCCCGCGACGCCACCGACGACCTGGACCTCGACCTGCGCTTCGCCCTGGTCGACGATCCCGAGTTGGCCCTGCGGCTGGGCGCCCGGCTGGACGGCGCGCCGTGGAACGGACCGGTGACGGTGGCCGAGACGGCCGACGGCGAGACGGTGCGGGTGCTGTCCGAGGCGGCGCTGCTTGCGCTCAAGGCCTCCGGCGCCGACGCCGAAGCCGCTCGCGACCTCCTCCTCGGCCACCGCAGCCTGGCCGAGGCGCCGGGTGTCAACGCCGAGACTCTGGCCGCGCGCGGGTTCACCAGCCTCGAGATCGAGGCGGCCCAGGCCGAGCTGCCGTTCGTGCGCCGCCTGGCCGACGCCTTCGCGCCGCGGATCGTCGGCGAGGGCTTCCTGCGCGACGTGCTGGGCGCGAGCCCTGAAGAGCTGGCCGATCCGGGCTTCGACGTCCTGGCGTTCGCCGGGTTCGCCAACGAGGACGTTGCCGCGGCCGAGGCCTATGCGCTGGGCGTGGACAGCGTGGATGCGGAGCTCGCCATCTTCCGCAACGCGGCCCAGACGCCGATCCCGGCGCAGGCGACCATGCTGGCGACCCTCGCGCCCGTGCTGGACGCACCGCCCGTGCTCGACGTCACCCTGCCCTGGTCGGCCACGCTAGAGGACGTACAAGCCGTCCTCGCCGCCACCGACCTCGCCGTCCGGGTGCGGCGGAGCACCGCGCCGGCCTCGATCGCTCTGGAGATCCCGGCGGTCCCCGACCTGCCCGTCCGCGTCCAGGCGCCCGCCGAGGAGCCGGTCATCCAGGAGCGGATCGTCGAGCGCATGGTCGAGCGCGAGCGGACCCGCCGCAAGCTGCCCGACCGCCGCAAGGGCTACATCCAGAAGGCCGCCGTCGGCGGCCATAAGGTCTATCTGCACACAGGCGAGTACGACGACGGCGAGCTGGGCGAGATCTTCATCGACATGCACAAGGAAGGCGCGGCCTTCCGCTCGCTGATGAACAACTTCGCCATCTCGGTGTCCCTGGGCCTGCAGCACGGCGTGCCGCTGGAAGAATTCGTCGACGCCTTCGTGTTCACGCGGTTCGAGCCCGCGGGCCCGGTCACGGGAAATGACACCGTGAAATCAGCGACTTCCATCCTGGACTACATCTTCCGGGAGCTCGGGATCAGCTACCTGGGGCGCAACGACCTGGCGAGCGCCGATCCCGGCGAGCTGAACGCCGACGGCCTGGGCCGCGGCAAGGCCGATGCGGTGGGCGCCGACGAACCCGAACCCCAGCCCGCGTCGCGGTTCATCTCGCGCGGCTTCGCGCGGGGCGCCGCCCCGGACAACCTAGTCTTCCTGCCGTCTGCAGGGCGTGCGGCGGGGCCCGCGGCGCTGGGCGCCGCCGAGGTCTGTGCGGCCTGCGGGGACATCGCCGTGGTGCGCAAGGGCCAGGCGCTGATCTGCGAGACCTGCGGCGCGCGGGCGGCCCGGCGCGCGGAAGACCAGAGCGGCTAAGCCCTTCGAAGTTACCGCGATTTAAGTGGCGCCCAGGGGGCTATGCAGGCAGAGGTGACAGCCTGACTGCAAGGAATGCCGACTGAAATGACGCGTAAGACCCGGATCCGGGCCACGGTGGCCGCCCTCGCCGCGATCGCTCCGATCGCCGGGAGCGCCATGGCCGGTGAGAAGGAAGTCCCGATGCAGAAGTCGTTCGGCGGCTCTTGCGTGAAGTGCGAGTTGGCGGGCCGCAACCTGTCGGGCGCACGGATCGTCGGCGCCAACTTCTCCGGCGCGAACCTGACCGGCGCCAACCTGCGGGACGCCAAATTCCACGCCTCGGTGTTCTCGGACGCCAACCTCACCAAGGCCGACCTCAGCGACGCGGCCATGGCCGGCGCGGTCTTCTCGAACGCGAACCTGACCAGCGCGCGGCTGCGGGCGACCGAGGCGAACGGCGTGGTGTTCATCTCGGCCAACCTCACCAAGGCCGACCTCTCGGACGTCGAGGCCTCGGGCGCGGTGTTCCGTAAGGCGAACCTGATCGGCGCCATCCTCCGCTCGGCCACCCTGCGGGGCGGCGTGTTCGAAGGCGCAGACCTGTCACGGGCGACGCTCACCGACATCCAGGCCCAGGGCGCCAACTTCTACAGGGCGCGACTGGCCGGCACGGTCCTCCGGTCGGCCGGGCTGCAGCACGCCAACTTCAGCAAGGTCGAGGCGCACAACGCCAGCTTTCAGGACGCCGAAATGACCGGCGCGAACCTGTCGCATGCCGCCTTCAGCCACGCCTCGTTCCGCTCGACCGACCTCACCAACGCCACGCTGGCGGGCTCCAATTTCGACGGCGCCGACTTTCGCGACGCCGACCTGACGCGCGCCTCGCTGCACGGGGCCGACCTGGCGAACGCCCGCGGCCTCAATCAGGACCAGCTCGACGACGCCTGCGGCGACGCGCGCACGCGGCTGCCGCGCGGGCTGGCGATCAAGGTCTGCAACAGCGTGCGGATGATCGTGAAACCGGACTACCACCGCTCGATGCGGATGGTCCCAGCCGTGCCCGCAGCGCCGACGCCTCCCGCGCCGCCGGCCCCACCGCCGTCGCCCCGCTACTTCCTGACGCTGCACTAGCCCTCGATCGGCCGGCCTCGCGTCTCGGGGAGCAGGAAGAGTACGATCAGCGCGCCCACGGTCGCGAAGCCGACCGGGTACCAGAGACCCGCGTAGATGTTCCCCGTGGTCGCCACGATGGCGAACGCCGTGGCCGGCAGGAGCCCGCCGACCCAGCCCGCGCCAAGGTGATACGGGAACGAGAGGGACGTGTAGCGGATACGCGCGGGGAAGAGCTCGACCATCAATGCGGACACGGGCGCATAGGTGGCGGCGGCCAGCACGACTAGGAAGGCCACGATGGCCACCACCAGCGGGCGGTTCACCTGCGCCGGGTCGGCTGCCGCGGGATAGCCCGCGGCGGCCAGAACAGAGTGAGCCTCGTCCTCGAAAGCTTTGATTTGATCCGCTTTCTCATCTGACGAACCGCCGGGCGGAGCGGGAGGCGAGACGACCCGATCGCCCACCCGGACGACGGCGGCCGCACCGGCCGGCAGCTCGACGTTGCGGTAGGTCACGCCCTGCCGGGTCAGGAACGACTTCGCGACGTCGCAACCGCTGCCGTCGAAGCGATTGGTCCCCACCGGATCGAATTGCACCGAGCAGGTGGCCGGATCCGCATGGACGACCACCGGAGCCGACCGCTGGGCCGCCGCCAGCGCCGGGTTCGCCGCCTGGGTCAGCAGGTGGTAGGCCGGGAACAGGGTGGCCGCGCCCAGGGCGATGCCGGCGATGATCACCGGCTTGCGGCCGATCCGATCGCTTAGCCAGCCCAGGACGAGGTAGGACGGAGCCGCAACGGTGAGCGCGGCGATCATCAGCAGGTTGGTCTGCAGGTCGCCGACCTTGAGGATGCGCTGCAGGAAGAACAGCGCGTAGAACTGGCTGGCGTACCAGATGACCGTCGAGCCGGCGACGGCGCCGCCCAGGGCCGCCAGGATCAGCTTCAGGTTCGACCAGCGCCCGAACGCCTCGGCGAACGGCGCCTTGGAGATCCCGCCGCTCTCCTTCATGCGCCGGTACACCGGGCTCTCGTTGAGCTTCAGGCGGATCCACAGCGAGATGGCCAGCAGGATGGCCGAGACCAGGAACGGCATGCGCCAGCCCCAGGCCTGGAACGTCTCCTCGGAGAGCAGCAGTCGGAAACCCACGATGACCAGCAGCGACAGGATCAGGCCGCACGTGGCCATCATGTTGATCCAGCTGGTGTCGAAGGCCCGCCGCTCTGGCGGAGCATGCTCGGCCACGTAGATCACAGCGCCGCCGTACTCGCCGCCGACGGCCAGGCCCTGGAGCAGGCGCAGGACCACCAGCACGATCGGCGCGGCCACGCCCAGGGTTGCGTACCCGGGCAGCAGGCCGACCAGGAACGTGGACAGCCCCATGATCACCATGGTCACCAGGAAGGTGTTCTTGCGGCCCACGAGATCGCCGACGCGGCCGAACACCAGAGCCCCGAACGGACGCACGATGAAGCCGGCCGCGAAGGCCGCCAGCGCGAAGATGAAGGCCGTGCCCTCGCCGACGCCGGCGAAGAAGTGCCGCGCGATGTGGCTGGCCAGCGCGCCGTAGAGGAAGAAGTCGTACCACTCGAAGAGCGTGCCGACCGAAGCGCCGGCCACGACCATGGCCTGACCGTTCTGCGCCCGCACAGGCGGCCGCTCGGCGGCGACGTCCACCATCCACTGTTCCCCCGACCCACTTGGGGTCGGGAGGACTAGATCAGACCTTGATCGGTGGCGCGAGGCGGATGTGGAGCTCCTTGAGCTGCTTCTCGGTCACTTCGGACGGCGCGTTCATCATCAGGTCCTGGCCCTGCTGGTTCAGCGGGAAGGCAATGACTTCGCGGATGTTCTCGGCGCCGGCCAGCAGCATGACCATGCGATCGATCCCCGGCGCCAGGCCGCCGTGGGGCGGGGCGCCGAAGCGGAAGGCGTTCAGCATGCCGCCGAACTGTTCCTCGACGACGTTCGAGCCGTAACCCGCGATCCCGAACGCCTTCAGCATGATGTCGGGGCGGTGGTTGCGGATCGCGCCCGAGCACAGCTCGATGCCGTTGCAGACGATGTCGTACTGGTAGGCGAGCACGTCGAGCGGGTCCTTGGCCTCCAGGGCCTCGAGCTCGCCCTGCGGCATCGAGAACGGGTTGTGCGAGAAGTCGACGCGCTTCTCGTCCTCGTTCCACTCGAACATCGGGTAGTCGACGACCCAGACGAACTCGAAGCGGTCCTTGTCGACCAGCTTGAGGTCCGTGCCGGCCTTGGTGCGGGCGGCGCCGGCGAACTTGGCGAACACTTTCGGGTCGCCGGCCGCGAAGAAGGCGGCGTCGCCCTGCCCCAGTCCAAGCTGGCCCATGAGCCCGTCGGTCTTCTCCGGCCCCAGGTTCTTGGCGATCGGGCCGCCCCAGCCGCCCTGGTCCTCGCTCCAGAAGATGTAGCCGAGGCCGGGCTGGCCCTCGCCCTGCGCCCAGCTGTTCATGCGGTCGCAGAAGGCGCGGCTGCCGCCCGTCGGCGCGGGGATGGCCCACACGGCGTTCTTCACGTCCTCGAGGATGCGCGCGAACAGGCCGAAGCCGCCGCCGCGGAAGTGTTCCGACACGTCCTGCATGCGGATCGGGTTGCGCAGGTCGGGCTTGTCGCTGCCGAACTGCTGGATGGCGTCCTTGTAGGCGATCCGCGGGAACGGGTACGGGGTCACCGGCTTGCCGTCGGCGAACTCCTCGAACACGCCGTGCATCACCGGCTCGATCGAGGCGAACACGTCTTCCTGGGTGACGAAGCTCATCTCGACGTCGAGCTGGTAGAACTCGCCGGGCGAACGGTCCGCGCGGGCGTCCTCGTCCCGGAAGCAGGGCGCGATCTGGAAGTAGCGGTCGAAGCCGGAGACCATCAGCAGCTGCTTGAACTGCTGCGGCGCCTGCGGCAGCGCGTAGAACTTGCCCGGGTGCAGCCGCGACGGCACCAGGAAGTCGCGCGCGCCTTCCGGCGACGACGCCGTCAGGATCGGCGTCTGGAACTCCATGAAGCCCTGATCGGTCATGCGCCGGCGGATCGACGAGATGACCTGCGAGCGCAGGACGATGTTCCGGTGCAGCGTCTCGCGACGCAGGTCCAGGAACCGGTACTTCAGGCGCAGGTCTTCCGGATAGTCCGGCTCACCGAAGACCGGGACCGGCAGCTCCTGGGCCTCGCCCAGCAGCTCGACGCCCTTCACCCGCACCTCGATCTCGCCGGTGGGCAGGTTCGGATTGACCGTCTCGGGCGTGCGCTTGACGACCTCGCCATCGATCCGGATCACGCTCTCGGCGCGCACGCGCTCGACCAGCTCGAACCCCGGCGTGTCGGGGTGCAGCACCAGCTGGGTCAGGCCGTAGTGGTCGCGCAGGTCGATGAACAGCAAACCGCCGTGGTCGCGCTTGCGATGAATCCAGCCCGAGACCCGAACGGTCTGGCCGGTGTCAGCGGCGCGGAGCGCGCCGCAGGTGTGGGTGCGGTAGGCGTGCATTTCTCTAGGGAAATCGGGTGATTTACGAGGCGCGGAAGGGCGCATGGAGGCTCGTGAAAGTCAAGGCGCGTGGCCGAGTGCGACGGCTTGACAGAGGCGTGCCCGGCAGATCGGATCGCCGCTTCCAATCGGGGATTCCAGTGAAACACGTCCTCAAGGCGGCGTTGATCGCCGCTGCGGCCGCAAGCCTCGCCGCCTGCGCGACCACCGCGTCCAAGTCCAAGTCGAAAGGCCCCGCGGCGCCCGCCGCGCCTCTGGCGAAGGGCCTCGATCCGGCCGCGGCCAAGGACCCGTTCCCGTCCACCTATCACGCCCTGCCCGGCCGCAGCCTGGCGATCACGGGCGCAACGGTGCTCACCGGCACGGGGGCGCAGGTCGAGAACGGCACGGTCCTTGTGAAGGACGGCCGCATCGAGGCGGTGGGCGCGGGCCTGCCGGTCCCGGCGGGCTACGAGAGCGTGGATGCGCGCGGCAAGTGGGTGACCCCCGGCCTGATCGACACCCACTCGCACCTGGGCGTCTATCCCTCGCCCGAGGTGCAGGCGCACTCGGACGGCAACGAGGCCACCGATCCCAACACCGCCCAGGTCTGGGCCGAGCACTCGGTGTGGCCGCAGGACCCCGGCTTCAACCTGGCCCGCGCCGGCGGCGTGACGACGCTGCTGGTGCTGCCGGGCTCGGCCAACCTGTTCGGCGGCCGCGGCGTGACGCTCCGCAACGTGCCCGCCCGCACCGTCCAGGACATGAAGTTCCCGGGCGCGCCCTACACCTTGAAGATGGCCTGCGGCGAGAACCCCAAGCGCGTCTACGGCGGCCGCACCCGCAGTCCCGCGACCCGGATGGGCAACGTGGCCGGCTATCGCGCGGCCTGGATCAACGCGGCCGACTACGCCCGCAAGTGGGACGACTACCGCGCCAAGGCGGCCAAGGGGGAGAAGGCCGATCCGCCGAAGCGCGACCTCCAGCTCGACACCCTGGTGGGCGTGCTGAAGGGCGAGATCCTGGTGCAGAACCACTGCTACCGGGCCGACGAGATGGTCCAGATGATCGATATCGCGGCCGAGTTCGGCTACCGGATCACCACGTTCCACCACACGATCGAGGCCTACAAGATCGCCGACATCCTGGCGAAGAACGACATCTGCGCCGCCACCTGGACGAACTGGTGGGGCTCCAAGCTGGAGCTCCACGACTCCATCGAGGCCAACGTGCCGCTGGTCCACGCCGCCGGCGGCTGCGCGATCATCAAGTCGGACGATCCGGACCTGATCCAGCGGCTGAACCAGGAGGCCGCCGAGGCCTTGGCCGCAGGCCGCGCCGCTGGCCTTCAGATCACCGAGGCCGAGGCGATCCGCTGGATCACCGCCAACCCCGCCAAGGCCCTGGGCATCGCCGTCCAGACCGGCTCGCTGGAGCCGGGCAAGCGGGCCGACGTGACGCTCTGGGACGCCAATCCGTTCTCCATCTACGCCCGCGCCCAACGGGTCTGGATCGACGGCGGCCTGGCCTACGACCGCAACGATCCGCGCTTCCAGCCCAAGTCGGACTTCGAACTCGGCCTGGAGGGCCGCTGACCATGAAGACGCTCGCCCTCCTCCTGGCCACCACCGTCCTCGCTGCGGCCTCCGCGGCGCAGGCGGCGACGGTGGCCATCGTCAACGCCCGGATCCTCAATCCAGGCGCCGCCGAGATCGCCAACGGCACGGTCGTCGTGCGCGACGGCAAGGTCTCCGCCGTGGGCGCCAACGTCACCGCACCGGCAGGCGCCCAGGTGGTCGACGCCAAGGGGGGCGTCGTGACCCCAGGCTTCGTGGCCGTGAACAGCATGCTTGGCGCCGTGGAGGTCTCGGCGGTCGGCGACGACGTGCGCATCACCACGCCCGACCTCGGCGCGGCCTTCGACGTCCAGTACGCGCTCAACCCCGACTCCACGGTGATCCCCGTCGCCCGCCTGGGCGGCATCACCAGCGCCGTGGTCACGCCTACGCCCGAGGGTGGCCAGGGCGGCGCGGGCGAGCACGACGACAGCGGCCAGGACACGTCCGGCGCGCCCGCCTCCGAGCACGCCCACAGCCTGTTCGCCGGCCAAGCGGCGGTGATCCAGTTGGCCCGCGGCCAGGAGATGCTGGTGAAGCCCAGGGTGGCCATGGTGGCGCCGTTCGGCGAGGCCGGCGCCCGGGTGGCCGGCGGCGCGCGCGGCGCGAACTTCGTGCTGCTGAAGGAGGCGTTGGCCGACGTGCGGGCCTATATGCGCAACCGCGCCGCCTACGATCGCGCCGGCTACCGCGACCTGGCGCTCTCCCGCGCCGACCTGGAGGCGCTGATCCCGGTGGTCGAGGGCCGCATGCCGCTGGTGGCCGTGGCCAACCGCGCCTCCGACATCCGCGCCGTGCTCAAGCTGGCGCGCGACGAGAAGCTCAAGCTGGTCCTGACCGGTGCGGCCGAGGCTTGGCGGGTCGCGCCCGAGATCGCCGCGGCGAGCGTGCCGGTGATCCTGAACCCGGTGCTGAACCGGCCGACCAGCTTCGAGACCCTGGGCTCGACGCTGGAGAACGCAGCGCGCCTCGAGAAGGCCGGCGTCACCGTCGCCATCGAGGGCAACTCCGGGGCGCACCGGGCGCACGAGATGCGCTACAACGCCGGCGTCGCCTCGGCCAACGGCATGAGCCGCCAGGGCGCGCTCGCCGCCATCACCATCAACCCGGCCCGCATCTTTGGCGTCGGCGACCGGCTGGGCTCGCTGGAGCCCGGCAAGGACGCCGACTTGGTGGTCTGGTCGGGCGACCCCTTCGAGCCGCTGTCCCGGCCGCAGCTCATCCTGGTCCGCGGCGAGGCCCAGCCGCTGCGCTCGCGCCAACTCGACCTGCGCGACCGCTACCTCGACCTCAAGCGCCCGATGCCGCCGGGGTACAGCTACTGAGCCCTACTTCTCCGGATGGGTCAGCGCCTGATAGGTGAAGGTCCGGGACATCTGGCCCAGGTCGTCGCCGCCGGTGCCGCCGAGGCGCTGGATCATGCCGACGAAGACGACGTCGTTGGTCGGATCGACCCAGAACCAGGTGCCGGCCGCGCCGCCCCAGCTCATCGAGCCCTTGCCCTCCAGCGTGCCCGCCACGCGCGGATCGTTGACCACCATGAAGTCGAGACCGAAGCCCACCGCCTCGTTGAAGCGCAGCGTGCTGGTCCCGTTCGAGTTCACCAGCACGCTCTTCGGGATCATGTTGGTGCCCATCATCTCCACCGAGGCCGGCGAGAGGATTCGCACGCCGTCCAGCTCGCCCTTGTTGGCCAGCATCTGGGCGAAGCGGGCGTAGTCCATGGTGGCGCCGACGAGGCCGCCACCGCCGGACTCCATCACCGGCGGCGTCAGGTAGGTCGGCAGCGGCCGGTCGAAGATCGCGTTGGCCTCCTCG
>NZ_DASWTE010000117.1:0-2601 GCF_036402295.1 Phenylobacterium sp.
GAGACGTCGCTCAGCACCTCGGGTCCGCGGCCGTAACGCATCGACACGCGCGAAAAACGGAGGATCTCGTCGGCCGACAGGTCATCGGCGGCGTCGTTGGCGTTTCTGGACATGGAGGCCGAAATCGGCGACCTCGGAGTGAGGGGTGCTGGAGCGTCCGATTCACCGTCATGATACTGACCTGTCCAGAGTGCGCCACCAGCTATTTCGTGGACGATCTGCGTATCCCGCGGCTGGGCCGGATGGTGAAGTGCACCAACTGCAGCCACCGCTGGCGCGCGTACCAGGATCGCACGGAAGCTGAGAAGGAAGTCCCCGAGGACGACCTGGTCTTCGAGGAGAAGCCGCCCGAGCCCGAGGCGCCGGTCGAGGACGACATCGACTTCGTCGCCGCGCCGGTCACGCCGGTCCGCCGGACCGAGCCCGAAAAACGGAAGAAGGTCCCGGTCGGCGTCGCCATCGCGGCCGGTGTCCTGGCCGGGCTGGTGGTGCTGGGCGGCGGCGTGGTGCTGTTGCGGCAGCAGATCGCCGGGGTGTTCCCGGGCACGGCGCCGGTCTTTGCGGCCATCGGCCTGCCGGTGAACACCATCGGCCTCGTGCTCGAGGGCGTGAAGTCGAAGCCCATGCTGCAAGCCGGGCGGCCCGTCTGGTCGGTGACGGGGGCCGTGCGCAACGTCCGGGACGAGGCGGTGACCGCGCCGCCGCTGCGGCTCAGCCTGCGCGACAAGTCGGGCAAGGAGGTCGCGACGCTGCTGGCCGACGCTCTGAACGCCCGGGTGCCGCCGGGCGCCGTGCGCTACTTCGCCATCACCATGCCCAACCCGCCAGCCGGGGCCGAGGAGCTGGAGGTTCGCTTCGAGCCGCCCGCCAAGGCCGCCGCCGCCGAGACCCACGCCGCGCCGGCTGCGGCCGCGCACGAACCGGCCGAGGCCCAGCCGCTCGCCGCCGACAGCCCCGACGCCCTCCACGCCCCGGAAAAGAATGAGCAGCACTGAAGCCCCCACCGTCCTGATCTCCGAGGCCGAGGTGGCCGAGCGGGTGGAGGCGCTGGCGGCCGCGATCGCGCCGCGCATCGACGACGAGACGGTGGTGGTGTGCCTGCTGACCGGCGGCATCTGGTTCGCCGCCGACATCACCCGCGCGCTGGCGCGGGCGGGGCGCGTCGTCCGCTTCGACGCGCTCTGGCTGGCCTCGTACAAGGACGAACGCCAGTCCAGCGGCCGCTGCGAGGTGCGCGCCGACCTGCAGCGCCCGATCGCCGGGCGCAAGGCCTTGGTGGTCGACGACGTCTTCGACACCGGCCTGTCGCTGTCCGAGGCCGCTCGGCTGGTGAAGGACTCGGGCGCGACCGAAGTCCTGACCGCCGTGTTCGCCCGCAAGCCCTGGCCGACGCCGCGCGCCATAGAGCCCGACTTCGTGGCCTGGGAGGCGCCCGGGCGGTTCCTCGTCGGCTACGGCTTGGACGTCGCCGGCACGATGCGCGGCCTGCCCTACATCGGGGCGATGGACTAAGCTCTGGAAGGGCTTGCAGGGCGCCTAGTCGTCGTCTCATATTAGAGACGCATGGATACTCTTGTAGACGACTCGGCCGCCAAACTCGCGCGGCGGATACGGCTGGAGCGGGAGGCTCGCGGTTGGTCGCTGGCCGAGCTCGCCGAGGCGTCCGGCGTCTCCAAGGCCTCGATCAGCAAGATCGAGCGCGAGGAAGTGAGCCCGACGGCGGTGATCCTGGTGCGGCTGGCGACGGCGTTCGATCTGACGCTGGCGGGCCTCCTGCTGCGCGCCGAGGGCGAGGCCGGGCGGCTGTCGCGGGCGGGCGAACAGGCGCTCTGGCGCGATCCCGACACCGGCTATGTGCGGCGCCAGATCTACAACCGGCCCGACCACCCCATCGAGATGGTGCAGGTGGAGCTGCCGGCCGGGCGGCAGGTGGAATTCCCAGCCTCGGCCTACGCCCACATCCGCCAGGCCGTGTGGGTGACGACGGGCGAACTCACGATCCACGAGGGCGGCGAGCGGCACGTGCTCGCGCCCGGCGACTGCCTGGGCTTCGGCGCGCCGGGCCCGGTGGTGATCGCCAACCAGAGCCATCTGCCCTGTTCCTATGTCGTGGTGCTCGCGAGGAGCTGACCCCTGATGCTGACGATCCGCGAGGACGATCTCTCGAGTCCGCAGACCCTGGAGCTGCTGGCGATCCACCTGAACGGCATGGCCGACACTTCTCCGCCCGGGCATTGCTTCGCGCTCGACGTGTCGGGGCTGAAGGCGCCGGGCGTGACGCTCTGGTCCGCCTGGGATGGCGACCGCATCGCCGGCATCGGGGCGCTGAAGGCGCTGGGCGACCGCGGCGGCGAGCTGAAGTCGATGCGCACCCACCCGGACCACCTGCGCAAGGGCGTGGGCGCCGCGATCCTGGAGCACATCATCGCCGAGGCGCGGCGGCGTGGGATCACGCACCTGAGCCTCGAGACCGGCAGCGGCGAGGCGTTCGAGCCGGCGCTGGAACTCTACCGCCGCCGCGGCTTCGAAAGCTGCGGCGCGTTCGCCGACTATGTCGCCAGCGAGTTCAACCAGTTCATGCGGCTGGAGCTATAGCCAGGG
>NZ_DASWTE010000118.1:0-17200 GCF_036402295.1 Phenylobacterium sp.
CGTGCCGCGCGAACCGCGGCCGCACGCGCTCGCCGCCCAGTCGTGCGCGCTGAAACTGCGCCTCCAGCCTGTCCCTACGTCCGGAACTGACGTCGAGTTCTGCGCATGCTCGCGCCTGGGTCGCCCCGCCCAAGCGGAGCACGAAATAGCTGGTCACATCGATGTTCGCCATATGTTCTGTATATTATCTACAGTCGCTTGAGTCAAGAGTTTCCGCATGTAATATACAGCCATGGACGGTCGCGCCGAACGCCTCAGACAGGCCCGGATGGACAAGGGCTACGAGACCGCCGCCGCGGCGGCCGACGCGCACGGCTGGAGCCGCAACACCTTCGCTTCGAACGAGAACGGCAACGCCCCCTTCTCGTACCGCCGGGCCAAGGAGTACGCCGCCGCCTTCGGCGTCAGCGCCGAATGGCTCTACGACGCCGCCGGCCCGATGCTGGCGACGGCCGCCTCAGGGTTCGCGCCGGTGATCGGGCACGTGGGCGCCAACCCCGACGGCACGGTCCTGTTCGCCCTGGGCCAGGACCCCGCCGAGCTCACTCCGATCCCGCCGGGCGGCACCGACAAGGCGCGCGCGCTGCGGGTGGCCGGCCACTCGATGCGCGGCCTCGCCGACGACGGCGCCCTGATCTACTTCGAGGACCAGCGCACCGCGCCCACCCCCGATATGCTGGGCCAGGTGGTGATCGTCGAGACCGACACCGACGAGGTGCTGGTCAAGCGGCTGCTGCGCGGCTCGCGGCCGGGCCTCTACGACCTCGAAAGCATCGCAGGCCCCATGCGGCGCGACGCCCGGCTGCGCTGGGCGGCCCACATCACCGCGATCATCCCGCCCTTCCAGGCCCGCCGGATCATCCGCGGCGCCGCCTGACTGTATATAACTTACCGACCTTGCCGACAGCCTTGCTGTAGATTTATTGTCGATCTCATGTGCAACGAATACGCCCAAGAGCGCTCGCTCGACGAGCTCCTGAAGGAGTTCGCCCGGCTGGACCTGCCGCTCGGCTGGGACGGCGGCGCGCCCAACATGGAGCCCCGGGCCTCGATCCGGCCGACCGATCCCAGCTACGTCGTCACCGGCCGGGACGGCGGCGCCCATCTGGACGAGATGCGCTGGGGCTTCCCGGGTCAGCGGGGGCCGGTCATCAACTTCCGGTCCGACGAGCGCAGCTTCCCGAAGGGCCGCTGCCTCGTGCCCATCGACGCCTTCTTCGAGTTCACGGGCGCGAAGGCCCCGAAGTCCAAGTGGCGCTTCACGCCGGCTGACCAGCCGTTCCTCGGCGTCGCCGGCCTGGTCCGCGACGACCGCTTCACCCTGCTCACCTGCCCGCCCGGTCCCGACATCGCGCCCTACCACGACCGCCAGATCGTCATCCTGCCGCGCGAGCACTGGGCCCAGTGGCTGGACACGAGCCGGCCGGCGCCGCCGATCGCGCCTGCGCCGGCCGGAACCCTGGCCGTGGTGCAGATCCGCTAGGAACCCGCAGCCGTGCTCCGGGTTAGGCCGCCGTCACTCACGGGAGAACGCAGCCATGAGAGCCGCCTTCTTAGCCCTCGGCCTGAGCCTCGCCGTCGCCGCCTGCTCACAGGAGCGCAAGGCGACCACCGACACCGGCACCGCCGAAGCCACCGTCACCACGGAAGCCCCGCCCAGCCAGGTGCCGGACTCACAACTGCAGCAGCAGGCGCAGCAGGCCGCCACCGCGGCCTCGACGCCAGTCGACGGGTCGGGCCCGGTCACCACGACAGCCCCGGTGGAGCCGCCGATCACCGAACCCGCGCCGAAATAGGTTAGGGCAGGTCCTCGGCGAGGATGGCCATCTCGAACATGAACGAGCCGTCCTCGTCCTCGTCCTGGAACACCACGCCGATGAACTCCTCGCCGATGTAGACCTCGGCGGAATCCTTCTGCTTCGGCCGGGGCATCAGCGTGATGCGCGCGTTGGCGAAGGTCCCGCGCAGATGCCCTTCGATCTTGCGGATAGCTCTTTCGTCCACGCGAACGCTCCTAAGGGTCAGTTCAGGCGCGACTTCTAGCGAAAGCGCCGGCCCGGCGAAACCTCAGATCGTGTAGTCCGTGATCCCGGGCAGCGTGTGGTCCATCGTCCGGGCCGGTTCATCGCAGGTCGGGCAGTTGACCAGGCGAGCCGGCACGCCCGCCGCCGTGCAGCCGGCCGGCACTTCCTTCAGCACCACCGAGCCCGACGCGATCTTGGCGTAGTCGCCGATCTTGATGTTGCCCAGCACCTTGGCGCCAGCGCCCAGCAGCACGCCCTTGCCGATCTTCGGGTGGCGGTCGCCGCGCTCGGCGCCCGTGCCGCCCAGGGTCACACCCTGCAGCATCGAGACGTCGTCGCCGATCACCGCAGTCTCGCCGATGACGATCCCGGTCCCGTGGTCGACGAACACGCCGCGGCCGATCCGCGTCGCGGGGTTGATGTCCACCTGGAACAGCTCGCTGGAGCGGCTTTGCAGGTAGAACGCGAGGGTCTCGCGGCCCTCGCCGTGCAGCCAGTGGGCCACGCGGTGCGTCTGCAACGCCAGGAAACCCTTGAAGAACAGGAACGGCTGGACATAGCCCTTGCAGGCGGGGTCACGCTCGAACACCGCCTTCAGGTCGTATTCCGCGGTCTCCACGATCGAGGGATCGGCTTCGTAAGCCTCCTCGATGGTGTCGCGCAGGCTCATGGCCCGCAGCTCCTGGTCGCCCAGCTTGCGCGCGAGCTGGTAGCTCAGCGCATCGCCCAGCGTGTCGTGGTTCAGGATCACGGCGGCCAGCAGGCTCGCCAGCGCCGCCTCGCTCTTGGCGGCGGCGTACGCTTCGTTGCGGAGCGCGGCCCATACGGGCGGTGGCGACTTGGGGTTCACCACCTCGAGGCGCTGACTCATCGGTTCCTCCCGACCCATAGGGTACTCCCTCACCCTAGTATGGCGCGCGCGAGCGCGGGCGCCAAATGCCCTTCCCGGGCCATATGGTAAGCCTTGAACAGCATCGCCACTGTCAGCACGTCCTGCAATTCACCGACCACGGCGGCGTCCAGCGCCTCGCGGAACGGGACCCGCACCCGCGCCAAGTCCTCGGTCTCGTCGGCGTGGTGGCTCCCCTCCGCCGGCGACAGCCCGGTCGCCAGGTAGCCGATCGCGCGCTCGTCGCTCACCGAGTTCGACAGCTGCGCCTGCAGGATCTCGCGCCAATCTGCCGCCTGCAGGCCCGTTTCCTCGGCCGGCTCGCGCCGCGCGCTCTCCAGCGGATCGCGGTCGAGCGGTCCGCCGCCCTCGGGGATCTCCCAGCTGTAGTCGCCCGCCGGGAAGCGGTGCTGGCCGACCAGGATCGTGGTCCCGTCGTCGAACAGCGGCAGGATCGCCACGGCCAGGTTCTTGTAGCTGACGAGGCCGTAGGTCGCCGGATTGCCGGTCGGGGCGGTCGCCGCGTACTCCGTCACCGAGATCCAGGGATTGTCGTAGATCGGCCGGGCGGCCCCGCGCACCCAGGGAGCCCCGTGCGATCGCAGCCACGCCGGCTTCCCGCTCATGCCCGAAGTCCCCTCGCCTTGCGGTTCGGCTCGCCGCCCCCATAAAGAGGGCCCGTATCCGTATTCCTGCAGCGCCGGAACCCTCCTTGCCCACCAACCTCCCGCCCGCGCCCGAGTTCGGCGCCGCCTTGCCGACCGCCGCCTCGCCCGAGGTGCTGAAGTTCCTGGCGCAGCGGCGCTCCGCCTCGGCGGTGACGCTGACGGAGCCCGCGCCCAATGCGGACCAGCTGGCCGACCTCCTGCGGCTGGCCACCCGCGCGCCCGACCATGGCAAGCTCTCGCCCTGGCGGTTCGTGATCCTGGAAAGCGACGGCAAGGCCGCCTTCACCGCCCGACTCGAGGCGCTGGCGACCGCCCGCGGCGAACCGCAGCTCGCCGCCAAGCTCGCCAAGCTGAAGATCCCGCCGTTGGCCGTGGTCGTGGTGTCGTCGCCGAAGCTGGGCGCGGCGATCCCGGAGTGGGAGCAGGTGCTCTCGGCCGGCGTCGTCTGCACGAACCTGCTCTACGGCGCGCTCGCGATGGGCTTCGGCGCCAACTGGATCACCGACTGGTACAGCTACGACGCCGACGCGGGCGCGATCCTGGGGCTGACGGCGGGCGAACGGGTCGCGGGCTTCGTCCTGATGGGCACGCCACGCGAGCCGCCGCTGGAACGGGAGCGCCCGACGCTCGACCCCCTGGTCACCCGCTGGAGCCCGCAAGGCTGAAGTCCAGAAACACGGCGGCCGGACGACGCGCTCGCGTCGCCCGGCCTGAGGTGACACGCCCGAGGAGAGTTGGGCAAGGTGAGGTATAGGCCCGCCGCCAGCTTTTGGAAAGCCCGAATAGGCCTCCAGGCGACTCTTCGCGCCCGTTTCGCCCTGCGCGAGAGTAGGCGCCGCGCCGTAAGCAGGCGGGGTTTCCTCAAACGATATTGAGCGCGCCGACCCCAAGCTTCACCGTTTGCTCGCGAAGGACAGTATTTCCCGAACCGCGACCGGTCCGCCATCTTCGGATGCAGTAACCATATGCTCAACCGCGACCCCGGTAGGGCGCCACGCCCTGGTCCGGCAGCCACAACCCTTCGGGCGCCGGCCCGCTCTGCCAGAACACGTCGATCGGGATGCCGCCGCGCGGATACCAGTACCCGCCGATCCGGAGCCACTGCGGCGCGAGCTCGGCCAACAGCCGGCGGCCGATGGCGATCGTGCAGTCCTCGTGGAAGGCGCCGTGGTTGCGGAACGAGCCGAGGTAGAGCTTGAGCGACTTCGACTCCACCAGCCACTTGGCCGGCACATAGTCGATCACCAGGTGGGCGAAGTCCGGCTGCCCCGTCACCGGGCACAGCGAGGTGAATTCGGGCGCCGTGAACCGCACCAGGTAGGTGGCGTCCGGCTGCGGGTTCGCCACCCGCTCCAGCACGGCCGCCTCGGGGCTGTCGAAGCCCCTTACGTCACGGCCCAGCTGGGTGAGTTGGGTCTCTTCCATGCCCCCGCGTTTACCGGCTAGTACGCCGCGTAACAACGACAGGGAGCGGCGCGATGGCCCAGGGTGACTATCAGGACTTCGTGGTGGTGGTGACCGGCGCCTCGACCGGCCTCGGCCGCGCTGTCGCCGTCGAGGTCGCCTCGCGCGGCGCCAAGGCCGTCGTGATCAACTACGCCCGCAACCGCGACGACGCCGAAGAGACCGCCCGCCAGGTGATGGCCCACGGGGCCGAGGCCGTGCTGGTCCAGGGCGATGTCGCCAACGACGAGGACTGCCGCAAGATCGCCGAAGCCGCCCGGCCCTACGGCCGCATCGACGCGTTGTTCAACAACGCCGGCACGACCACCTTCAACACCCACGCGAACCTCGACGGTGTGTCCGCCGACGACTTTCACAAGCTCTACGCCGTCAATGTCATCGGCCCATACCAAATGGTCCGCGCCTGCCGCGCATTGCTGGAGGCCGCGCCACAGCCCGGCGCGGTGGTGATGACGGCGTCCATCGCCGGCGTCACTGGCATCGGCTCGTCGGTGCCGTACGCGGCTTCAAAGGGCGCGCTCAACACGATGACGCTGTCCCTCGCGCGCGCCCTTGCGCCCAAGATCCGGGTCAATTCGGTCTGCCCAGGCTTCATCGACACGCCGTGGTTTGGCAAGGGCGTCGGCGAGGCCGCCGCCGCCAGGGTCCGCGAGAACGCCGCGGCCGGCACACCCCTCAAGGCTGCGTCAACCGCCGAGGACATCGCCGTCTCGGCGGTGTTCCTGGCCTCGCCGTACTCGCGGCACGTGACGGGTGAGACGCTGATGGTCGATGCGGGCTCGCACCTGGGATTCGCGCCGCTGGTGGCGCGCTAGGGGCTGCTCAAAAGTCGGGCGCCTCTCCGGGGGCGCGCCCAATATTTGGTCAGCTCTCCTACGGCGCGGCTGTCACAGGTCCGTCGCGTTGATCTGCGCCGTGCGCCTATGACCATGGCCGCGACCCACCGGTTGCGAGCCGGCGGACATATGAGGGGATACCAAAAAATGAGAACGCTCAAACTCGCGCTTGCGGCCGCGGCTGCTTCGCTCTGCTTCGCCGGCGCCGCCCAGGCGCAGGAGGACTCCGGTCCGTCCTTTTCCTTCAACCTCGGCGCGGCGACGGAATACGTCTTCCGCGGCTTCAGCCAGACCGACGAGGACCCGCAGGTCTTCGGCGGCATCGACGCCACCTACGGCATGGCCTACGCGGGCGTGTGGGTGTCGAACGTCGACTTCCTCGACTCGACCGACGCCGAGTTCGACCTCTACGCCGGCATCAAGCCGACGGCCGGCCCGATCACCTTCGACCTGGGCGTGATCTACTACGGCTACGTCGACAAGGGCGCGTCGAACTACGACTACTGGGAATTCAAGGCGGCGGCCTCGATGCCGGCCGGCCCGGCGACCGTTGGCGTGGCGGCCTACTACTCGCCCAACTTCTTCGGCGTGGCGGACGACGCCCTCTACTACGAGGCCAACGTCGCCGTCGCGATCCCGGACAGCAAGTTCTCGGTTTCGGCGGCGATCGGACGCCAGGACCAGGACGGCGGGCTCGACTACACGACGTGGAACGCCGGCGTGGGCTTCGCGCTCACCGACCACGTCAGCTTCGACGTCCGCTACCATGACACCGACGCCTCGAGCGCCGCCGACCCGCTGGGTTACGGCGACTCCCGCGTCGTGGGTGGGATCAAGCTGGTCTTCTAGACACCATCCCGCGCAACCGTCCGTTCACCCGAACGGTTCTAGTGAAGCCGCCGCGTGATTCGCGGCGGCTTTTCGTTTGCGCCGTGGGGCGCCAGTTCCTAAGTTCGCGGCGCTCGCCGGACGCCCATTCCTGTTGCGTTTCGGGCGCTTGCCTCGCGGAAAGAAATCCGCTGGACCAAGTTTCACTGGCGGCCCCCGGCTCGGGGCCTATGGTTGGGAATCGAACACGTGAGTGGAGTTCGGCGCATGGAGCGGATGGCCGTCCGGGCTCAAACCGTCGTGTTCGACGCCCTGCTCGCGGCCCTCGCGTTCGCCATTGCGTTCTTCGTCGCGCCCACCCAGCCCGAGCTCGGCTTCGGGGAGGCCGGCGCGCTCAGCTTCTTCCAGTTCGCGG
Organism: Phenylobacterium sp.; assembly: GCF_036402295.1. Lineage (GTDB taxonomy): Bacteria > Pseudomonadota > Alphaproteobacteria > Caulobacterales > Caulobacteraceae > Phenylobacterium. Next base: position 7,125 of record NZ_DASWTE010000118.1, read on the forward strand.
CCCTCTACGCGGCCATCACCGCGGCGTTCAGCCTGGTGTTCCGCAGCGAGCTGTCGCCCTGGCGCTACGTGTCGATCCCCGACGCCCTGGTGCTGGCGCGCATCGCGATCCTGACCGTCGGTGTCTTCCTGCTCTTCGTGTTCGTCCTCGACCGCGCCGAGGGCCTGCCGCGCTCGACCCTCGTCATGGCGCCGCTGTTCCAGATGGTGGTGTCGATGGGCGTGCGGATCCTGCGCCGCGCCCTGCATGAGCACGCGCTCGAGACGTTCTCGCCGCTCAAGACGATCACCGACCGGATGACCCAGTCGCCGTCGCTGCTCCTGATCGGCCCGCCGTCGCTGGCCGACACCTACCTGCGCGACGCCGCCCGCAGCAACGACCGCACCTATACCCCCGTGGGCATCATCGGCACCGACCGTCGCGACGTGGGCGCCCAGGTACGCGGCGTCTGCATCCTCGAGGCCATCGACCGCCTCGACGAGGCCATGGCCGACCTGCGCCGCTGGAACCGCTATCCGCGCGCCATCCTGTTCCTGGAGGAGCCGGGCAAGCTGAAGGGCCTCACCGCCGACCAGCTCGGCCGGCTGAAGAACGACGGCATCCGCCTGCTGCGGCTGCCCTCCATCGTCGAACTGGCCCAGCACGACGGCCTCACCCTGCTCCCGATGCGCGACATCAACATCGAGGAGCTCCTCGCCCGCGAGCCGATCGAGCTCGACCGCCACGCCGTGGGCCGCCTGCTGGCCGGCAAGCGCGTGCTGATCACCGGGGCCGGCGGCTCGATCGGGTCCGAGCTCTGCCGCCAGGTGGCCAACTTCGGCTGCGACCACCTCACCGTCCTCGACTTCTCCGAAACCGCCCTGTTCGAGATCGAGCGCGAGATGCGTGAGACCTTCCCGCACGTGCCGGTGAAGGCGGTCCTCTGCGACGTGCGCCACGCCCGGCGCACCGCCGCCATCTTCCAGGAAGAGCGGCCCGACCTCGTTTTCCACGCCGCGGCCCTGAAGCACGTCTCCATGGTCGAGCGCCATCCGCGCGAGGGCCTGCTCACCAACGTCGTCGGCACCTGGAACGTGGCCGAAGCAGCCAAGGCCGCAGGCGCCGGCCAGATGGTGCTGATCTCCACCGACAAGGCTGTCGATCCCACCAACGTCATGGGCGCCACGAAGCGCCTGGCCGAGGCCGTCATCCACGCCCAGCAGGCCACCAGCAACAGCGACACCCGCTTCTCGGCCGTGCGGTTCGGCAACGTGCTGGGCTCGTCGGGTTCGGTGGTGCCGATCTTCAAGTCGCAGATCGAGCGCGGCGGGCCGGTGACGGTCACCCACCCCGAGATGACCCGGTTCTTCATGACCATCCCCGAGGCGGCCCAGCTGGTGCTGCACGCCACGGCGGCCTGCCATGAGGACGACCGCCAGGATTCGCGGCTGTTCCTGCTCGAGATGGGCGAGCCGGTCAGCATCCTCGAGCTCGCGCGCCAGATGATCGCGCTTTCGGGCCGCAACGACATCGAGATCGAGATCACCGGCCTGCGTTCGGGCGAGAAGCTGACCGAGGCGCTGCTCGACGAGACCGAGACCTCGCTGCCCGCCGCGCCCAAGGTGATGGAAGTGATCTCCAACTCGGCCCTGCGCGTGACGCCCGGCCACCTGGAGGACCTCGCGGTCATCGCTCGCGACGGCGAGCCCGACGAAGTGCGCCGCGCCCTCTTCGACCTCGTGGCCCAGGTCCGCGGCGAGAAGCCTGGCGGCCAGCCCACGCTGCGCGTTGTCGCGGGCGGATAAGCAAAGAAAGGGCCGCGGAATCACCGCGGCCCGTCTTCAGTAGAACTGGAGCTCTGCTCTACTCCGCCGCCACCACCTGCGCCGGCGCGGCCTTGGCCGCCTCGAGGCGGGCCACCAGCGCCTTGTACTCGTCCCACAGCGCCTGCGGCGTGTGCTCGCCGAAACGCTCGTAGAAGGCCGGGATCAGAGCGGCTTCCTGGGTCCAGATGGCCGGATCGACGGTCAGCAGCAGGTCCAGCTGGGCGTCGGTCAGCGTCAGGCCGGAGGTGTCCAGGCTGGCCTTGGTCGGCACCCGGCCGATCGGCGTGTCGACCGCATCGGCCGTGCCGTCCAGCCGCTCGGCGATCCACTTCAGCACGCGGCTGTTCTCGCCGTAGCCCGGCCACACGAACTTGCCGCGCTCGTCCTTGCGGAACCAGTTCACGAAGTAGATGCGCGGCAGTTTCTCGGCGTCGTGGCTCTCGCCCACCTTCAGCCAGTGGCCGAAGTAGTCGCCCATGTTGTAGCCGCAGAAGGGCAGCATCGCGAACGGGTCGCGGCGCAGCTCGCCGATGGCGTTCTCGGCCGCCGCGGTGCCTTCCGAGGCCACGTTCGAAGCCATGAAGACGCCGTGCTGCCAGTCGTTGGCCTCGGTCACCAGCGGCACCGCCGAGGCGCGCCGGCCGCCGAACAGGATCGCCGAGATCGGCACGCCGGCGGGATCTTCCCACTCGGGCGCGGCCACCGGGCACTGCGAAGCCGGCACGGTGAAGCGGGCGTTCGGGTGCGCCGCGGGCTCGGCGCTCTCGGGCGTCCAGTCGCGGCCCTTCCAGTCGATCAGATGGGCCGGCGCAACTTCCGTCAGGCCTTCCCACCACACGTCGCCGTCGTCGGTCAGCGCCACGTTCGTGAAGATCGAATTGCCCCAGAGCGCGTCGATCGCGTTCTTGTTGGTCACCTCGCCGGTGCCCGGCGCGACGCCGAAGAAGCCGGCCTCCGGGTTGATCGCGTAGAGGCGGCCGTCGTCGCCGAAGCGCATCCAGCAGATGTCGTCGCCGATCGTCTCGGCCTTCCAGCCCTTCAGCGTGGGCTGCAGCATGGCCATGTTGGTCTTGCCGCAGGCGCTCGGGAAGGCGGCGGCGACGTACTTCACCGCACCCTCTGGCGACGTCAGCTTGAGGATCAGCATGTGCTCGGCGAGCCAGCCCTCGTCGCGGGCCATGACCGAGGCGATGCGCAACGCGAAGCACTTCTTCCCGAGCAGGGCGTTGCCGCCATAGCCCGAGCCGTACGACCAGATCTCCCGGCTCTCGGGGAAGTGGACGATGTACTTGATCTCGTTGCAGGGCCAGGCGACGTCCTTGGCGCCGTCGACCAGCGGCATGCCGACCGAGTGGACGGCCGGCACGAAGAAGCCGTCGTCGCCCAGCATCTCCAGGGCGCCCTTGCCCATGCGGGTCATGATCTTCATCGACACGGCCACATAGGCGCTGTCGGTGATCTCGACGCCGATCTGGCTGATCTTCGAGCCCAGCGGGCCCATGCAGAACGGCACGACATACATGGTGCGGCCGCGCATCACGCCCTTGAAGAGGTCCTTCAGGTCGGCGCGCATCTCGGCAGGGTCGAGCCAGTTGTTGGTCGGGCCGGCGTCCTCGGGGTTCTCCGAGCAGATGAAGGTGCGGCTCTCGACTCGGGCCACGTCACGCGGGTCGGAGGCGGCGTAGAACGAGTTGGGGCGCTTCTCGGGGTTGAGGGGCTTCAGGGTTCCGCTGGCGACCAGCTCCCCCGTCAGTCGAGTCCACTCCTCTTCGGATCCATCACACCAGACCACCCGGTCCGGTTGCGTCATTTCGGCGATCTCACGCACCCACTGTACGAGTTTGGCGTGTTTCGTCGGCGCGGGCTCAAGTCCCGGGACGATCTTCAGGCTCATGAACTTCAGACTCCTCGCACCCCATTTTGGCACAGGGGGCGTCCCCGCGCGCTCTCTCACCGTGAGCAGACGTCATAATGACTGAACGCGTGTCTGCATACCGCGGGCCACTGTCAGGACCTTCGACTCCGCGTGATCCGGTGTTTTCTGCTGTGGAAAGAGCGGCTTGACGCTGGAGCTGCCGCCGTTCGGCGTCGGATTAGCGACAGTCCGGGCGAATCAGGCCGGCGGGAGGACGTGCGGGCCGCTCCCCCGCGACCCGCACGCCGCGACGTCACGCCCCAAGGACGGCGATCGCGCCGTCAACCTCGTGCCGTCGTGACCTAGACGCCGCCAAAGCGAAGCGCCCCCCAGCCCGCGGCCATGCGCAGCGTTGGCGGGGCCGCGGGAATGGGGCATGTCTGGGCGCAGGAATGCCCGGGTCACGGATCCATGGAACTCACGCGCCCGACGCCAGTGCGCAACGCCCGCGGACGCGGCGCAGCGTGAGCGTCGTGGCCGAGTTCGGGGCCAAGCGGCCCACCGATCCGCTGCTCGAAATCTACCTCGAGCGCCGGCCCAATCTCGTGCGCTTCTTCGCCGCCCGCGTGGGCTCGCCGGCGGTCGCCGAGGACCTGGCCCAGGAGCTCTACGTCAAGCTGGCCACCCGCGACCCCGCGGTCACGGCCGAGAACCCCGTCGCGCTCATCTACCGGATCGCCACCAACGTCATGCTGGACCGCGCCCGCGGCGAAGCCCGTTCCGTGGCCCGCGACGGCGCCTGGCGGCTCGTGGCGCACGACACCCTGGGCGGGGACGACGTGGCCGCCGACGCCCCCGCCGACGAGGCGGTGGCCTCACGCCAGCGGCTGCGCCAGCTGGTGGACGCCGTCGCCGAGCTTCCGCCGCAGATGCAGCGGGCCTTCCGCCTGCACAAGCTTGAGGGCAAGAGCCACGCCGACACGGCCAGCGCGATGGGAATCTCGGTGAAGTCCGTCGAGAAGCACATCTCGGCCGCCCTCAAGGCGCTTACAGTGAAGCTTGGCCGGTGATCTACTATAAATTGTATGAACGCAGGTGGGGGTGCGACCTTTCGGCGACGTCTAAAGGGGCGACAGGGTTCCCGTTCCGGGGGCTGCGGAAGGGCGCATGATTCAGGCTTGGCGAACCGGCGACGACGCGCGGCGTGAACACGCCGCGGCGTGGGTCGTGCGCCTCGAAGCCCGAGAGCTCGGCGACGCCGAGGCCCTGGCCTTCGACGCCTGGCTGTCGGCCGGGCCCGGGAACATCGCCGCCTTCGACGACGCCCTGGCCGTCTCCCAGGCCTACGCCGCCGCCGGCGAACAGGTCGCGCGTGAACTGGGCGCACGCCGCGCCCCGCGACGGCCCGCCATGGGCCGGCGCGCGATGATGGGCATGGGCGCCATGGCCGCCGCGGCCGCCTTCGCGGTGGTGATCGCCCCGCAGTTCGCCGCCGCCGACACCGAGACCTACGTCACCGCCAAGGGCGAACGCCGCACCGTGCAGCTGGCCGACGGCTCGACTGTCGACCTCAACGGCGGCACCCGCCTCACCGTGGCGCTCGCCCGCGACGCCCGCCGCGTGACCCTCGACCAGGGCCAGGCGGTGTTCGACGTGGCCCATGCGCCGAAACGTCCCTTCACCATCGCCGCCGGCGACCGGACGGTCCGCGTGGTGGGCACCCAGTTCGACGTCCGTCGCCTCGAGGGCAAGCTGTCGGTCACCGTCGCCCGCGGCGCGGTCGAGGTCCGGCCGGCCGAGGGCGCGACCGGCCGCGCCTATCGCCTGCATCCCGGCCAACGGCTGGACCATGTCGAAGGCGCGACGGGGGCCCGCGTGGCCGCCGCCGAGCCTCAGGAGGTCCTGGGCTGGCGGACCGGCCGGCTGGTCTATCGCGAACAGCCTCTAGGCGAGGTCATCGCCGACCTCAACCAGCAGTTCGCCCAACCGATCCGCATCGAGGACCCGGCGCTGGCCGCCACGCCCATCTCGGGGGTCCTCGTTCTCGACGACCAGGCCGCGGTAATCCGTCGCCTGGCCTTGCTGGTTCCGATTCAAGCGGTACGTTCCGACGCGGGCGTGGTCCTGCGGCGCGATCTCGCGTCCGACCGCTGACGAGGACTGGGAACCATACCGAGGCGGAGTTGGCCTCTTGGAACGTTGCTCGGCGGCGTCGCCCTCGCCTGCGTGGCGGGACGCGCTGAGGCCGCCGACGCACGCCATCGTTTCTCGATCCCGCCCCGGTCCTACGCAGACGCCCTGATCGACCTCGGCCTGCAGGCCAACGTCTCCGTGCTGGGAACCTCCGCCTGCGGCCCCGGCGGGCGTGCGGCGCTCACCGGCCGCTACACCCTGGAGCAGGCCCTCGGCCGCCTGCTGGCCGGCGCGCCGTGCCGCTACCGGATCGTCGACGCCCGCACCGTGCGCATCCTGGCCGCCGAACCGGCCGCGCCGGCGCCCGTCCGCAGCGAGCCGCCCAGACCGCCGTCCCTGGTCGCCGAGGTCGTCGTCACCGCGACCAAGCGCCCTGTTGCGCTCGACCGCCTGCCCGCCGGCGTCAGCGCCATCTCGCGCGAGCAGATCAACGCGACCCGGGCCATCGACGTCGGCCAGACCGTGGGCCAGCTCGCCGGCGTGCTGACCACCAACCTGGGGCCGGGCCGCGACAAGCTGTTGATCCGCGGCCTCTCCGACGGCGCCTTCACCGGCCGCACGCGCTCGACCGTGGGCACCTACCTCGACGACGCGCCGCTCAACTACAACGCGCCGGACCCCGACCTCCGCTTGGTCGACATCGACCGCATCGAGGTGGTCCGCGGGCCCCAGGGCGCCCTCTATGGCTCGGGCTCCGTCGCCGGCATCTACCGGATCGTCACGACCAAGCCCGACCTGCAGGACGTCGAGTACGGAGCCTCGGCGTCGCTCTCCCATACCGAAGGCGGCGACGAGAGCCACGAGTTCGACGGCTACATCAGCCTGCCGCTCATCAAGGACCACCTGGCGATCCGCCTGGTCGCCTACGAGGACGTCCAAGGCGGCTACCTCGACGACGTGAACCTGCGCGTGGCCAATGTCGACCAGACCCACCGCGATGGCGGCCGGCTGTCCGTGCGCGTGCGGTTCAACGACAGCTGGCGGCTGGACGCCCTGGCGGCCACCCAGCACCTGCGCTCGAACGACAGCCAGTACGTCCTCATCGGCATGGACCCGAGCACGGGACCGCGGCGGGCGAACCGCATCCGCGAGGCCCACAACAACGACTTCTCCTACGGCGGCGTCACGCTGCACGGCGAGTTCGACTGGGGCAGCGTGACGTCCTCGGTGAACTACGTGCACCACGTCTTCTCGAGCCAGTTCGACGCGTCGCGCGGCCTCCCCGACATCTTCCAGGACGACACGGTCGACCTCGGCGCCTACGTGGAATCGACGCGCTCCAACATGCTGGTGCAGGACCTGGTGTTGCGATCGTCCACCCGTGGCTCGCTCGACTGGCTGCTGGGCGTCTATGCGGCGCGCACCGTGCAGCGGAACCCGTCGACCCTCGACATCTTCCTGCCAGGCAGCGTGTCCACCGCCTACCGGGAATTCCGCAAGGACCGGCTGACCGAGTACGCCGTCTACGGTGAGGGTTCCTATGACTTCGGCGGGGGCTGGAGCGTCACGCTCGGCGGACGGTTCTTCCAGACCCGGGTCCACACGACCGCGGACATAGACGTGGGCGACCAGTTCGGCGGTCCGCGGTCGTTCGACGACGCTCGCACCTTCGACGGCTTTTCCCCGAAGATCTCGGTCCAGCGCGAGTTCGCCAACGGCGACCTGGTCTACGCCCTGATCAGCGAGGGCTACCGGCCGGGCGGATTCAACTCCTCAGGCTTCTTCGCCATCCGCGCGAACCGGACCACCTTCGCTCCCGATCGGCTGCGCAACTACGAGATCGGCGTGAAGCTGCGCCGGCTCGACGACCGGCTCCGGCTTCGCGCCGCCGCCTACTACAACGACTGGGTCAACATCCAGACGGACCAGTACCGGCAATCGGGCCTGTCGTTCACCGGCAACGTCGGGGATGCCCGGATCCTCGGGCTGGAAGCCGAGCTGGGCTATGAGTTGCCGTTCGGCCTGTCCGTGCAGCTGAACGGCCTGGTCTCCGATGCGGAGGTGCGCAATCCGAACATCCCGGAGTTCGCCCTCGCCGTCTCCGGCGAGCTGCCCGGCGTGCCCAACGTCTCGGGAGGCGTCCTCGCCGTCTACCAGCGCCCCCTCGGCGAGCGGTTCACGCTGCGACTGGTCGGCGAGGCCAGCTACGTCGGCACGACCAGCCTCAGCTTCGACAGCACCAACCCCACGCAGCCGCGCACCGACAACTACCTGCGGGCGAAGCTGGCGGCCGAGATCGCCAGCGAGCACTGGCGCCTGACGGCCTTCGTCAGCAATCCCTTCGACGCTGACGGCGACACCTTCGCCTACGGAAATCCGTTCAGCTTCACCAACGTGGACGGCATTCGCCAGGCCACCCCGCAGCGCCCCCGCACCATCGGCCTGCGACTCGCCGCCACATTCTGAACAAATTCTAAAGCAGCGCTTGGGGGGTGGGGCCCGCGGGCGGCGTCTTAACCTGTGATGGGTTCGGGGGACGGGGGTTCCACGTGGTGAAGCTTACCGCACTTGTGTGCGTGCAGAACCAGGACACGCAGTTGTCCGACTGCCTGCGCAAGCTGTCGTTCTGCGATGAGGTGGTGGTCGTGGCCGACCGCTGCACGGATCGCTCGCAGGAGATCGCGCGCCGCAACGGCTGCGTGGTGATCGACGGCATCTTCCCGCTGGAGAGCCAGCGCAAGGCGGCCGGCGCCGCGGCCTGCACCGGCGACTGGATCCTCGAAATCGAGCCCGACGAGCTGGTCGACGCCCACCTGGCCTGGGAGATCCGCGCCGTCCTGCAGATGCGCCCCGACGGCGACCACTACGAGCTGCCGATCGACAACTACGTGGGCGAGACCCTGGTGCGCGACGGCTGGGCGGGTTCGCTCAGCGCGCGGCGCGAGGTGCGCCTCTACAAGCGCGGCCTGAAGAGCTGGGAGGCGCGGCGCCTCAACGCGCCCGCCACCGTGTCGGGCCGCTCGGGCGGCGCGCTGAAGGGCGCGGTCCGCCGCATCCTCGGCCGCGACGTCGGCGGGCTGGTCGAGCGCCTCAACCGCCTGACCGCCCTGGCCGCCGAGGACCTGGCCGATCAGGGGGGCACGCCCTGGGCGATCTCCAGCCTCGCCGCCGGCGCCGGTGTGTTCCTGCAGGGCTTCGTGCTGCGCGGCGGCTGGCGCGAGGGCCGGATGGGCCTGCTCGTGGCGACGCTCTCGGCCACCTTCCCGCTGCTTGCCCAGATGCGGGCCGGCGACGTGACGGAGGCCCGCAAGGCGGCCGTCGCCGCCGAAGCCGCCGCCCGCGTCTCGCGCCTGCGCGACCTGCGCTCCGGCACGCGCTGAGCGCTTAAGAGGCTTGCAACCCGGACGCCGCTAGGCACGCTTGCGCACCTTCCTGCGCAGGCTCGAAAGGCGACGCGTTGACGATCCTGGTCACCGGCTCTGCCGGCTTCATCGGCTTCCACCTGAGCCGCCGTCTGCTTGAGCGCGGCGATACCGTGGTGGGCTTGGACAGCCTCAACGCCTACTACGACCCGAAGCTGAAGGCCGCGCGGCTGGCGATCCTCGAGGGTCACAAAGGCTACCGCCACCTCCAGTGTAACCTGGCCGACCGCGAGCGCATGCCCGCCGTCTTCGCCGAGACCAGGCCGAGCCACGTGGTCAACCTGGCCGCCCAGGCCGGCGTCCGCTACAGCCTGGAGAGCCCTGAGACCTACGTGGACTCCAACGTGGTCGGCTTCCTCAACATCCTGGAGGGTTGCCGCGCGGTCCAGCCGAAGCACCTGGTCTTCGCCTCGACCAGCTCGGTCTATGGCAATCACAACAACCTGCCCTTCAACGTCCACGGCGCGGCTACCCACCCGATCACCCTCTACGCAGCCACCAAACTGGCCAACGAGAGCATGGCGCACTCGTACGCCCACCTGTTCGACATCCCCTCGACAGGCTTCCGCTTCTTCACCGTCTATGGCCCCTGGGGCCGTCCCGACATGGCGCTGTTCAAGTTCACTGACGCCATCCTCAAGGGCCAGCCCATCGACGTATATGGCCAGGGGCAGATGCAGCGGGACTTCACCTACGTGGACGACATCGTCGACGGCCTGGTCGCCGCCCTCGACCGCCCGCCCGCTCCGAACCCCGATTGGGACGCCGCCAATCCCGACCCGGCCACCAGCGCCGCGCCCTGGCGCATGCTCAACCTGGGCGCCGGCCGCCGCGAGGAGCTGATGCGCTACATCGAGGTGC
>NZ_DASWTE010000119.1:0-8964 GCF_036402295.1 Phenylobacterium sp.
AAGGCCGCCGCGACGCCGGCGACGAAGACCACGCCGCCCGCGAAGGCTGCAACGCCGCCCGCCGCGACGCCCACGCCCAAGACCCCGGTGACCAAGACGCCTGCGGCCAAGGCCCCGGCGCCGAAAACCACCCAGTCCGAGGGGGCCCCCCGGTGAGCAGCAGCGCCGCGCGCGGGCTCGCGCCCTGGCGCTGGCTCGGGGTCCCGATGCTAATCGCCATGGCGGCCACCTTCATCTTCGCCCTGCCGCTACGGTTCTTCGGCCTGGGCCTGCCCGAGCCGGTGTTCGCCCTGCCGCTGGCCTTCGCCTGGGCGGTGATCCGACCCTCGATGCTTGGGCCCGTGGCGGTGCTGGTCCTGGGGATTTTCCTCGACTTCCTGTGGGGCTCGCCGACCGGCTTCTGGGCGGTCTGCCTCTTGCTGCCTTACGGCGTGGTGCTGGCCGCGCGCTCGATCCTGGCCGGCCAGTCGCAGGTGATGATGTTCCTCTGGTATGCGGCGGCGACGGTGCTGGCGCTGGGCTCGGGCTACCTGTTCACGATGCTGGACACTCAGACGCACCCCGATCCCGTAACTGTGGGTTGGCAATTCCTCGCCACAGTCGTCCTCTATCCCTTCGCGAACATGCTCATCGAGCGGTTCGAGGACGCCGACGTGAGGTTCCGGTAGAGCGCCTGCCATGACCCAACCCGCCATCTTCTTCGAAGAGGTCAACGAGCGGCAGGGCGTCTTCCACCGGCGCGCGATCCTGCTGGGCGCCTTCGCGGGCCTGGGCCTCAGCGCGCTGGGCGCCCGGCTGGCCTATCTGCAGCTGCTGGAGACCCAGCGCTACGAGAAGCTCGCCACCTCGAACCAGTTCAACTTCAAGCTCCAGCCGGCCCCCCGCGGCCTGATCGTCGACCGCAACGGCGCGGTGCTGGCGGCGAACCGGCCGAACTTCCGGCTGATGGTGGCGCGCGACAAGGGCCTCGACACCGAGGCCACGCTGAAGACCCTGGCCAACTACGTGCCGCTGGACGACACCCGCCAGCGCCGCCTGCTGCGCGACATCAACTCGGCGCCCAAGCGCGCCCCGGTCTCGGTCATGGAGGACATGAGCTGGGAGCAGTTCTCGGCCATCAACGTCCGCGCGCCCGAGCTGCCCGGCGTCACCGCCGATATGGGCGAGGTGCGGGTCTATCCGCACGGCGGCGCCTTCGCCCACGTGATCGGGTACGTGGCCAAGGTGAACAAGGACGACATCGACGCCATCGTGAAGGCCGGCAAGAATCCCGAGCCGATCATGCTCCATCCGGGCTTCCGGATCGGCAAGCAGGGCGTTGAAAAGGCCCTCGACCTCGAGCTCCGCGGCCGGCCCGGCGCGCGCAAGGTCGAGGTGGACGCCAACGGCCGCGAGGTGCGCCACGACGACAACGGCGACATCCCGGCCACCCCGGGCGCCGAGATCCAGCTCACCCTCGACGTCGACATCCAGAACCGCGCCCTGGAGGTGTTCGGCGAGGAAAGCGGCGGGGCGGTGATGATGGACTGCCGCACCGGCGACATCCTCTGCATGACCTCGGCCCCGTCGTTCGACGCCAACCGCTTCGTCCGCGGCCTGACCGGCGGCGAGTACCGGGCGCTGGCGGGCTTCGAGCGCAAGCCGCTGCTCGACAAGTGCCTGTCGGGCCTCTACCCGCCGGGTTCCACCTTCAAGACCATGACGGCGCTGGCCGTGCTGATGGCGGGCATCGATCCCGAGCAGACCGTCGGCTGCGGCGGCGGCATGTTCTTCGGCGGCCGCTTCTTCCACTGCCACAAGAAGGGCGGTCACGGGTCGCAGAACCTGCACGAGGCGATCAAGAACTCCTGCGACACCTACTTCTACTCCATGTCGCTTCGAGTCGGTCCCACGCGGATCGCCCAGGCGGCGCGCGCCTTCGGCCTGGGCCAGACCTTCGACATCGGCATCCCGGGCCAGAAGAAGGGCATCGTGCCCGACCCGGAGTGGAAGAAGCGCTACTTCAAGAAGAACGAGGCCATGCAGCCCTGGTGGCCCGGCGAGAACCTCTCGTACGCCATCGGCCAGGGCTATCTGCAGGTGAACTGCCTGCAGCTGGCGGTGATGACGGCGCGGCTGGCCAACGCCCAGTACAAGGCGCTGAACCCGCGGCTGATCAAGTCGGTCGGCGGCAAGGAGCGGCCGCGCGGCTCGGACGCCCCGGACCTGCCGTTCCCCAAGGAACACATCGACCGCGTGCGGGCCGGCATGGCCGCGGTGACCGACCAGGCCCAAGGGGGCACGGCGTGGCGCAACAGCCAGCTGGGCCTGGGCGACATCCTCATGGCCGGCAAGACCGGCACGGCGCAGGTGCGCAACTACGACAAGGGCGGCTCGCGCGGCAAGGGCGGCGTCTGGGGCCTGCGCGACCACGGCCTGTTCGTGGCCTACGCGCCGATCGACGCGCCGCGCTATGCGCTGGCCGTCATCGTCCAGCACGGCATGGGCGGCTCCACCGCCGCCGCGCCGCGGGCGCGCGAGATCATGCGCACGGCCCTGCTCAAGGATCCCGAGCTGATGGCGCGAGTGCAGAAGCCGCTGCCGATGCCCGAGATGACGCCCGACATCGAGCAGGACACGGTGCCGCTGACACCCTCCGACCTGCCGCCAGGTGAGCGCCCGCTGCCCACGGCCGCGCCGGCCGCCGCGCCCGCGCCCCGACCGGGACGCCCGACATGACCGTCTCCGCGCTCACCCGGCCCGGCGAACGCGACCGGCTGGTCGTCAAGTTCTCCGAGATCGACTGGATCTTCGTCCTCGTCCTCTGCCTGATCGCCGGCGCCGGCGCGCTGATGCTGTTCTCGATCGCGGGCTCGTCCTGGAGCCCCTGGGCGGCCCAGCACGCGGCGCGCTTCACCCTGTGCCTGCTGATGATGCTGGTGCTGGCGATGATCGACATCCGTGTCTGGTTCGCGCTGGCCTATCCGGTCTATGGCATCGGCCTGCTGCTGCTGGTCGCCGTCGAGGCGGTGGGCGACGTGCGCCTGGGCGCGCAGCGATGGCTTTCCATCGGCGGCTTCAGCTTCCAGCCCTCCGAGGTGATGAAGCTGGGGATCGTGCTGGCGCTGGCCCGGCTCTACCACGGCGTCTCGGCCGAGCGGGCCAGGCTGTCGTGGTGGCTCCTCATCCCGGCGACGATGATCGCCTTGCCCGTGGGCCTGGTGGCGCACCAGCCCGACCTGGGCACCGCAATGCTCATCCTGATGTCCGGCGCCGCGATCGTCGTGCTGGCGGGCCTGTCGTGGAAGATCATCGGCGCCGGCGTCGCCGCCTTCCTGGCCATCGTCCCGCCGTTCGTGATGTTCGTGATGCACGACTACCAGCGCCAGCGGGTGCTGACCTTCCTCGACCCCGAGAGCGATCCGTCGGGCTCGGGATACCACATCCTGCAGTCGATGATCGCGCTGGGCTCGGGCGGCCTTTTGGGCAAAGGCTACGGCCTGGGCTCGCAGAGCCAGCTCAACTTCCTGCCCGAGAAGCAGACCGACTTCATCTTCGCCACCCTGGCCGAGGAGTTCGGCTTCGTGGGCTGCATGTCGGTGCTGATCCTCTATGGGGCGGCGATCTTCATGGCGCTGCGCACCTCGTACCTCAGCCACAGCCACTTCGGCCGGCTGGCGGCGGCCGGCGTGACGGCGACCTTCACGCTCTACGTCATGATCAACGGGGCGATGGTGATGGGCCTGGCGCCGGTCGTCGGCGTGCCGATGCCTATGCTGAGCTACGGCGGCACCGTCATGCTGACGGTGATGATCGGCTTCGGGCTGGTGCAGTCCGTCCGCGTGCACCGCTACGCCGAGGTGACGAGCGGCAAGGGCAGCTTCGTCTAGCGCCTCAGAAGGGTTCGAAGCAGTCGTAGTTGCGCTGGCGGCGGATCTTGTCGCCGGCGAACTCGAAGAAGACGCCGAAGCGGGCCTTCATGACGTCGCCCGGCTTCAAGCTGCGGATCGGCACGGCCAGGACGCCGCGCCAGAGGACCTCGCAGGCCACCAGGTCGCCGGCCTCCACCAGGTTGACGATCTCGTAGCTTTCGGACGTGAGCACGTCGCGGCCGCGGGCGTTGGCTTCGCGCAGGTCGGCCAGGGTGCGCCGCGCGCCATTGGGGACGAGCGCGTTCGGGAACTCCTCCTGCACCGCGTCCTCGGCGAAGAAGGCGAGCGAATCCTTGCGGTTCTCGATGGCCTTAAGATAGGCGCGGACGAGGTCGGCGCGGCTCATGCGGCCCCTAGAGCTTGAGCGCCTGATCCGTGGCCCGGACCAGGGCGTCGACGATGCCGGGCTCGGTGGAGGCGTGGCCGGCGTCCCAGACCACCTCGAAGCGGGCGGTGGGCCAGGCCGTCTTGAGCTTCCAGGCGCTCTCCATCGGCGTGACAACATCGAAGCGGCCCTGAACGATCCAGCCGGGGATGTCCTTCAGGGCCTCAGCGTTCTCGAGCAGCCAGTTCTCGCTGTCGAAGAAGCCGCCGTTGGCGAAGAAATGGCACTCGATGCGGGCGAAGGCGATGGCGAAGTCGATCTCGTTGAACTTCGACGGCCGCGCCTCGGGGCCGCGGATCGAGATGGTGTCGCCCTCCCACTGGCTCCAGGCGGCCGCGGCCTCGGCCTGGATGCGGCGGTCAGGGTGCGTCAGGCGCTTGTGGTAGGCGCCGATCATGTCGCCGCGCTCGGCGGGCGGGATCGGCGCACAGAACCGGGCCCAGGCGTCGGGGAACATCATCGAGGCCCCGTCCTGGTAGAACCAGCGCAGCTCGCGCTCCGTCAGCAGGAAGATGCCGCGCAGGACCAGGCTTTCGACGCGTTCCGGATGCTTGATGGCGTAGGCCAGCGCGAGGGTGGAGCCCCAGGAGCCGCCGAACACGCACCACTTCTCGACGCCGAGATGCTCGCGGAGCCGCTCGATGTCGTCGATGAGCGCCCAGGTGGTGTTGTCGTCGAGGTTGGCGTTGGGGCGCGAACGGCCGCAGCCGCGCTGGTCGAACAGCGCCATGCGCCACTTCGTGGGATCGAAGAAGCGCCGCATGGTCGGGTTGATCGCCCCGCCCGGGCCGCCGTGCAGGATCACGCAGGGCTTGCCCTTCGGATTGCCGCACTCCTCGTAGAAGACCTCGTGCGGACCGCCCGTGGAGAGCCAGCCGCTCGCGTACGGTTCGTTGTCCGGGAACAGGCCGCGCCGGTTCTGGGTGGCGGAGACGGCAGGCGCGGAGGCGGTTCGGTCCATTCAGGCCTTCTACTTCGGGAAACGCCTGTCCAGCCAGTCCAGGATCAGGCTGTTCACTTCGTCCGGTTTCTCCTGCTGTGTCCAGTGGCCCGAACCGCGCACCAGCTTCGTCTCGAGGTCGCCGATGAAGGCCGGCATGGGCTCGGCGGCCGACGGCGGCAGCACGGCGTCGAGTTCGGCGGTGATCATCAGGCACGGGATCCCGTCGATCCGCGTGGGCAGGGTCTCGGCCCGCTCCCAGTTGCGGGTGAAGTTCCGGTACCAGCTGACCGGGCCGAAGAAGCCGCCGTTCCGGAAGGAGTCGGCGAAGACGGCGAGCTCGTCGGGCGTGAGCAGCGGGTCCCGGGGGTCCGCGGCGCCATCCCACTGCTGCAGCAGATCCTTGAAGGCGAAGGTGGAGCCGGAAGCGCTGGGCTGCGCCGCGGCCTGCAGCGCCGCCGGCCGGCGCATGAAGAAGGACATCGTCTTCGTGGTGTCGGCGCCCAGCACGGCCTCCGGCTCGTCCGGGTTCTGGAACCAGACGATGTACATGTCGGGGCCGAAGCGATTGCGCATGATCACGATCGGGTCGGCCGGCGCGCGGGGGATGAAGGGCGTATTGAGGCCGATGACGCCGGCCACGCGGCTGGGGTGGATCAACGGCATCTGCCAGACGACGATGCCGCCCCAGTCGTGGCCGCAGAAGATCGCCCTCTCGACTCCGAGGTGGTCGAGCAGGGCGGCCATGTCGCCGGTGAGGTGGTCGATGTCGTAGTCGGTGACCTTGTCGGGCTTCGACGACAGGCCATAACCGCGCTGGTCGGGCGCGATCACCCAGTGGCCGGCGTCGGCAAGGGCCTTGATCTGGTGACGCCACGAGAACGCCAGCTCGGGAAAACCGTGGCAGAGCACGACGGGGACGCCCTGGCGCGGGCCGGCCTCGTAGTAGGCGATCTCGACGCCGTTCACCGCCGCGCGCTGCACCGGCGGCATCATGGTCTCCAGCGCCGACATTCTTGCTCTCCCCGGGTTGTTGGAACCTCTGCCTCCTACTAGGTCAGGCGCCGTGACGTCCGCCAATCCGTCTTCGGCGCCCGGCCAGGGAACGCCTGTGCCGACGCCATGGGGCCTCGTCATCCTGCTGGGCGCGCTGACGGCCATGGGGCCGCTCGCCATCGACATGTACCTGCCCAGCCTGCCGGCGATCGCCGCGGGGCTGAAGGCCGACCCGTCGCAGGCGCAGGCGACGGTGGCCGCCTTCCTGGCCGGCATGGCGGTGGGCCAGCCGTTCTACGGGCCCTGGTCCGACCGGATCGGACGGCGCGTCCCGCTGATCCTGGGCGCGGCGATCTTCATTGCGGGCTCGGTCGCGTGCGCGCTCGCCACGTCGATCGGCTTCATGCTGGTCGCCCGCTTCGTGCAGGCGCTGGGCGCGTGTGCGGGCGGGGTGGTGTCGCGGGCGGTGATCCGCGACCAGTTCGACCACACCGAGACGGCCCGGATGCTCAGCCTGATGATGCTGATCATGGGGCTGGCGCCGATCCTGGCCCCGATCCTCGGCAGCGGCCTGCTGGCGTTCGGCGGCTGGCCGCTGAACTTCTGGTTCATGACCGCCTTCGGGGTGGCGATCGGGCTGGCCGCCATCCTGCGTCTCCGGGAGTCGCGCTCGGAGGCCACGGCGATCCAGGCCTCGCGGGAGAACCCGTTCCAGTCCTACGCCGCGGTGCTGCGAAACCCCCGGCTCATCGGCTACGCGCTGTGCGGCGCCCTGAACGGGGCCACGCTCTTCACCTACATCTCCTCGTCGCCGGGGCTGATCATGGGGACCTACGGCCATTCGCCGGCGGTCTATCCGTGGATCTTCGGCCTCAACGCGCTGGGCGTGATCGGGGCGGGGCAGGTGAACCGGATGATCCTGCGGTGGTTCACGCCCGACCAGGTGCTGCTGCGCGCCAGCGTCGTCGCCTCGGTGTTCGGCGTTGGGCTGACCCTGGCGGCGGTGAGCGGGATCGGCGGGCAGTGGACGGTGCTGCCGCTGCTGTTCCTGCTGCTGTCGAGCTACGGCTTCATGCAGGGCAACACCATGGCCGGCGCGCTGAACGTCGACCCGACCCGGGCCGGCGCGATCTCGGCGCTGATGGGGACGCTGTCGTTCGCCACCGGCGCGGCGGCCGCGAGCCTGGCGGCGCTCTTCCACGACGGCTCACCGCGGGCCATGGCGGTGGTCATGCTGGCGTCGCTGGTGGGCTCGGCGGTGAGTCTGCGGGCGCTGGCGCTGCGGCGCGACTAGGCCTGCGGATCGACGCCCCGCGCGGCCCAGGCGAGGACGCCCCAGCCGATCAGGAAGAGCAGGCCGCCGATCGGCGTCACCATGCCCAGCCACCGCGGCGCGCCCAGCGCCATGGCGTAGAGCGAGCCCGAAAAGAGCACGACGCCCGACAGGAAGAACGCCGGCGCGAGCCGGGCGCGGCGGGCGCCCACCTGCATGAAGGTGGCCGAGGCGAAGGTGGCCATGGTGTGCATGAAGCCGTAGGTGGAGCCGGTGCGCAGCCATTCCTGCGCCTTGGGATCCTGGACGCCGTGGGCCGCGAACGCGCCCACCGCCACCGCCACGAAGCCGCCGAGCGCGGCCAGGGTCATCCAATTGCGTCGCGTCCAGAAATCCATCAGCCCCAGACCTGCGGACGGCGTCCCGCCCATGGGGCTTCCTTCTCAAGTTGCGCGGCGAGTCGGAAGAGGGTCGCTTCGTCGGCGAACTTGGCTGTGAACATCATGCCGATGGGCAGTCCGCTCCCAGACATCTCCAGCGGCAGGCTCATCGAGGGCTGGCCCGAGAAGTTGAAGGGCGGAGTGAAGGGGAAGATGCGGCCCTGACGGCGGTTCACCTCCTTGGGCGCCAGGTTCACCGGATCGATGTGGCCGATCTCGGGGACGGTCGTGCCCATCACCGGGCAGAGGTAGACGTCGATGTCCTCGAAGGCCGCGAGCGTCAGGCGGTTGAGCATCCGCGTGTCCTGCAGCGAGCGCATGACGTCGGCGCCGGTCTGGCGACGGCCCGCCTTCAACGAGGCCCAGGTGAGGGGCTCCAGCTCATGCTCCTCAGGCTCGCGGCCGACCTCTTCGATCAGCCGCGCCATGCCGGCGGCGAAGTTGGCGGCCGCGGCCGGTCCGCGCGAGGCGTAGAGCGCGCGGTAGTCGATCCCGAGGCCGCGCTCGATGACCTCGTGGCCCAGGCCCTTCAGCAGGGCGGCGGTGCGCTCCAGCGCCGCCTGGATCTCGGGATCGATCGGACGGCCCGTCGGGGTCTCGCCGGACCAGGCGATGCGCAGCTTGCCGGGGCTGCGCAGGATCTCCTCGGCGTAGGGGCGTTCCTTTGGCGGGGACGGGTAGGGCGAGGCGGGCTCGGGCACGCCGGTGACGTCCAGCATGGCGGCGCTGTCGCGCACCGTGCGGCTCACCACGTGATCGACCACGTTGCCCATCGTGTAGTCGTAGCCGTCGGGCAGGTTGGGGTTGCGGTCGCGCGTGACCTTCAGGCCCACGAGGCCGCAGCAGGCGGCCGGGATGCGGATCGAGCCCAGGCCGTCCGAGGCGTGCGCGAGCGGGACCATGCCGGCCGCCACCGCCGAGGCTGAGCCGCCCGAGGAGCCGCCGGCGATGTGGTTCGGGTTCCAGGGATTGCGGCAGGGGCCGAGGCGGGCGCTCTCGGTCGTGCCGGTGATGCCGTA
>NZ_DASWTE010000120.1:0-6675 GCF_036402295.1 Phenylobacterium sp.
CTCGGGGTCGGCGATGGTGGCGCCGGCCAGGGCGGCCAGGGCCAGGCCCTCGCCCTTCAGCTCGGCCGGCGTGGTGGTGACGGCGTAGAGGCCGCCGATGCCGCCGGTGGCGAGGATCACCGCGCGGGCGGTGATCTCGAGGAGCTCGGCGCCTTGCCGGACGGTGACGCCGCGCACGCGGCCGGTCGCGTCCTGCAGCAGGCCCGCGAGCTTAGCGCCTGTGCGAAGCTCGATGTGCGGCGAGGCGAGCGCTGCGACTGTCACCGCCTGCATGATCGCGCGGCCGGCCTGGTCGCCCCTCACACGGGCGACGCGGGCGCGGGAATGCGCGGCCTCGAGGCTCTGGGCGAAGTCGCCGGCGGGCGTGCGGTCGAACGGCGCGCCGAGGGCCGCCATCCAGCGGACGGCGGCGGGGCCTTCCGCGGCGAGCAGGCGGGCGACCTCGGGCGCGACGAGGCCCGCGCCGGCGGCGATGGTGTCGGCGGCGTGCAGTTCGGGCGCGTCGTCGGCGCTGAGCGCGGCGGCGACGCCGCCCTGGGCCCAGGCCGAGGAGCAGCCGCTGTTCAGCGGCGCGTCGGAGACGAGCAGCACCCGGGTGGGCGCGGCGGCCATGGCGGCGGCGAGGCCGGCCAGGCCCGCGCCGACGACGATCACGCCGTCATGGGAGAGACGCTCAGGCATGGGTTGCCTCGTAGAAGACGTCGGTGGGGCGCGTGCGCGCTTCGAGATTGAACGGGCCGTGGACTTCCCAGTGTACGCCGGTCAGGCGGCGGCCCAGGCGTGCAGCGGCGTCGCGGGCGGCTTCGTGGGCGAGGTTGCGCTCGGAGTAGGCGCCCAGGTGCGTGACCTGGACCGCCTCGCCGTCGGGCGTGGTCCACGCCCCGACCTTGCCGAGGCCCGGGAACGGCCGGGCCACGCCCACGCCGATGCGCAGGTCGAGCACGCCGTCGTCCTCGCCTTCGCACAGGACCACGTCGCCCCAGTAGGGACCGTAGTCGCCGGCGCGCAGCGCCGCGTGGACCGAGTCCAGGGCGTTGAACACCACGTGGCCGAGGTGCTCGGGGCGAAGCCGGGCCGTGACAGCCGCGATGGGCTGGGCCGCCACGGTCGCGATGACCGGGTCGTAGGTCACGTCAGATCAGCTCCACGTCGACGTGGTGGCGGGCCTTCACGAGGTCGTAGCGGGCGGGCCGCGACGGCGGGGGCAGGTCGACCATGCGCTGGACAGCCAGCCGCGCGCGCTCGGCGATCGCCGGATCGACGGTGACCTCGTGGCGGTCGTGCAGCAGCGACTCGTAGATGTTCTCCAGCGTGATCATCTTCATGTGCGGGCACAGGTTGCAGGGCCGCACGAACTCGGTGTCCACCGCGTCGGCGGCGACGTTGTCGGCCATCGAGCACTCGGTGATCAGCACCACGCGCTTCGGCTTCCGCTGGATCACGTAGTCGTTCATCGCGGCGGTCGAGCCGGCGAAGTCCGACACTTCCAGCACCTCGGCCGGGCACTCGGGGTGCGCCAGGACCTCGGCGTCGGGATAGGCCTCCCTGATCTCCAGGATGTCGGCGGCCGTGAAGCGCTCGTGCACCTCGCAGCGGCCCTTCCAGGCGATGATCTTGATGTCGGTCTGGCGCGCCACGTTGCGGGCCAGGAACTCGTCGGGGATCATGATCACCCGGTCGACGCCCCACAAGCGTGCAGCCTCCTCCACCACCTGCACGGCGTTGGCGCTGGTGCAGCAGATGTCGGTCTCGGCCTTCACGTCGGCGGTGGTATTCACGTAGGTGACCACCGGCAGGCCCGGGTAGCGCTGCTTGATCAGGCGCACGTCGGCGCCCGTGATCGAGCTTGCGAGCGAGCAGCCGGCGCGCAGGTCCGGGATCAGGACGCGCTTCTCCGGCGACAGGATCTTCGAGGTCTCGGCCATGAAGTGTACGCCGGCCTGCACGATCACCCTGGCGTTCGAGCGGGCGGCTTCCTTGGCCAGGCCCAGGCTGTCGCCCACGTAATCGCCGACGCCGTGGAAGATCTCGGGCGTCATGTAGTTGTGGGCGAGGATGACCGCGTTCTTCTCGCGCTTCAGCCGGTTGATCTCGGCGATCAGCGGGGCGTGGAGGCGCCATTCCATGGGCGTGACGTGCCGCTTGACCTTCTCCCATGCGGGAGCGGTCTGGGCTTCGACGGCAGGGGTGAACGCGAACTGGAATCCGTCGGCGGCCATGGATCCCTCCTTATGCTCAAAGTGAGCATTTCTCAGGCCTAGAAAAGGCGCCGCGGCTTACGGGCTCGGGCGCTTTTGCTCATTTGGAGCATAACCACCATATAAGGATGACGTAGCGACGCGCAAGAGGGATTTCGAAGTTCCGCGACTCAGGTCTTGGCGGACGTGAGCTCGGCGATGGCGCTCGCCAGCTGCTCGGGGCCATAAGGCTTGCGCAGCAAAGGCCAGGGCGTGTGCTCGGCCGCGGTGAGCACCTCGCCGGTGTATCCCGACGACAGGATGATCGGCAGGCGCGGGCGCAGGCGGACGGCCTCGCGCGCCAGCTCAACGCCCGACTTGTCGCCGGGCATGATCAGGTCGGTCAGCATGAGGTCGACCGGCTCGCCGGCGTTGAGGATCGCCAGCGCCGCCTCGGCGTGCTCGCCGCGGATCACCTCGTGGCCCAGCTCGCCCAGCATCGCGTCGACCAGCTCAGCCACCTGGGCGTCGTCCTCGACCAGCAGGACCTTGAGCTTCGGCCCGCGCTGGACCTTCGCGGCCTCGGCCGGGGCCGCCTCCGACGCCGGATCGGCGGCGATGCGGGGGAGGTACATGCAGACCGTTGAGCCCTTCGCCGGCGCGCTGTCGATAGTGGCGGCCCCGCCGCTCTGGCGGGCGAAACCATAGACCTGGGAGAGGCCGAGTCCTGTGCCGCGCCCAGGCGCCTTGGTGGTGAAGAACGGCTCGAAGGCGCGGGCGATGGTGTCGGCGTCCATGCCGGCGCCGGTATCGTGTACGGCAACGCACAGGTAGTGGCCGGCCTCCAGGCCCTCGATCTGGCGGTCCTTGACGTCCACGCAGAGCGTCTCGATCCGGATCATGCCGCCGGCGGGCGTGGCGTCGCGGGCGTTGACCACCAGATTCATGACTGCCGCCTCGAACTGGCTGGGATCGAGGTGGACCACGGCGTCGCGCGCCGAGGGGGCGACGATGAGGGTGACGGCCTCGCCAACAGCGCGGCGGAGCAGGGGTTCGGCGTCCTTGAGCAGGGCGTCCACGTGCACCGGCTCCGGCTTCAACGCCTGGCGGCGCGAGAACGCCAGGAGCTGCTGGGTCAGCCGTTCACCCCGCCGGGCCGCGCCCTGCGCCGCCTCGATCATCCGTTCGCGACGGGCGGCGTCGTCGGGATGGCGCTGCATCAGGTCGAGCGCGCCGATGACGACAGTGAGCAGGTTGTTGAAGTCGTGCGCCACGCCGCCGGTGAGCTGACCGACGGCCTCTAGCTTCTGGGCGCGCTGCAGGGCGGCTTCCGCCTCGTCGCGCTCGGTCAGCGCGGCCTCGACCCGTTCGGCCAGGAGGTCGTTGATCCGCTTGAGGTCCTCCTGGGCGCGCTTGGCCTCGGAGATGTCGTAGCCGACGCCCACGAAGCCGGCGAACGATCCGTCGGGTCCCCAGCGCGGCTGCGACACCGAGCGGATCCAGCGGTACTCGCCGTCGTAGCGGCGGTAGCGCGCCTCGAGCGTGAAGAGCTGGCGCGAGCCCTCGCCGACCACCTGTTCCTGGAGGATGCGGGCCATGTCGTCGGGGTGCAGGACGCGGCGCCAGTCGAAGTCGATCGCCTCCTGGTAGGGGACGTTCAGGAAGTCGACATAGGCCTTGTTGGCGAACTCGCGCTTGCCGTCGGTGCGGGTGACCCACATCAGGATCGGCGCGCTGTCGGCCAGAGTGCGGAAGCGGGACTCTGTGACCTCCAGCGTGCGCTGGACGGCGACCTGGGCGGCGGCGGCGTCCTCCAGGCGCAGGAGCGCATTGCGGAAGGCGGCGGAGACGATGAGCGTCGCCGCGCCCGAGATCAGGAACAGGGCGAGCAGCCCCAGGTAGTCGGAGGCCGCGATGAAGCCGTTGGGCGAGATGAGGTGCAGGCCGACGGCGGCGGCCAGCGAGGCCCAGCCCCAGCGGGGGCCGGCGAAGATGGTGGTCACGATCAGCGCCGGGAAGTAGGTGACCGAGAAGCCCAGGCCCTTGTCGACGCCGAGGATGATGAGCCGCGCCGCCACCGCCACCGCCAGGGCCGCACCGCTGATGCCCAGCCCCGTGAGGAAGCTGGGGGATCGTCGCGGGACGAGCCGAAGCGGCCAGAGCGCCGGCGTCATAGTCTTGGCTTAGCACCCCCGGCCCGAACGGGCCGCAACCGAGGATGGGCTGCGTCCGAAGGCCGCGCAACACCGATGACACCGGTGGGTACGAGATGTCCGCCCTGCGGAGAACCGGGTGGACTTGCACGATTTTTGCCGGCGACGGTCCAAATACCGCCGGTTTGTCCCTATATGCACGGGCTTGGTCAGTCAGGAGGGGTAAGTCCCTGAAGGCGAGTTGGAGGGATAGGCTTCGTCCCGCGTGGGCGAAGATCGGGGCCGCTGCGGTGCTGGCCGCCGCCGTGGCCGGGCCCGCCTGCGCGCCGCCAGGCAGCGGCGTGGCGACACGCGACGTCGCGAAGGTCGCCTCCGCCGACATGTCGAACCGCGGCCTGCGGCTGCTCGCCTACAGTATGGACCCGTCGATGCGGGCCCTGGCGATCCGCCACGATCCCGGCGTGCGCACCCCCGACCTCTGGTCGCGGCCACAGGGCTGGGAACGGCTGGACCTGAACAACGTGCCGAACCTGGGCTTCACCGGCGACGCCCAGGGCGAGACGGCCGAGGAGCTGAATGCGCTGCGCGGCTTCTCGAAGCTGCCGATCCGGCCGATGAGGCCGTTCTTCCTGGCATCGACCAGCCCCGAGTACCGCAAAGCCCTCGAGTGCCTCTCCCAGGCCGTCTACTACGAGGCCGCGCGCGAGCCGCAGCTGGGCCAGGAGGGAGTCGCCCAGGTCGTGCTGAACCGCGTGCGCCACCCGGCCTATCCGAAGTCGGTGTGCGGCGTGGTCTACCAGGGCGCGGCGCGGACGACCGGCTGCCAGTTCACCTTCACCTGCGACGGCTCGCTGCGCTGGGCGCCGCAGGCGGCGTTGTGGAGCCGGGCCAAGGGCGTCGCGGCGCGCGCGCTGGCCGGCTACGTGGACAAGACCGTGGGCTCGGCCACGCACTACCACGCGCAATACGTGGCGCCGTACTGGGCGCCGACGCTGGTGAAGATGACCCAGGTGGGCCAGCACATCTTCTATCGCTGGACCGGTCCCTGGGGTGAACCCGCCGCGTTCACCGGCCGCTACGTCGGCGGCGAGGCCTATCTGTCGCCGGCCGTACTGGGCGCGCTGGACGCCCGCACCCAGGGCGGCGTGCTGTCGCCCGAGGCGCAAGGGATCCCGGCCGAGCGCAAGATCACCCTGGCCGTGGCCGGCGAGGTGCGGACCTACAGCGTGGTCGATCCGACCGCGCCCGGGGGCGAGCGCACGCGGGTGATGGGTGTGCTGATGTCCACGCGTCGCGCGCCGACGCCGGACGAGGTCAAGCGCATCAACCAGAGCCTGGAGGCGCTGGAACGCTCGATGGACGCCAAGCCTGCGGCGGCCGCGGCCGCCTCGGGCGCGCCCGCGGCAGCCACCGTGGCGGCGTCGCCCGCCGTCTGACGTTGACGGCCTGGCGAGCCGGCGCAACGCTCGCAAGCCTCGCTGCAGACGACGCGGAGACGGACGATGGCGTTCAGCCTGGGCCCGGTGGGCCAGATCGCGCTCGGCGTGGCCGATGCTGACCGGTCGGAGGCCTTTTACGGCGGGGTGCTGGGCCTGAGGAAACTGTTCCGGTTCGGCGGGCTGGTATTCTTCGACTGCGCGGGCCTTCGGCTGTTGCTGGACCAGGCGCCGGCCGATGCGCCGAAGCTGGGCGGGCCGATCTACTTCCGCGTGGCCGACATCGGGCTGGCGCGGCGCGAACTGGAGGGCCGGGGCGTGGTCTTCGCGGACCAGATCCACCTCATCGCGCCAATGGATGACCACGACCTCTGGATGACCTTCTTCCGCGATCCCGACGAACACGTGCTGGCGCTGATGATGGAAGCGCCGAAAGGGTGGACCCCCTCAGCCCCCTGAGAACGCCTCTGGATAAGCCACGCTCAGCGGGGCGTCGAAGGCGCCTTTCTCCAGCGCGATGGCCATGAAGGACGGGCTGCCCGAATACGGCGCCACGACCAGGGCTGCCGTCTCGGCGCTGAAGCCGAAGCGCGGGTAGTAGTCGCGGTGGCCCAGCACCAGGACACCGTGGGCGCCGAACTCCTTGCAGCTCTCCAGCCCGGCGCGGACCAGGGCCGAGCCCGTGCCGGCGCGCTGTAGGCTCGGCCGCACGGCCACTGGCGCCAGCGCCGCGAACATTTCCGCGCGGTCGGCGAACAGGCGGCTGAAAAGGATGTGGCCCACGACCTGGCCGTCCTCGATGGCCACCAGCTCGAACAGCACGTCGCCGTCGGCGCGCAGCCGCTCGATCAGCCGCGCCTCGTCGGGCTGGCCGAAGGCGAGGTCGTTGACCTCGGCGATGGCGACGTG
>NZ_DASWTE010000121.1:0-3729 GCF_036402295.1 Phenylobacterium sp.
CAGGTGCCACTCGTTGAAGTCGGTCGGTCGGTGGAACCACATGGCGTGGTCGAGGCTGGCAGACTGGAAGCCCGGCGTGCGCCACGACACCCCGTGCGGCCGGATCGACGTGCCGAGCAGGCTCATGTCCGACGCATAGGCAAGGATCACCTGGTGCATGTGCGGGTCCGAGCCGATGCCGTCCTTGGCCCGGAACCACACCTGCTGGCGCGGCTCGCGCGGCTGCGGGGCGGCGGTGTCGAAACGGCCGCCGACGGTGCGCATCTCGATGGGCTGAACCCGGTCGATCCAGTCCTGTTCCTCGGGCGGGTATTCCTTGGCGAAGCGCTTGCGCACCTCGGAGTCATCCTCCACCGCGTCGGGATCGGGTGCGTCGGGCATGTCGGCCTGGTGCTCGTAGCCCTGCTCCTCGGTCTGGAACGAGGCGGCGAGGTTGAAGATCTGCTGGCCGTGCTGCACGGCGATCACCCGCCGCGTGGTGAAGCTGCCCCCGTCGCGCGAGCGGTCCACCTCGAAGATGATCGGTACGGAGGGGTCGCCGGGCCGGATGAAGTAGCAGTGCAGCGAGTGGCAGACCCGGTCCTCGACCGTCTCGTAGGCCGCCAGCAGCGACTGCGCGATCACCTGGCCGCCGTAGATGCGCTGGCGCGATTCCTCGTCGGGCGTCGTGCCGCGGAAGAGGTTCACCTCCAGCCGCTCGAGCTTGAGCGTCTCGACCAGGGTCTGGGTGTCCATGTGCGGCCTATGCTGCAATTGCGAAGGTGGGGCAATCCCTCCCCTCAGGGGACGCATCAAGGGAGGGACGGCTCAATGCAGCACCTTATCTTCGACGGTGGGCCGCTTGCGCCTCGCCAGCATGTTCAGCGCCTCGACGCCGGCCGAGAAGGCCATGGCGGCGTAGATGTAGCCCTTCGGCACGTGGACGCCGAAGCCGTCGGCGATCAGCACCGCGCCGATCATCAACAGGAAGCCCAGGGCCAGCATCACCACGGTCGGGTTGTTGTTGATGAAGTTGGCCAGCGGGTCTGCGGCCACCAGCATGACGCCCACGGTGATGACCACGGCGGTGATCATGATCGGCAGGTGGTCGGTCATGCCGACGGCGGTGAGGATGGAGTCGATCGAGAACACCAGGTCCAGCAGGATGATCTGAAGGACGGCCGCGCCCAGGCCGCCGACCAGCTTCGCCTTGGTGTTCATCAGCCCGTGGGTGTCCTGCGGATCGACCTTCTCGTGAATCTCGGTGGTGGCCTTCCAGACCAGGAACAGGCCGCCGGCGATCAGGATCAGGTCGCGCCACGAGAAGGCGAGGTCGAACATCGGCTCGCCGTGCTCGCCGGGCGGCGCCTGGATGGGCAGGGAGAAGACCGGCTGCACCAGACCGACGATGAAGGCCAGCGTCGAGAGGAGCGCCAGCCGCATGACGAGGGCAAGCGAGATGCCGATGCGCCGCGCCGTCGTGCGCTGGTGCTCGGGCAGCTTGTTCGAAAGGATCGAGATGAAGATGAGATTGTCGATGCCGAGCACCACCTCCATGACGATGAGGGTGACGAGCGCGGCCCAAGCGGCCGGGTCGCTGAGCAGGGCGGCGATATCCATCTGGGCTCTCCCGTGACGAATTCATACACGTACATATTCGCGTGACAATTTCCACCCCGGCGGGCCTCGTGGCCTGGCGCCGCTTTTTTGGGCGCCCTGGTGTGCTCGCGTCTTCGTGATGGGGAAAACTCTCCTCTTAGGCGAGTCTGGCGCGGGACTTCCGAACCGGCGCCGAGCTCTTGTTTCGCCTTGTTACGAGCGCGTGAGCGCAGGGTAAGAAAAGATCACACGTCGTTAACGTAACGGCCGAATAAAGGCGTTTGACAGCTGAATTGGGGAAAATGAACGGATGTTCGCGAATAGTTTTCTTGAATCCCGGTCTATCTCGGACGAAGTACTTGAAAATAACTTCTCCCCTTTCAGGCGTAAGCCTCGATATGCCTGAGCCGGGCTGTGGATAATCCACCCGAATCCGCGCGGGGCCCGGCGTAAACCCTCTTTTCACTCAGGACAGATACCGTTACCCCTTCACGCCGACAGTTCGGGGAGTCAGCAAAGTATGCCTAAACGGACGAGGGCCCTCGTGGGCTCCCTGGCCGCCGCGGCCTTTGTGATGTTCGCGCCCATCGGGGCGACGGCCGAGACGTATTGGCAGTGCGTGCCGTTCGCGCGCCTGATCTCCGGCATCCAGATCTTCGGCGACGCCCGCACCTGGTGGGGCCAGGCGGTGGGCAAGTACGAGACGGGCGTCGTGCCGAAGGCCGGCGCTGTGCTCTGCTTCAAGCCGACCTCGCGCATGCGCCTGGGCCACGTGGCCGTGGTCAGCCAGGTGCTGACCGACCGCGTCGTGCAGATCACCCACGCCAACTGGAGCCCGATCGAGGGCTCGCGCGGCAAGGTGGAGAAGGACGTCACCGTCATCGACGTCTCCGCCGACGGCGACTGGAGCCAGGTCAAGGTCTGGTACGACCCGAACCGCGACCTCGGCGGCTCGACCTACGCCGTACACGGCTTCATCTATCCTGACGCCTCGGCTCGCATGCTGGCCTCCAGCGGCGTCACCCGCTTCCAGAACGGCGCCATCGCCGTCGCCCAGCAGGCCGCCCAGCAGATGGCCAGCGCCGTGCGCCCGAACAATCAGGGCCCGATGAGCGTGCTGAGCCAGGCCGCCGACTCGACGGACCGCATCGCGGCCCTGATCGCGGCCGCCACCCGCCAGGACCAAGGCGGCAACTGATCCGCATCCGCGGTTGACGCCTTAGCCGACGCGCCGTCACAGAAGGGCGCGGAGGCGGCGGCATGCATAATGTCCTTCGGCGCGGACAGAGCGCCTTCCAGGTCGAGACGCCCGGCCCCGGCTGGCGTCCGGATCCGGACGTGGTCTGGATCGACCTTCTCAAGCCCACCCGCGAGGAGGAGCTGGCCGTCGAGGCGGCGCTGGGCCTCGACCTGCCGACGCGCGAGGAGATGGCGGCGCTGGAGCCGTCGAGCCGCCTCTATCAGGAGAGCGGCGCTACCTTCATGACCGCGACGCTGCTCGCCCGCAGCCACGAGAACAAGCCGTTCGGCACGCCGGTGACCTTCGTGCTGGCCAGGGGCATGCTGATCACCCTGCGCTATGAGGAGTTGCGCGCCTTCACCGTCTTTTCCGGCCGGGCGCTGGAGGAGGAGAAGACCAACGGGGCCGATACGCTGCTGGGCCTGCTGGACGCTGTTATCGAGCGGCTGGCCCAGGTGCTGGACGACACCGGCCACAGCGTCGAGGACGCCTCGAGCGCGATCTTCGACCGCCCGCCGGCCGGCAACTTCCGCCCGCTGATGACCAGCCTGGCCCAGGCCCAGTCGGTGACGGCGCTCGCCCGCGGCAGCCTGGTCAGCGTGGGGCGGCTGCTGGGGTTCGCCTCGCTGGCCCACGAGATATCCACCCAGCCCGCCTGCCGCGCCCACCTCGACACCCTGAAGCAGGACACCCAGTCGCTGACCGAGCACTCCAGCCACCAGTCAGCGCATGTCGCCTTCCTGCTGGATGCGGCCCTCGGCCTGATCAACATCGAGCAGAACGGCATCATCAAGTTCTTCTCGGTGGTGGCGGTGGTGTTCATGCCGCCCACCCTGGTGGCCTCGATCTACGGCATGAACTTCGACGTCATGCCCGAGCTGCACTGGGCGCTAGGCTATCCGCTGGCGGTC
>NZ_DASWTE010000122.1:0-2192 GCF_036402295.1 Phenylobacterium sp.
TCCGTGGGCGCAGCTCGTCTACGCAGCCACGGGCACAATGCGGGTGGCGACGCCTGACGCGGCGTGGCTGGCGCCGCCCACGCGGGCGATCTGGGCGCCCGGCGGCGTGCCGCACGAGATCGAGATGCGCGGGACCGTGGCCATGCGCACGCTCTACATCGCCACAGACGATCCGAGGCTGACGGCTTGCCGGGCGATCGAAGTGGTTCCGCTGCTGAAGGAACTCATCCTGCACGTCGTGCAGATCGGCATGCTGGACGCGGACGACCCGGGCCACGCCCGCATCGAAGGCCTGCTCCTGGACCTCCTCGCCGAGGCCGAGACCGTGCCGTTCCAGCTGCCCCTCCCGACCGACCCGCGCGCCCGCGCGTTCGCCGATCGCATCCTGACCGAGCCGGGCGCCGAGGCCTCGCTGGCCGACCTCGCCCCGCACGCCGGCGCGAGCTTGCGGACCCTCCAGCGCCTGTTCCTGGCCGAGACCACGCTCTCGCTGGAGGCCTGGCGCGGCCGGGCGCGGATGCAGCAGGCGGTGGTCAGCCTCAGCAACGGCGCCCCGGTGACCGAGGCCGCCCTCGACGCCGGCTACCAGAGCCCGAGTGCGTTCATCGCCGCGTTCAAGAAGGCGTTCGGGGTGACGCCGGCGCGGTGGCGGGCCAAGCCCTGAGCGCCTGCCGACCGGCGTTGCGAGCGCAGATGAGGCTACTGACCGCGCTAGCGGGGCAGCACCAGCGACTGCTGCGCGCCAACTCGGTCACGCCTCTCAGCCTCCAAAGCGTCGCGCAAGAAGCTTGTCGAGCGCAGCGTGGCCGCTTCGCAGGCGACAGCGCCCTGGCAGTTCGTTTGCTCAATCCGCTCGCGTGCAAGCGCCTCCCCAGCGGCAACGAACGTCAACTCCACCCCATCCATCGCGTCTCGCAGGTTGGAGTCGACGCCCTCGGCCGACTTCAGTTGCCGCGCCGTTTTGCGGAAGAGGCCGATGTAGACTGCGTCCGTGCAGCGGGCGAATTCCATCCGGGCGCGCACGCCATGGCGCTGCAGCGTGTCCGTAAAGGGACGGCGACCAGCGCGGGCGAGCGCACGCTTGGCCGCCCACTCATTCGCCTCTGGGGAGGCCCGTTCCAGCACCTCATCTGCGAGCGTCGGATCGGCGACCTTGTAGCGAAGGAAGACGTCCGCCACCTCCAGCGCAAACTTGGCATTCAGGTACTCGGCGTACTTGATCGCCAAGTGCACCACGGCAAACACGCCCCCGCCCTTGCCCTTACGAGTCACGATGACCGACGCCGGATTGTAGTTCCTAGGGCCGGATCTTCCCGAGTGTCGTTCCAGCATCGCGATGATAAGGAGCCCCGTGGAGGGGAGGCCCTTCCATTCGGCAGGCGTCTGGCGGGCCGAGAAGCCTGCGGCTCGCCAGTTGTCGTTCAAGCAAACGAAGCCGCGCTCATCCACGTGAATCGTGTGGCCGCGAATGACGGGGAACTTCGAGGTTTCGGCGATCATGCAGCGTTCCAGTTGGGGGAAGGACGCGCACCCGACTCGATGCAGGACCAAGGTACGAGATTCCGGCCGGAGAACAGAAAGAGAAATCGACGCCAAGGCCGTTTTCCGGGGCGCCTGGGCCACTCAGTTGTGGAAGGGCGGTGGACAGCCGAAACCACTTATCCACAGCGCCTTGCGCCGCTAACGAAACGATCGCCCCTCGTCGTTCACCTGGATGGCGTCGAAGAACGGCTTTCCCGCGCCTTCGCCAGCCGTTTCACGCCCTCGTCCAGGGTCGCGTCGGCCTTGGAGAAGCAGAGGCGGACGATGCGGGTGACCGGGTCCGCCTCGTAGAAGGCCGAGACGGGGATGGCGGCGACGCCAGCGTCCTTCACCGCCCGCAGGCAGAAGTCGCGGTCGCCTTCGGTGACGCCGGAGCCCGCGAGGTCGACGTTCAGGAAGTAGGTGCCTTCGCTGGGCAGGACGGCGAAGCCCTCGCGACGCAGGCCGTCCGTCAGGCGGTCGCGGGACCGTTCCAGGTCGCGGGGCATGTCGCGGAACCAGGCGTCGGAATGGCCGAGGCCCCAGGCGACGGCGGCCTGCAGGTTGGGGGCGGTGGTGAAGGTCAGGAACTGGTGGGTGCGGGCGAGCGTGTGGGTGAGCGCCGGCGCGGCGCAGAGGAAGCCCACCTTCCAGCCGGTGAGGCCGAACAT
>NZ_DASWTE010000123.1:0-11778 GCF_036402295.1 Phenylobacterium sp.
AGGAAATCCGTTACGAGGGCTTCGGCCCCGGCGGCGTCGGCGTGATCGTCGAGGCGCTGACCGACAACCGCAACCGGGCGGCCTCGACGGTGCGCTCCACCTTCACCAAGTGCGGCGGCAACCTGGGCGAAACGGGTTCGGTGTCGTTCATGTGGGACCGCGTGGGCCAGATCGTCTACGGGCCCGAAGCCGGGTCCGAGGACAAGGTCATGGAGGCCGCGATCGAGGCCGGCGCCGACGACGTGGAAACCGACGAGGACGGCCACACCATCTACACGGCGTTCGAGGATCTTTCGGACGTGGCCACGGCGCTGGAGGCGGCGCTGGGCCCGGCCAAGTCGACCCATCTCGCCTGGCGGCCGAAGGCGCTCACCCCGCTCAGCGGCGACGCCGTGGCCACCCTGATGAAACTGATCGAGACGCTGGAAGACGACGACGACGTCCAGAACGTCTACTCCAACGCCGACATCTCGGCCGAGGACCTGGAGAAGCTGGCGGGCTGATGGCGAAGGGCCCCAAGCACGAGCCCGAGGTCACCGACCTCGCCCGCTACCGCAAGGCCAAGGCGGAAGAGGCGAAGCGCAAGCCGCCGAAGCCCCCCAAGCCCCCGCGGCAGTCCTTCCTGGGATCGAACCCCCGGGCCGGCCTGATCCTGGCGGTGGTGGTGGTCGTGCTGCTGGCGCTCTGGCTCGGGCCGCGCTTCCTATAGGCGATGGACCCCGCGCTCACCGCCCTCCTCGTCGACTACGCCGCCCCGATCGCCGCGGCGGCGCTGGCGGGCGGGCTGGTCGGGCTGGAGCGCGAGTGGCGCGGGCACCCGGCGGGCCTGCGGACCCACATGCTCGTGTGCCTGGCCTCGGCGCTGCTGATGCTGGCGGCCGTGCATCAGCTGGACTGGCCCGGCGGCTTCCCGGCCGAGGTCGTGCGGATCGATCCCGTGCGAATGGCCCACGGGGTGCTGACCGGCGTGGGCTTCCTGTGCGGCGGGGTGATCTTCCGCCAGGGCCTGTCCGTCCACGGCCTGACCACCGCCGCGTCGCTCTGGATCACGTCGGCGCTGGGCATCCTGTTCGGCGTCGGCCTCTACGGGCTGGGCGTGGCCGGGACCGCCATCGTGCTCGTCGCCCTGATCGGCCTGCGGTGGGTGGACGAGAAGATCCCGCGGGAACGGGTGACCGAGATCAGCGTGGGCTACCACCGCGAAGGCGCCTCGCCGGCCGAAACCTTCCGCCAACTGCTTCTCGAGCTGGGCTTGAAGCCCGGCAAGCTGGGTCACCGTCTGTGCGACGAGGGCCGCACCATCGAGCTGGTGGCCCGGTTGCGGCTGCGCGGCGGCGTCCGCGGCCGCGACATCGCCGACCGCCTGCTCGCCGATCCGCGCGTCGTCCGGTTCGAAGTGATGCCCGACCACGACTGACCGATAGGCGCCGTCACGGAAAGACCGGTATGGTCCCCGCACAAGCTGAGGGGAGAACGCCATGAAGACCATCGCCGCCATCGCCGCCGCCACGGCCGCCCTGGGGCTCGCCGGATCGGCCAACGCCGCGGGCGAGTACGTCTCGATCGTGCAGGAGACCACGGTCAACGCGCCGGCCGACGTGGCCTGGGCCAAGGTAAAGGGCTATTGCGACATCGGCGCGTGGCTGAAGACCACCTGCGAGATCACCGCCGGCAAGGACGGCGAGGTGGGCGCGGTGCGCAAGATCGCCGGCCGCATCGAGGAGGTCATCGTGGCGACGACGCCCACCTCCTACACCTATGCCGACATCAACCCGCAAATCCTCTACCACGGCACTATCGAGGTGCAGCCGGTGAGCAAGACCACGTCGAAGTTCATCTACACCCTGTTCTTCGACCAGGCGTCGATCGCCGCCGACCAGCGCGAGGCCAACAAGACCCGCCGCGCCGGCATGTTCGCCAACGTGCTGAAGACGATGAAGGAAACGGCCGAGAAGAAGTAGCTACCCCCGCCCCAGGTTCTTCCTGAGCACCGCCAGGATGATCAGCAGGAAGGCGGCCAGCCGCAGCAGGTAGATGTAGCCCTGGTTCTCGCTCGGCACGCCGAAGAGGACCGGGACCGCCTGGTTGGTCGCCAGCAGGGCGAAGGCGATGGCGAAGGCCAGGAACAGGCCGTCGCCGGTGCGCCGCCAGAACTTCAGGAAGAACAGGCCGACCGCCAGGAAACCCAGCGTCAGCGCCCCCCCGGCGAAGGCGGCCATGATGGGATCGGGCTGGGTCACCGTTCCGCCTCCCAGATGAAGCCGTATAGCAGCACGCCGACGGACACGGCCGACGCCGCCTGTCGCCACGGCCAGAGGTCGATCCCCGGGAAGAGCACCAGGTCGGCCACGAGGAAGAGGTTGTTCACCGCGAGGAACACGAAGCCTAGCGCCGTCCAGAACAACAGCCGCGTCCGCGACCTTCGCCAGGTGTGCAGCAGCAGGTAGGCGCAGACTGCGCTCGCCACCAGGCACAGCGAATAGACCAGGGACGGTCCCAACGCGCCCATCACTTGTCTCCCCGCCACTTGAAGGCGTCGGCCAGGCCCTGGATCGGGTCCGGCGGCTTTGCGATCAGATTGATGATCGCCACGGGGCGCTCGCGGTAGGCCCGCTCCAGTCGCCCGGCGAGATCGTCGAGCGCCGCCGCGGCGGGGGCGTAGCGCCAGCAGCCCGCGTCGTCGCGCACGGCCAGGCCGCTGCGTTCGAAGGCGGCCAGGTTGTCGACGACGAGGTTCATCGAGGCGCGCAGCTCCGCAACCAGCGCTTCGGCCGGCCAGCAGCGCTCGGGGTCGCGCCGCAGGAGCATCAGCAGCTCCACGGCCCAGACCGAACGCATGTGCTCGCGCACGAACACCGCGAGGTCCGCGTCTTCGGACAAATCCCACTCCCCAACCCGGTCCCCCCCGGCCTGGCGGTCGGCACCGTAGCCCGCCGGGACGCGGGATCAACCCCGCCGATCAGATGGGCGGCTCGCTCGGGTCCTTGTCTTTCGCAGCGGCCTCGGCGCCGGCCTTCACCGCGTCCTTGCTGCCCTCGCCCTGCTGGGCTGCGGTGGCCGCGGCGCCGCGAGCGCTTTCGTCCTGGACCACCGCCGCGACCTCACGGCCCGCATCGCGGGAGGCGCAGCCGGCCAGGAGGAGCACGACCAGAATGGTGGATAACCGCATCCGCATGCGTCCCTTAGCCTCAGACCCGACTCGCAACCCCCATGCAGCGCCCCGGTTCCGCCGCGATCCTGGTCACGCTAGAACTGCCGCCGAGTTCGGGGGAACGAGACGTCATGCAGAGACGGAAGGTCGACAGGGCCCAGCGCATGCGCGCCCGGCGGATCTGGTGGGAGCGGAACGGCGCCTTTGTGCGGGGCGCGCTGACCGGTAGCGTGGTCACCGCCATCGCGGCGTGGATTATTCAGTTCGTGATGCTCCCATAGCGCGCGCCCAACCTCCCTTCGGCGCGGCCGAGCCCGCCTACGAGGACTGGGCCCGGCGCGAGGTGGCGCACTGGCGGGCCCAGGTGCTGAAGCCGCCCTCGGTGCTCGACCAGGCCGCCCGCGGCGTGCAGGGCCGCATCAACCGCATGATCCCAGAGCAGGTCCACGCGGCGATCACCACGGTGATCGAGGGCATGACCCGCACCATCCTGACAGGCGCCGACCTCACCACCGCGCCGCCCGTCATCGGCGCCTCGCTGGCCGAGCGCGACCGGCGCGCGCTGGCTGCGATCGACGGTTACCGCACGACCGCGGCGGTCGAAGGCGGCGTGGCGGGCGCCGGCGGCTTCTGGCTGGCGCTGGCCGACTTCCCGGCCCTGCTGGTGATCAAGATCAAGCTCCTGTTCGACCTCTCGGCGACCTACGGCCACGAGGCTGAGACGTTCGAGGAGCGACTCTACATCCTGGCCCTGTTCCAGCTCGCATTCTCGAGCGCGGACCGCCGGGCCCAGGTCTTCCACGGCCTCGAGGACTGGGACGGCCGCGAACATCCGGCCGACTTCGAGCACTTCGACTGGCGCACCTTCCAGCGCGAATACCGCGACTACATCGACCTGGCGAAGCTGGCGCAGATGATCCCGCTGGTGGGCGCGCCGATCGGGGCCATCGTCAACTGGCGGCTGCTGGAGCGGCTCGGCCACACGGCGATGAACGGCTACCGCATGCGCTGGCTCGCGCGTTCGTGAGGATCATGCGCCGGCTCGCCGTCCTCCTCTGCCTCCTCGTCGCCGCCCCGGTCCTGGCCCAGGGTGCGCGGATCACCGACGCCGACGTCCACGCCTTCGTCGCCCGCCAGGAGCAGGCCTGGAACGCGGGCGACTTCGACCGCTATTTCGCCGGCTTCACAAGCGGCGCCCGGTTCACCGACCAGGCCTACGTCGGCGACAAGCCGCCGGTGCCTTACGGGACCAGCACGCTCGCCCAGGCGAAGGCCCAGGCGCGGCGGGCGGCGGCGCGCAGCCGCGAGCGCGCCGAGGTCCGCCGCATCGAGATCGCCGCCGACGGCCGCTCGGCGAAGGTCACATCGCGGGTGGGTTCCGCGGTCACCGAGAAAGGCCGAACGCGCCGCCTCTGCGCCAGCCGCGTGCAGACGCTGACGCTGGACGGCGGCCGCCTGCGCTCGACCGGACAGACCGACACCTATGTGAACTGTCGCGGCGGCTGAGCGCGCGCTAACCTGCCCCGCATGTTCCGCCGCACCCTGATCGCGCTCGCAGCGCTCGCCGCCTTCCCTGCCGCCGCCCAGCCGGCGCAGCCGCAGCAGGCCCCCGCCCAGAGTCAGCCCGCGGCGCCCGCGCAGCCGCCCGCCGCGACGCCTCCGGTCCCCGCCGCCCCGCCGGCGCCGGCGGCTCCGGCGGCCAAGCCCAATCCCAGGGTGAAGGTCGAGACGACTGAAGGGGCGTTCGTCGTGGAGCTCTATCCCGACAAGGCCCCGATCACGGTGGCCAACTACCTGAAGTACGTCGACCGGGGCCTGTTCATCGGCGCCACGTGCTTCCGCGCCAGCAAGCCCAAGGACTACGCGGGCGCCGACTACGGCCTGGTCCAGTGCGGCCAGAAGGACCCGGCCAAGAAGCTGCCGCCGATCGCCCACGAGTCCACGATCAAGACCGGCCTCACCCACGGCAAGGACGGCGTGATCTCCATGGGCCGCTTCGCGCCGGGCACCGCCCAGGCCGACTGGTCGATCATGCTCGGCGACATGAGCTACCTCGACGCCGACAAGAAGGACCCCAAGGCCAACCCCGGCTTCGCCGCCTTCGGCCAGGTGGTGGAAGGCCTGGAGGTGATCCGCAAGATTATCGTCATGCCCACCGACCCCAACAAGGGCGAGGGCGCGATGAAGGGCGAGATCCTGGTAAAGCCGGTGCGCATCACCAAGGTCAGCCGCGTCACCGGCTGATGCGTCGCCTTTCGGGGGGACACCTCGGACTGGGGCGCTCGTGCAGCCCTCCGCCCGACCCCGAATGGCGTCAGTAGATCAGGCGGTCGCCATCCTGCGACGGCTCGCCCGCAGCGCCGCGCCGGCCCCGCCGAAGCCCAGGAGCATCAGCGCCCAGGTTCCGGGCTCCGGAATGGCGTTCCCGGCCACGATGTAGGCGCGGTCGACCACGAAGTCGCCGGCCGGCGCCGGGCCGGAGTTGTAGATGAACGAGGTGTCGTAATTCCCCGCCACCGCGATGTTCGCGACGCCGGCGAAGTGCACCCACTCGCCGGGCGTCGATCCATCGACGTTGAAGTTCGCGAGGTTCACGCCCGCGACCGTGCCGGTGAACGAGGCGTCGCCCGAGTTGTTGAACCCGTTGAACGGCACGTAGACCGAGAAGCCGATCGTATAGAGGCCGGCGTCCAGGAACACCGTCTGCGACAGCACCTCGTTCGCGCCATCGGCGACGAAATAGGCGGCGAAGTCGCCGACTGCGTCCGGGCTCGCCGACGCGGAATCGTCCGGCGGGATCGGCTCGCCGAACGCGCCGCCCGGATACCCGGCCGGCGAATTGTAGGGGATCACCACGGCCGGCGCGCCCGACGGGGTGACCCCCGCATAGCTCCAACCCGTGAAGTCCCCAGTCTCAAAACTGCCGTTCGCCAACAGGTTCACGGCAGCCGACGCCTGACTGGCGATAGCCAGCCCGGCGGCGCAAGCAACAGCACCCAGAAGCCTCATGGCCCCTCCACTCCGTTTCTAACCGGAAGAGCCCCCCAGTGACTTGCCCGGGTTTTCAAGCACAGCGTTATGCGGAGTTAAATGAAATTAAAAGTTGAGCGCGCGGGAACCGTGCCGGTATGTGCGACTTTGATCTTTACATGAGATTTGAATCTCATTAATCGGACCCCGAAGGAACGAGAGGCCTCGCCATGCCCCTGAGCCGCACCCAGATGGACGCCATGATGGACCAGCACTTCGGCTTCGAGCAGGCCGACGACGTCGAGGGCGTGCTGGCCACGCTGACCGACGACGCCCAGCACGACATCGTCGGCTGGCCCACGGGCCCCACCATCGGACCGGACGGCGCCAGGAGCTTCTATGAGGCCCTGTTCGCCGATCTCTCCGACGGCCGCATCGAGACCATCCGGCGGCTCTATGGCGAAGACTTCCTGGTCGACGAGAGCCTCTGGCGGGGCAAGGCGCCCGGCCGCCCCTTCGGCCTGGAGGGCCGTGGCCGCCCGCTGGAATTCCGCCTGCTGCACGTCGTGGAGTATGCGCCGGACGGCCGCATGAAGCGCGAGAACGTGTGGATCGACCTCGCCGCCATCCTGCAGCAACTGCCGCAATGAGCCGGGAGAACCAGCGGCTCCGCACCCGCAAGGACCTGCTGGAAGCCGCCGCGCGGCTGATGCGCGATGGCCGCACGCCCAGCTTCGAGGAGGTGGCCGAGGCGGCGCTGGTCTCGCGCGCCACCGCCTACCGCTACTTTCCGGGCCTCGACGCGCTGCTGCTGGAGGCCGCGCTCGACGTCGCCGCGCCGACCGCCGAGCAGATCTTCCAGGGCGAGACGACCGGCGACCCCGTCGCGCGCCTGGAGCGCGTGGACACGGCCCTGTCGCGCATGATGGCCGCCAACGAGGCTGGCCTGCGGGTCATGTTGGCCCAGTCCGTCCAGCGTCCGGCCGGCGCCGCCGAGCCCGCCCGCCAGAACCGACGCGGCCCCCTGGTGGCCGAGGCCCTCGCGCCGGCCGTCGACACGTTCGACCCGGAGGCCCTGGACGCCCTGTCGAAGGCCCTGGTCGTGCTGCTCGGCATCGAGGCGGTCGTCGTGTTCAAGGACGTCCTGCGCGTGAACGAGGCCGAGGCCCGCCGCGTCCGCCGCTGGGCCATTCGCGCGCTGGTGGAGGCCGCGCGGAAGGGCTAGCGTCGCCGCCCATGAGCGACGTCGAGATCCCCGAAGACGGCTGGAAGCACACCGGTGTCCGCGTCGTGCCCGGCGACCAGCTAGGCCCCGTCACGGCGACGACGCCCGGCATGGACCGCGCCGTGGCCATCGACCGGGCCCGCATGGGCGCCCAGAAGCTCTGGGCCGGGACCGTCCACATCCACGCCAACGCCAAGACCGGCGCCCACCACCACGGCCCACTGGAGAGCGTGATCTACGTGGTCTCCGGTCGCGCCCGCATGCGCTGGGGCGAGAAGCTGGAATTCACCGCCGAGGCCGGGCCGGGCGACTTCATCTACGTGCCGCCCTTCGTCCCGCACCAGGAGATCAACGCTTCCACCGACGAGCCGCTCTCGTGCGTGCTGGTCCGCTCGGACTCGGAGGCGGTCGTGGTCAACCTCGACATCGACCCCGTCGAGAAGCCCGAGGGCGTGGCGTGGGTGGACCCCATCCACAGGGGTTAGAGCGGGCTCCCTCCCTCTACGGTGAGGAGAAGAATGGTGGCCTCAAGCGAGGGCGTGGTAGTGCAAGACCAGTCCCGAGATGCTGACGCGCTCGGGCGTCGTCGCGACGCCTTCGTCCAGCTCGGCCCGCGCCGCCTCGGTCAGCAGGATCTGATGGTCCTGGGCCACGTCCTCGCCCAGCTTGGACGAGAGGTTCACTTCGTCGCCGAACAGGTCCGCATCGTCCAGCACCAGGATGTCGCCGAACCCCACGCCGATCGAGGCGTAGAGCCGCCGGTCGGCCGGCAGCAGAACGTTGACGGTCTCGAGGCGGTTCATGATTTCACGCGACGCCCGCACCGCCGCGTCCACGGTCTCGAACAGGCAGTAGAGGTTGTCGGCCTCGGCCTTCACCAGCTTGCCGCCGGCGGCCAGGATCGTCGGCACGGCGAGCAGCCGCATCTGATG
The DNA here is from genome assembly GCF_036402295.1 of Phenylobacterium sp. GTDB lineage: Bacteria > Pseudomonadota > Alphaproteobacteria > Caulobacterales > Caulobacteraceae > Phenylobacterium. The sequence goes on from NZ_DASWTE010000123.1 coordinate 8,279, forward strand.
GATCATCAACAGGAACACCACGATCCCGTGGAGCTGGGTCGTGCGCGAGAACCCGCTCATGTCCAGCACCAGCACCGCCCGGCGCTGGGTGAAGTCGCGCTCGATCTCCTCGGCGATCTCGTCCCGCTTCTCGGGCTCTTGGATAATCCGGGTGAGCAGGGCCTCCAGGCGGGCGTGGGTGTTGAGGGCGGGCGCCTCGCCGTCCGATGCCGTCTCAGCCATCCCAAAACTCTCCCTCGCCCAAGCCGGCGCGATGCGAGCCTTCGCAACCGGCCGAGTCAACCTATCTCTCCCATATGACGACCACGTCGGCCGCCCCGGCCAAGCCGCCCAACAATCTCATCGGCCTCGCCCTGCTGGCCGCCTTCGCGGGCCTCGGCGCCGCGCTGGCCATGGGCCCACCCGCCAAGACGCCGCTCACCTTCGCGTTCGTGATCGTGGGCTGGATCCTGGCGGTGATGGCCCACGAGTTCGCCCACGCAGCGACCGCCTACGTCGCCGGCGACCACACGGTGCGCGCCAAGGGTTACCTGTCGTTCGACCCTCGCCGCTACGGCGACCTCGGGACCAGCCTGGTCATCCCGCTGATCGCCCTGGCGCTGGGCGGCATCGGCTTCCCGGGCGGAGCGGTCTATCTGCGCAATGACCTCATGCGCAGCCCCGCCTGGCGCGCGGCGGCCTCGCTGGCCGGGCCGGCGGCGACGCTGGCGGTGCTCGTCCTGCTTGCGGTCGTCCTCGGCATCTGGGCCTCCCGAGGCATGCTGTTCGACGCGGTCGCGATGCTGGCCTTCCTGCAGGCCACCGCCCTGATCCTGAACCTGCTGCCGCTGCCCGGCCTCGACGGCTTCAACGCCATCCGCCCCTTCCTGCCGGCGGGCTGGGCGCCGATGCTGCACCGGCTGGAGGGGCTGTCGCTGCTCATCCTGCTGGCCGCCGTCTTCCTGATCCCGGGCTTCAGCGACCTGCTGTTCGGCGTCGCCGTCGTGCTGGCCGCGGCGCTGGGCGTGCCGGTCGAAGCCATGCAGGCCGGGTGGGACGCCTTCCACTTCTGGAGGTGAGGCGCCCGACCATTCGTCGCCGACGAATGGTCTTTCCCTAGCAAGGTTCTGAGCATTCGGCGGTTCAAGCGAACCGCCGAATGCTCTAGCGTCCCTTCCGGACAACCCTGGGGGAAACGCCGATGAAGGGCGTCGTCGAGCTCCTGAAGGCCATCGGCATCTGGCTCCTCATCTCGGTGCTGAGCTTCGGCGTGGGCCTGATCGCCCTCGCCATCTGGGCGGCGCTGGTCTTCCTGGGCGCCGAGGAACGCGCCGCCAAGGCGCAGGCCACTCTCGACTCCACCCTGATGACCGGCGAGCAGGTGCTGGCGCGCGCCATCCAGCACCGCGTCTTCGCCCTCTTCGCGCGCCGCCGCGTGATCGCCATCACCTCCAGCCGCATCCTGACGGTCCAGCGCGGCCTGCTCGGCGGCTTCAAGATGGCCGACATGCAGTGGAAGGACCTCAAGGACGTCCGCCTCGAGCAGAACATCCTGGACAACCTCTGCGGCTCCAACCTCGCCTTCGACAGCCTGCTGCTGGGCCACCCGGGCATCGCCGTCGACGGCGTGCCGACCCAGGCCGCCTCGGCCATGTACGCCAAGGCCCAGTACGAGGAGCAGGCCTGGGAAGAGAAGCGGCGCGTCCGCGGCCTGGAGGAAACCCGGGCGGCCTCGGGCGGGGTCTCCATCGGCGCCATGGGCGGCGTGGGCGGCGGCGCGCCCACCGACCGCATGGTCGAGGAGATCAAGAGGGCCAAGGAGCTGCTGGATTCCGGCGCGGTCAGCGACGCCGAGTTCCAGGAGATGAAGGCCAAGATTCTGGGCCGGGCCTGACCCCCCCTTAACCTCCGCTTCACCATTCCCACCGCTCCGTGGTTCCGGCATCTTCGCCGGAACAGACGATGAACGCGATTCGCCCCATCCGCATTCTTGGGCTCGACCCCGGCCTCCGCCGCACCGGCTGGGGCGTCATCGCCTGCGAGGGCATGCGGCTCAGCCACGTCGCCCACGGCGTCATCGCCCCCAACGACAAGCTGCCCTTCGCCGAGCGCCTGCGGCTGCTGTTCACCGAGATCGAGGCCGTCATCGCCGCGCACGCCCCCGACGAGGCGGCCGTCGAAGAGACCTTCATGAACTCGAACGCCCAGTCGGCGCTGAAGCTGGGCCACGCCCGCGCCATGGCCCTGGTGGTCCCGGCCCGCGCCGGCCTGCCGGTCGCCGAATACGCCGCCACCGTCGTCAAGAAGGCCGTCGTCGGCACCGGCGGCGCCGACAAGGCCCAGGTCGGCTGGATGATAGCCCGCCTTCTGCCTACCGCCGGCAAGACCGCCTCCGACTCCGCCGACGCCCTGGCCGTCGCCATCGCCCACGCCCACGCCCGCACGGCGCGGCGGGTAGCATGAGCATCATGGCGTCTGTTGGCGATCGGCTGTGGGTGGGACTGCTGGCGGTCCTCGCGCTGGCAGGCGCCGCCCACGCCGCCGAGCCGCCCATCCTCCCGATGAGCCCCGCCGAGCAGGCGCATCCCGCCCTGCCGCCCGTCCTGTCGCCGCGTGAGCGGGCGAAGGTGGTGGACGCGGTCCTCGCCGACCGGCTGGACCGGGTGGTCCCGCTGATCATGCAGGTCCACCAGGTCGACATGTGGGTGCTGGCAGCCCGCGAGTACCTGGAGGACCCGGTCGTCGCCACGATGCTGGACGCCAGGAGCCTGCGGGCCCGGCGGCGCACGATCCTGGTGTTCTACAACCCCGGCGGCGGCAAGCCGATCGAGCGGCTCACGGTCAGCCGCTACGGCCTGGGCGGCCTCTTCCAGCCGGCCTGGAACCCCGATGCTGAGCCCGACCAGTGGAAGGCGCTGGCCGAGTTGATCGCCGCCCGAAACCCGCAGCGGATCGCGCTCAACATCTCGCCGCTGACCGCGTTCGGCGACGGCCTCACCAAGAGCCAGCACGACGAGCTCACCGCCGCCCTCGCGCCCCAGTTCCGCGACCGCATCGTCTCCGGCGAAGGTCTGTCGGTGAGCTGGCTCGAAACCCGCACACCGATGGAGATGCGGCTCTATCCGGGCATCGTGCGCCTGGCCCACGCGGTGCTCGCTGAGGGCCTTTCCGCCAAGGCCATCAAGCCCGGCGTGACCACCACCGACGACGTGGAGTGGTTCCTCCGCGCCCGCCTGACCGAGCTCGGCCTCGACACCTGGTTCCACCCCTCGGTCGGCGTCCACCGCCAGGGCGTGAAGGCCTTGCTCGAAGGCGATACGGTGATCCAGCCCGGCGACCTGGTCTGGACCGACTTCGGCGTCACCTACTTGCGGCTCAACACCGACACCCAGCACCTGGCCTACGTGCTGAAGCCCGGCGAGACCGACGCGCCGGCGGGCCTCAAGGCCGGCCTCGCCGCCGCCAACCGCATCCAGGATGCGCTGACCTCGTCCTTCGAGATCGGCATCGACGGCAACGAC